>NZ_QUAC01000242.1 GCF_003389455.1 Streptomyces inhibens | reverse complement strand
CCGCCCCGGGCGCGGCCGCCGCGGCCTGACCGGCCGTGAGCCCGCCGAGCCCCAGCCCGGCCCCCGCCGCACCGGCGGTCCACAGGACCGAACGGCGGCTCGGGCCGGCCTCGTTGTGGTCGTGGTTCTGCGGTTGTGCCTCGTTCATCGATCCTCCATGGGAGCGGTGGTGCGCCGGGGCATGTGTGAACCTCGGTCAGGACCCTGTCGGCCGGGGGCCGGAGGCACAAGAGGGCCGATTGGACTCTTGAGGCGACACGCTTGGACTCTTCGCCGCAATACCGGGCTGCTTGCTGCAAGACCGGACGAGTCCTCGGCAGCATCTTTCGCAACTCACTGAAAAGCCTTGCAGAAGGCCTTGACGTGTCCGCGAGACAAACGGCAGGCTCCGATACCGGAATCCCCCCATGGCGGCCTGGCGCGTGGCTGCTCTCGTGGGTGCGGTGTGCTTTGCCGTGCCCGATGACGAAGGAGCCGCAAGATGCAGCAACGTTCCCGTGTGCTGGGCGGGGCGCTGGCCGGAGTGCTGGCCGCGGCCGGCCTCGCCACCGTCGCGCCCTGGTCCTCGCAGGCCGCCCCACCCGGCGAAAAGACCGTCACCGCCACGCTGTTCGAGTGGAAGTACGCGGATGTCGCCAAGGCCTGCACCGACCAGCTGGGCCCGGCCGGCTACGGCTTTGTCGAGGTCTCGCCCGCCTCCGAGCACATCCAGGGCGACCAGTGGTGGACCTCGTACCAGCCCGTCAGCTACAAGATCGCCGGACGGCTGGGCGACCGGAGTGCGTTCGCCTCGATGGTCAGCGCCTGCCACGGCGCCGGCGTCAAGGTCATCGCCGACGCCGTCATCAACCATATGGCGGCCGGCTCGGGGACCGGCACCGGCGGCACGCAGTACACCAAGTACAACTACCCCGGCTTCTACCAGGACCAGGACTTCCACGGCTGCCGCAAGAACATCTCCAACTACGGCGACCGCAACGACGTCCAGAACTGCGAACTGGTCGGGCTCGCCGACCTCGACACCGGCAGCGACTATGTCCGCACCACCATCGCCAAGTACCTGAACGATCTACGGTCGTTGGGCGTGGACGGCTTCCGGATCGATGCCGCCAAGCACATCTCCGCCACCGACATCTCCGCCATCAAGAGCAAGATGAGCGACCCCGGTTACTGGGTGCAAGAGGTCATCCACGGCGCCGGCGAGGCGGTCCAGCCCGACGAGTACACCGGCATCGGCGATGTCGATGAATTCCGCTACGGCGGCCACCTCAAGAGCGCCTTCCAGGGCGGCAACATCGCCCAGCTCAGGTCCGTCGCCGACGGCAAGCTCGGCAGCGACAAGGCCCGTACCTTCGTCGACAACTGGGACACCGAGCGCAACGGCTCAACGCTCACCTACAAGGACGGCGCGGCCCACACCCTCGCCAATGTCTTCATGCTCGCCTCGCCCTACGGCTCACCGAACGTGTACTCCGGCTACGAGTGGTCCGACAAGGACGCGGGTCCGCCCAGCGGCAGTGGCGGCTGGACGAATGAGCACGCCAAGCGGGAGATCACCGGGATGGTCGGCTTCCGTAATGCGGTGGGCTCCGCCGAACTGACCGACTGGTGGGACAACGGGGGGAGCGCCCTTGCCTTCGGGCGGGGGAAGGCCGGCTTTGTCGCCCTCAACAATGGTGACGGTGAGCTGAGTCGGACATTCGCGACGTCGCTGCCCGGCGGGACGTACTGCAATGTGGTCAAGGCCGCTCCGGACGACTGCGGCGGCAACACGGTCACGGTCGGGGATGACGGCAAGGTGCAGCTGACCGTGCACGCCAAGAGCGCGGTGGCATTGCATATCGCGCGCTGACGCGCGCTCGTCCTCGAACTCCCCCCAGCTACCGCTCGGAGGTGCTTTGGTCTGCGGGCCGGGTAGCCCGCTCCAACGCCAGGAGGGCCGAGCAATAGCCTCGGCCCTCCGTCGCATGATCCATGCCGACCTCGCACATCCGGTTCGCCGACAGATACGCGTCGAAGTGCCGCGCGGTCACCTCCGCGGCCTCCTTCGCGGTGGCCGACTCCGTCAGCTCCCTGTGCAGCATTCCGCGGTCGCCGGCGAAGGCGCAGCAGCCCACGTCGTCCGGCACCACCACCTCCCGCGCACACGCCTCGGCCACCCGGCGCAGCTGCGCCTCGTCGCCCAAGTGCTGCATCGAGCAGGTGGGATGGAGCACCGCGGAGCCGAGGGTGCGCAGGATCTCCAGATGGGGCAGCAGTTCCTCGGCGGCCCAGACGAGGGAGTCGACGACGGTCAGCTCGCCGTGCAGCGCGCGATTGTCCGGCGTCAGATACGGCACGACGTCATGGGCGAGGCCCAGGGTGCAGGAGGAGGCGTCCACCACCAGCGGCAGCTGTCCGCCGGCCGTCCATCCCCAGGCCGCCTCGACGATGCGGTTGGCCATCACCGCGGCGCCGCGCTCATAGCCCTTGGAGTGCCAGATCGTGGCGCAGCAGGTCCCGGCCACATCGGTCGGGATCCACACCGGCCGGCCGGCCCGCCGCGACACCGCCACCACCGCCTGGGGCAGTGAAGGTCCGCGATACCCGGCGGGCTCGCCGAAGATCCGGTTCACACACGCCGGGTAGTACACGGCGGCCGCGCCCACCTTCCGGGTCGCGGGCAGCGTTCGGGCCGCCGCGCCGGGAAGCCGCGGCAGCCACTCGGGCACCAGATCGGGGCGTACGGCCCGGCGGGCGGCGCCGGTCAGCGACGCCGCCAGCCGGTCGCCGATCCGGTCAGCGGCGGCCACCGCCAGCCGTGCCGACCTCTCGACCACCTTGAACTGCCGGGCGGACCGCTCGGCGAGCCACTCCTCACGCGGTGAGTGGCGCCGGTGCCGGAAGTCCTGCATCAGCGCGCCGGTGTCGATCCCCACCGGGCAGGCCAGTTTGCAGGTCGAGTCGCCGGCGCAGGTGTCCACCGCGTCATAGCCGTACGAGTCCAGCAGTTCGGTGGTGACAGGGGAGCCGGGCGGCTGGCGCAGCATTTCGCGGCGCAGCACGATCCGTTGGCGGGGTGTGGTGGTCAGGTCCCCGCTGGGGCAGGTCGGTTCGCAGAATCCGCATTCGATGCACGGGTCGGCGAGGGCCTCGACCTCGGGGATCGTCTTCAGACCGCGCAGATGCGCCTGCGGGTCGCGGTCGAGCAGGATCCGCGGGGCCAGGATGCCGTGCGGATCCACGGTCTCCTTGATCCGCCACATCAACTCCGTTGCCTGTGGCCCCCATTCGAGCTCCAGGAACGGCGCGATGTTCCGCCCGGTGGCGTGCTCCGCCTTCAGCGAACCGTCGAAGCGCTGCACGGTCAGCCGGCAGAACTCCGTCATGAACGCGGCGTAGCGCTCGACATCGGCCGGCTTCGCCGCATCGAACGCGAGCAGGAAGTGCAGATTGCCGTGCGCGGCGTGCCCGGCGACCGCCGCGTCGAAGCCGTGCCGGGACTGCAGCTCCAGCAGGGCTGTGCAGGCGTCCGCGAGCCGGTCCGGCGGCACCGCGAAGTCCTCGGTGATCAGCGTCGTACCGGATGGGCGGGAGCCGCCGACCGCCGTCACAAACGCCTTGCGGGCCTTCCAGTAGCCGCCGATGGCCTGCGCGTCCCGGGTGAAGACATTGGTGATGGACGCGACCGGCGCGACCAGATCCAGCCCCGCCAGCACCTGCGCGGCGGCCCGCTCGTACGCCTGCCGGCCGGCCTCGTCGGGCGCCCGGAACTCCACCAGCAGCGCGGCGGTCTCCTTGGGCAGCATCGCCCAGTCGGCGGGCACCCCGGCCACGCTCACCGACGCGCGCAGGGTATTGCCGTCCATCAGCTCCACGGCCCGTGCGCCCGCCGCGTTGAACCGCGGTACGGCGGCGGCCGCGGCGCTCAGCGCCGGGAAGAAGAGCAGCGCGCTGGAGGTGTACCGGTCCAGGGGCAGGGTGTCGAAGACGGTTTCGGCGATGAAGCCGAGGGTGCCCTCGGAGCCGACCATCAGCCCGCGCAGGATCTGCACCGGTGTCGCGCCGTCGAGGAAGGCGTCCAGGCGGTAGCCGTTGGTGTTCTTGATCTCGTACTTGGCGCGGACCCTGGCCACCAGATCCGGATCCGCCTCGATCTCCGCCTTGAGCGCCAGCAGTCCCGCGCACAGTGCCGGTTCGGCGCGCGCCAGCTCCTCGTCGGCGTCCGGCTCCGCGGTGTCCACGATGGTGCCGGACGGCAGGACGACGGTGAGCGAGGCCAGCGTCCGGTAGGAGTTACGGGTGGTGCCGGCCGTCATCCCGGAGGCGTTGTTGGCGACCACACCGCCCAGCGTGCAGGCGATCGCGCTGGCCGGATCGGGCCCGAGCAGCCGGCCGTGGCGGGCCAGCGCGGCGTTGGCGCGGAGCACGGTCGTGCCCGGCCGGATCCGGGCGCGGGCGCCGTCGCCCAGCACCTCGATCCCGGCCCAGTGCCGGCGTACGTCGACGAGGATGTCCTCGCCCTGCGCCTGGCCGTTGAGGGAGGTCCCGGCGGCCCGGAAGACGACCTTGCGGCCCTTGCCGTGGGCATAGGAGAAGACCGCGGAGATGTCGTCGACGTCCTCGGCCACCACCACGACCTGCGGCACGAAGCGGTACGGGCTGGCGTCGGAGGCGTAGCGGACCAGGTCGGAGATCTTGTGCAGCACCTTGTCCGGGCCGAGCAGTGCGATGAGGTCGCCGCGCAGCGGCTCGGGGGTGCCCGATGCCCGCAGGTCGGCCACCCGGTCGTGCGCGGGGTTACCGGTGGCGGTGCGCCGCAGGGTCTGGGGATCCGGCTCCAGCAGGGGCATGGCGCACTCCTCCGGTTGACTCCACGTCAGATCGGTTCAGTGATGCTTACCCGGCCCGTCGACCAAGGTGGACAGCAGACCGCCGAGCACCTCACGCTGTTCGGCGGTCAGTGGGGCAAGGATCTCCTCCGCCGCGGCCCGCCGCGCGCTGCGCAACGCGCGGAGCGTGGAACGGCCGGTGTCGGTCAGCTCGATCCGTACCACCCGCCGGTTGGCCGGATCGGGCACCCGGCGCACCGCGCCATGCGCCTCCAACGCGTCCACCAGCGTCGTCACCGCCCGCGGTACGACCTCCAGCCGCTCGGCGAGGTCGGCCATCCGCGGCGGGGTGTCACGGCAGTGGTCGACGATCCGCAGCAGCCGGGACTGCGCCGGGGTGAAGGCGATGTCCAGGTGCTCCAGGTGGTGCTTCTGGGCGCGGTGCATCCGCCGGGTCAGCCGTACCAGCTGCTCGGCGACGTTGGCGGTGCTGACCGTCGGCTCGGGGGAGGGCATACCGCGAGGATAGCGGATATCAGGACCTGGTTCATTGTGAGCTTAGGTAACAATGAGCTAAGCTCCACGATGCTTGCCCCTGGCTGTCCATGCCTGACGTCCGCACACCCTCGAAGGAGCCCATGCGCCGCGACGAACCCCAGTGGACCCCACCGCCCAAGGACCCGGAAGCGCCGGTCCAACTGCGGCGGATCCTCGCCCTCTTCCACCCCTACCGCGCCCGGCTCGCCCTCGTCGGTCTGCTCGTCGGCGCCTCCTCGCTGGTCTCGGTGGCCTCACCGTTCCTGCTCCGCGAGATCCTGGACGTCGCCATCCCCGGCCGGCGCACCGGACTGCTGACCCTGCTCGCCCTCGGCATGATCGCCACCGCCGTCACCACCAGCGTCTTCGGCGTACTCCAGACCCTGCTGTCCACCACCGTCGGCCAGCGCGTGATGCACGATCTGCGCACCGCCGTCTACGCCAAGCTCCAGCGGATGCCGCTGGCCTTCTTCACCCGCACCCGCACCGGCGAGGTCCAGTCCCGGATCGCCAACGACATCGGCGGCATGCAGGCGACCGTCACCTCCACCGCCACCTCCCTGGTCTCCAACCTGACCTCCGTCATCGCCACCGTCTGCGCCATGCTCGCGCTCGACTGGCGGCTGACCGTCGTCTCGCTGCTGCTGCTTCCGCTGTTCGTCTGGATCAGCCGCCGGGTCGGCAACGAACGCAAGAAGATCACCACCCAGCGGCAGAAGCAGATGGCCGCGATGTCCACGATGGTCACCGAGTCGCTCTCGGTCAGCGGCATTCTGCTCGGCCGCACGATGGGCCGCGCCGACTCCCTCACCAAGAGCTTCGCCGACGAGTCCGAGCGCCTGGTCGACCTGGAGGTCCGCGCCAACATGGCCGGCCGCTGGCGGATGGCCACCATCGGCATCGTCATGGCCGCCATGCCCGCGCTGATCTACTGGGCGGCCGGCCTGGTCCTCCAGATGGGCGGCCCGGTCTTCTCCATCGGCACCCTGGTCGCCTTCGTCTCGCTCCAGCAGGGCCTGCTGCGGCCCACCGTCTCGCTGCTGTCCACCGGCGTACAGATGCAGACCTCGCTCGCGCTCTTCCAGCGCATCTTCGAGTACCTCGATCTGCCGGTCGCCATCACCGAGCCCGCCGAACCGGTGCGGCTCACCGACCCGCGCGGCGAGATCCGCTTCGAGAACGTCCGGTTCTGCTACGACCCCGAGGCCCGCCCCACCCTCAACGGCATCGACCTGACCGTCCCGGCCGGCGGCAGCCTCGCCGTCGTCGGACCGACCGGCAGCGGCAAGAGCACCCTGAGCTATCTCGTCCCACGGATCTACGACGTGACCGAGGGCCGGGTCACCCTCGACGGCACGGACGTCCGCGACCTCGACTTCGACACCCTGGCGCGCTCGGTCGGCGTGGTCTCCCAGGAGACGTACCTCTTCCACGCCTCGGTCGCCGACAACCTCCGCTTCGCCAAGCCGGACGCCACCGACGACGAGATCGAACGCGCCGCCAAGGCCGCTCAGATCCACGACCACATCGCCGCTCTGCCCGACGGCTACGACACCCTCGTCGGCGAGCGCGGCTACCGCTTCTCCGGCGGCGAGAAACAGCGCCTCGCCATCGCCCGCACCATCCTGCGCGACCCGCCCGTCCTCGTCCTCGACGAGGCGACCAGCGCCCTGGACACCCGCACCGAACACGCCGTACAGCAGGCCATCGACGCGCTGTCCGAGGGCCGCACCACCCTCACCATCGCGCACCGCCTCTCCACGGTCCGCGACGCCGACCAGATCGTGGTCCTGGATGCCGGACGGATCGCCGAGCGCGGCACCCATGACGAGCTGCTCGCCGCCGACGGACGTTATGCGGCGCTCGTACGGCGTGACGCACACCTCACCCCGGCCGACGATCAGGTGATGACCCGGTAAGTGACCCACGGGTAAGGTCGGGGATGCGGCGGCCAGTTCACTGGTCGGGGCGGCCGCCGCACCCTCTTCTCGGCCGCCCGGCGCGCCGCGCCTGCTCCGGATTCCTGGTGGCCGCCACGTCCGCGGTTCCGCGGGTCGCCGTCGTGGCCCGGCGAAGGCCCCGCCCATGCGCCACGGGGGCGACGCACGGACGGGGCCGGTCTCAAAGGGCCCAGGATTCGGCCGGGTCGTCCAGCCACACCCTTTCGCCCTCGGCGGTCACGGTCAGACCGAACCGGGTGTGGTCCGGCTTTCCGCGGTGGACCCACCAGCGGAAGGCGTTTTCCGCGTTGTCCCAAAGTCGACGGGGGCCGACCTGCCACACACGGGCCGTGTCTCCGTCGCGGAACATCACACACGCCCACGAGTTGTCACTCAGGCTGTAGAACCAGACCGGCCGCGCGCCGTCGCTCTTCTCCGCCACGACGTACGAACACCGGGGGACCCGGACGCCCATGGCGAACCGCTCCGGGCCGAATTGCTCCCCGACGAACTCCGCTTCGGTGATCGTCGTGGACGACTCGTCGCCGTCGGCCACGCTCCCCGTGACGTATGCGGAGTGAGCCCGGGGGACAAACCGCTGGGACCGGAGCTTCATGAACTCCACGGGGCCGGTGAACCTGCCGGACGCGCTCTCACCGTCCGGCGCCACCACCAGGCGGGCCACCGCGTCGGCATGGCTGTAGTTCGTCCCCCACGGAGCCACGATGACCCCGCCGGGCCGGCACTGCTCCACCCACGCGAACGGAATGGAGCGGAGGCCGCACGTAGCGATGACCCGGTCATACGGCGCCCCTTCCGGATAGCCCTGGAACCCGTCGCCATGGACGACATGAAGGGGGATTCCCAGCCGCTCCACCGTCGCCATGGCAGCCGTGGCCACCGCCCGGTCCACCTCCATCGTGGTCACGCTCCCCGGCCCCGCACGGTGGGCCATGAGCAACGCATTCCAGGTCGTGGCGGTGCCGATCTCCAACGCCTTGTGGCCGGGCCGGAGGTCCAGGTCCTGGAGCATCCGGAACACCACGGAGGGCATGGACGCGGAGCTGGTCGGCACATGACCCGGTTCGGTGCCGGAGTGCTTCCCGTCGTCCCATTGCGTCACGATCGGTACGTCGGAGTCCGCGTACGCGTGCCACTTGGCGGGGTCGTCCGCTTTGGAAACGGCCACGCTCCGGCCGACCGCCATATCGAACGGCCACATGAGGTCCGGCAGAACGGCGGAACGAGGAACAGCCGCGTACGAGGGGGCCCAGTCGGAGGAGAGGGCCCCGGAAGACATGAGGGCACGCCCCGGCCCGTCAAGGCTGGGGCGCTCCTTGTGTGCGTCGGTGCTCACTGGTCAGGCAGCCTTGGGCGGGTTCGGCCGACCCGGGCCACCGTCAGGGGACGGAGGCTGATGTGGGCCGGGGTAGGGCTCCCCCGGGAGCTTGTCGCCACCGTCGTTCGAAAGGACTGCGATCACTGTTCCTCCAGGTGCTCTCACTGATGGTTGACCCGGCCGGCTGCCGCTGTCCGTGAGACAGCCGGCCGGGGTCCTACCCGCCCCCCTGCCGGGATCACTCAGCACGCGGGGGACGCCGGAATGGACATCCGGCAAGGGGACGGAATCCAGGGGGCTAGCCGGTCGCCGGCTTGCCGTGAATGCGCTCCCGCATCCGGTCCAACGGGTCTGCCATTTCCACGGGCTCCCCGTCATGCTGCGGGTGACGCCGGAGCAACACACGGCAGTCAACTGCTTTGGTCAGGTCGCCGGCCTTTTCGGCCGCCTCCAAAACGCGTTGCAGCTCTACGCACTTGGTGCAGCTCACGCCATGCCCCTGAGACGGGCCCGCTGAAGCTTCGCCAGGGCGTGGAGCTGTCGTTCCTCGCGTGCCGTGCCGGGCCTCAGGCGCCCGTATGCCACGCCCCAGATAAGGCCCGTGGGCCGCTCCAGATCCACCATCAGGCCCTTCACTTCTCGCACCACGGCCACCATGTCGGCATCCCGGTCAAAGACGACGGTCCCCATCGTGATCTCTTTGGGTGACGTGAAGTACGCGGGTTGCGTCTCCGTCGTGGTCATGTCTGAAACTCCCTTCCGTGCGGATGGCCCGCGATCACGGCGTTACAGCTCCGGACGGTCAGCGGGCGTCCGTTCCGGCGGGCCGGCTCCCTCTCCCGGTCGCAGGACTGGCACACGTCGCACCCAGGAACGGCGACGGGCTCCAGCTCCCGTCCGGCCAACGCACGGCCTCCCGGGGCGTTCTCACTCCCACTCATCGCGCACCCGCCTCCGTCCGGCAACATGCCGTTCCAGGAGTTCACGCGTCGGCCGGGTGTACGGGCCCCGTGGGATACCGGCAGGAAGCGGAATCCACGGAGCGAACGTCACGGTGTCAGGCACCGGCTGCCCGGAGTCGCCTTCAGCTATGGCTACTCCCAGCTCCGCCACGTCGTCGGTGGACGCCGGAGCGCAGTGCTCAGTCATCCGAACCCCTCACTGTGTGCGGCTGGTTGGTGACAAGAGTGGGGCAGAAATCGGTACTGTGAGGAGAGATTCAACGCCCAACCTGGGCGTTGGTCAGTCCGGCATATACGCACGCCGTTGACCGGCGTAAACGACGCCACGACCGCAGGTGACCAGGTCAATGGGCAGGGGGAGTTATGGACCTTACCGGGGGTGCAACAGGGGGCGCGCAGGGCGCGGACGACCCACGCAAGCAGTTCGCCGAAGAGTGCCGGAGCGGCCGGGAGCTGCACCCGCAAGGGCCCCTGAGCCAGACCCAACTGGCGAAGATGACCCGCAGGTCAAAGAGCGCCATCAGCCGTGTGGAGACGTGCGCGGGACCGATCCCTGCGGACCTTCCGCCCTTGTTGGACGAAGTCTTTTCGACAGACGGATTGTTCAAGCGGCTTTACGAGGAGATCACCGCTCAATCGTTCCCGGTGCACTCCCGCCGGCGGATGAAGCTGGAGCTCCGGGCCATAGCTATCGCCGAATGGTCGCCGACTGTTGTGCCTGGACTCCTTCAGACGGCCGGCTACGCCCATTCACTCTTCCGGGAGGGCGATCCGCGGGCCAGTGATGAGGAGCTGGCGAAGAAGGTTCAACACCGACTGGCCCGCCAGGACGTGCTCAAGGGAAGCTCTCCGCCGGACTTCTCCGTCATCATCTGTGAGTCAGTGATCCGACGGACGGTCGGAGGCCCGGAGGTCATGCGGGAACAGCTGTCCGCGCTGCTCACCCACAGCACCCAGCCCACCACCGTGTTGCAAGTGCTCCCGCTCTCCGCAGGGACTCACGGACTGATGGATGGATCTATGTCGATTCTGACCACCCCGGACGGACCCCCCGTGATCTACACGGAAGGCATCAGGTCGGGCGCGATCATCGATGAACCGTCGGCGGTGCGCAACCTCTCCCGGTCTTACGATGTACTCACCACTCCAGCTCTCTCGCGTGACGCGTCCGCTCGCATGATCCGAAAGCTTATGGAGGCATCGTGACCCCCCAGCCCCATCCCTGGGTCAAGTCCAGCTACAGCAGCCAAGACGGTGGCAACTGTGTGGAGTGGTCCCCGGCGCATGCATGCGCCCACGGCACCGTTCCCGTTCGGGACAGCAAGGACCCCGAAGGGCCGGCCCTGATGTTCGAGCCGTCCGCGTGGTCGGCGTTCGTCACCGGTCTACAGGCAGGCGAATTCCCCGTCTGAGCACGTGCGTCGGAACGCAGAAGGCCCCCTCCCGGATTCCCAGGAGGGGGCCGCCACGCGTCAGGCCCAGCGCCCGCGGTGATCAGAGCGCGGTGAGGTCGATGGCGGCGGCCATTGCGCGATAGCCCTCGTCGGTGGGGTGCTTGTGGTCGCCGCTGTCGTAGGCGGGTGCCAGCGCGTCCGGGTCGGAGGGATCGGCCAGTGCCGCGGCGAAGTCGGCGACCGCGTCGAATTCGCCCGAGGTCCGTATCCAGGCGTTCACCTCCCGGCGCTTCGCCTCGGCGGCCGGGGTGTGGTACTCCGACCCCTTGAACGGCATGATCGTCGCACCGGTGATCCGAACCTCCGCGTCATGCGCCATGCCGATCAACTTCCGGTATCCGGCGATGAGTTCACCGACAGAGCGATCCGGGTTCGGCTTGTACGTCGGCAGGTCGATCTCGCTGAAGCCTATGTCGTTGAGGCCCACCAGGACGACCACGGAGCGGGCGCCCGGCTGGTCGAGCACATCGCGCCGGAAGCGGTCAACGGCCCGGTCGCCGAACCACGCCGAGTCGCTGAGCAGCAGATTCCCGCCGATGCCCTGGTTGAGCACGGGGCGCGGGGTGCCCTCGGCGGCCAGTCGCTCGGCCAGTGCGTCCGGATAGCGCTGGTTGCCGTCGATGGTCGAGGCGAATCCGTCGGTGAGGGAGTCGCCGAAGGTCAGCACGGTGTCGTGCCGGGCCGGGCCGCCGTCCGCCAGCTCGACGGCGGCGAGGTAGTACCAGGAAACCGTCGTCTCGCCGAACACGGCCGGGTCCGCTGCCGCGAGCTGGTCGCCCGCGGCGCGGTAGGTGGTGGCGTAGGCCTGGGCGTGGAAGGACGCGGGGCCGGTCGGCCGTGCGAAGTACAGCGAGACCGTCAGGGAGTCGAACAGTGCCACGCTCAGCTCGGTGGCGTCGCTGTGGATCTCGCCGCCCGCCGGGATCCGGACGGACGTGGCACCGTCGAAGGTGAGCGGGCGGACCGTGCCGCCCCGCACGGCCGCGCCCTTGTCCGTACGGGCGAGGGTGGCGCCCGCCACCTCCAGCGGGGCGGTCCCGTACCGGTTGGAGAGCTTGATCCGGGCCGAGGTGCCGGAGCCGGTGACCCTGACGACCTGGCGCACGGTCTGGTCCGCGAAGCCCTCCAGCGCCCAGTTCTTGTGGAAGCCCTCGCTGGGGCGCTGCACGGCTGCGGTCCAACCGGCGTTCCAAATAAGGGAGTTGCTGTTCATGATGGCGCTGCCTCTCGGTCATCTGCGGGGTGGTGCATCCGCGTGGTGCTGATGACGGAGAGTCTTCCGGCGGGCGCGAGGGCTACCCAGACCTCTGGGCTTCGTACGCATCGGATGCCTACGCATACCAGGGTTACCCTCGCCGCCCGCCACCCCTGCGCGGGCGCGCCAGCCGATAGCCGTAGCGGTACGTCCGGTTCGCATGCAGCAGATACTTCTCCAGCGGCGGGGTGCCCCACGAGTCGTTGTCGCCCACCCCCGTCTGCCGGTGGCTGACACCCAGTTGCGTCACCGCCCGCGGCTTCAGCTCGTACGGATGAGGCGGGCGCGGGCCGCCTCGCGGCTCACACGGCGTGCGTTCGGTCGACAGCTCCGAACACAAGGCAACAGGAAGCAGCAGGGCCGAACACCGCGCGCGCCCAGTACAAGCCCGCCGCACGCCACTTCACCCCATCGCGCACCACCGCAACCGGTCCGTCGCGGAGTCTTCGCCGGTACGGTGGACGTCCGCCACGGGCCTGGCGCCCGTCCCTTCGGATTGCGAGATGTCCGATGAATCAGCCCGCAGCCCATACCTGTCTGGCCGCGGCGGTGGTGGTGCACGCCGGCCGCGTGCTGATCGTGCGCCGTAGCTACCGCGAGCGCTTTCTGCCCGGCGCGTGGGGCGTGCCGTGCGGAAAGCTGGACCGTGGGGAGTCCGCCGAGAGTGGCGCCCTGCGGGAGCTGAAGGAGGAGACCGGCCTTCTCGGCGCCATCGTCGCGCACACCGGATCGACCGGATTCCTGAGCGACTATCAGGGCCGGCGCGTCCACAACCATCAGGAGAACTTCATCGTCAGACCGCTGACGCTGGATGTCGTGCTGCCCAGCCCGGACCAGGCGCACCGCTGGGCGCGGCCGGCCGAACTGGCCGAGGCCGGCGTGGACGCCTACAACCTGGAGGTGATCCGCCAGGCGCTCGGCGGGCGGCTGGACGCGGTCGGTCTGCGCGCCATGACGGCCCGCTACGGACACTTCGCGCCGGCTCCGTTCAGTAGCCCAAAGAGCGTGCCAGAGCGTCGAGTTCGGCAAGATAGACGGCCGGCGACAGTGGAGTCTTGGGCAGCGGATCCGCACGCTCGGCGCCACCGCTCCTGAAGGCGCCCGCACCGCCGCCGTATCCGCCGTCCCCGACAGGGTCGCCGTCCCCGACAGGGGCGCTGTCCCTGACACGGCCGCTGTCCCTGACAAGGCTGCTGTTTCTGACATAGACATCGGTCACCGACCGCTGCGGGGCGGTCTCCAGGAACAGTGTCACCGTCGGCTCCTCGCTCACCACGCGGTGCAGCGCACGGGCGTCCAGGCCGTAGCTCCGCCCGGCCCCGTACCGCTCCGTACGCACCAGCCGCAGCCGCGCGTCCCCGACCCGCCGCAGCCGCCAGGTCCCGCCGGGGCCGTCGATCGTCTCCCGGTAGGCGACCGCGGGCACGCCGTCCGCGGCCGGTTCGTAGCACTCCATCCGGACGCGGCCGCGCACCACGGCCGAGGCGATGACGCACCGGTGATTGTGGATGTCCTCGGGGGCCGCGCCGGTCCTGCCGTGCCAGAAATGGACCCGCAGCATGAACCGGGGCGCGCCGGGCAGCAGCAACAGCTTGTCGAAGCCCAGCACATGGCGGTACGAGAGCCGGGTGCACTCCGGGAGGTCCAGGTCGCCGGCGGATAATCGGCGCACGAGCGGGCCGAGGGTGCCGGGGTGCGCCAGATGGGCGATCACCGCACGCGCCGACTCGGGCGACGGCGGCCGCGGCCCGCCGCCCAGCCGCTCGGCCAGCAGCCGCCGGGCTTCCTCGACCTGCATGTCTGCCTCCCCTTCACCGACGCCCCTGACCACCACCGGGCCACGACCGTCCGCATCCGGCCGGCCTCACGGCCGGTAGACCATCAGCGCATGCCGGCGCAGCACCGACAGACCCTGATACGCCATCCACACCGGGTGGCCCATGGGCCCGTCGTCCCACCGCCACACCCCGGCCCGCTGCATCCCGCGCACCCGCGCCACGGCAGCGGTCAGCTGCGCCTCCCACGCCGGCAGCCCCACCCCTTGCGCCGCGACCTGCCGCGCCCCGTCCGTCATCAGCGCCCGGGCCACCCACGCGGCAGTGAAATGCCGTACCGACAGCAGCTCCTGATGCAGTGGATCCTCCTGGCCCGGCCGCCGTACCTCCTCCTGGCAGTTGTCCAGATCGGACGCGCGGCCCGACAGCGGCGAGGCGCCTGCCAGCAGCCAGCGCAGCCCCTCCTCGCGCACCGCGCGCTGCCGCTCGTCCTCGCCCAGGACCTGTGCGGCCCGGTCCAGCGCCACCACCGCCCGCGCGGTGTGCACCGCCGACGGCGCCGGATTGCCGTGTCCGGTGGCCAGCGCCGCGCCCCAGCAGCGGTGATTGCCGCGCACCGGGTCGGCCGTGGCGCCGTTGACCAGCACCTCGCGCAGCCCGCCCAGCGCCGTGGAGCCGGGCGCCGCCCGCAGCATCCCGCGCAGCACATTCGTCACCACATACGTGTTCGCCAGCCCCGGTGCGTCATGATCCGGGTCCAACAGCGCCTCGCAGGAGCGTATTTCGGCATCCAGCAGCCGGGGGTCGGCGCCCGCCCGCGCCAGCGCACCCAGCACGATCGCGGTCACTTCGGGGCGCGCCCCGCTGCCCTGCGAGCGGGCGGCCCACCCGCCGCCGGGAAGCCGCAGCCGCCACAGCGTCTCGGCCACCTCACCGGCCCGTATTCGGCCGTCGTACGGCGCGATGTCGAGCAGGAGATGCAGCCCGTACGCCGTTCCGAACGCGGTCGGATGCACCGGCGGATCGCTCTCCGCGAGGGAGTGCGGCCAGCCCGTGAGCGGCCCGCGCCCGGGGATCTCGATCACCGAGAGGCCGCGTCGCAGCGCCTCGTACGTGCCGTCCACCAGCTCGGGCAGCGACCCGGCGGGCGACGGCGCGGGGCCGGACGACGGCGCGCGCGCCGCGGTCGTGGCCGCCGCGCGAGCATGCAGCAGAGCCGCCGACAGCCACACCACGGCGCCGACCCCGGCACCGGCCGTCGCCGCCACGCAGTAACGCGCCGCCTCGCCCGCCAGATTCTGCGGCAGGATCCCCAGCAGCGTCTGGAACACCGCGAACGCGGCGGCCGGTGCGCCCAGCCGACCCAGCCAGGTCAGCAGCCGGGAGGGCGCGGAGGCCGAAGAGGCGGAGGACGACGCACCGGGACCCGGCGCGGATGAGCGGCCGGCCGGGCCGGAACGCTGCGCGGGTAAGACCTGCCGCAGCATCATCTGCTCCCTCCCCCCGGGCGCGCGCCCTCGCACGGCGTGTGCGAGAACCATCCCGATCAGTGTAGGAATCCCCACTGACAACGGGGTCGCACACCTGTTGCAGCCCTCGCCCGGCCACCGCAGCCCGGCCGGGCCCGCCGGCCGGCCGCCCCCGGGCTCAGCCCGCCTCCCGCGACCCCGCCAGCAGAATCACCTCCAGCGTCCGCGGCCCGTGCACCCCCTCCACCCGGTCGAGTTCGATATCGCTGGTCGCGGACGGACCGGAGATCCAGGTCAGCGGCCGCTCCGGCGCCAGTCGCGGCAGCGCCTCCGGCACCGAGCCGACGACCTGGTCCGGGACGCGGACGACACAGATGTGGTGGTCGGGCACCAACGTGATCCGGCGTCTGCCCTGGTCGGGGCCGGCGTCCAGGACGAGGGTGCCGGTCTCCGCGATGGCCACCGCACAGCCCGTCAGCACACTGTCCACGGCGTCGAGTTCATACGGCGTACTCGACGCATGGTCCTCGACGAGGGTGACATCGGAGCCGGACTCCGACGACGGATCCCGCCACGCCGGATCCAGCCACGACGCATCCAGCCCCGGCGGCACCACCACCGTCCGTGCCCCGCGCTCCGCCAGCAGTCGGTGGATCAGCCCCGGCAGCCCCTCGGCGTCGCTGCGATGCACGATCGCCCGGTACTCCGCGAGATTCTCCGCCAGCAGTTCGACGCTCTGCGCCGTCGTACGGGATCCGTGCACCCGGTGATAGTCGCGCGGCACCGGCGGATCGCTCGGCCCCTCACCCCGCGGCACATCCGCAAGCGCCCGGCGCACCCGCGCCAACACCACGTCCCGGCTGCTCACTTGACGTCTCCTCGCTGCTCGGACGACGTACCGCGGGTGCGCTGCCACCAGTCGCGGAAGGACTCGGCCGGCACCGCCGGCAGATCGCGGGTCTGCGACCAGGCGCGGCCCGGCCCCGGCAGGCGCCGCGGATGCAGCCGGCGGCTGCGGGCCGCCAGCCGCATACCGCCGCGCAGCGCCCCCGGGTGGTCGAACGCCCAGGCCGCCGCGCGCATCGCCGCCCGCTCCGCGGCATGCCCCTTGGCCGGTTTGAGGACCGTACGCGCCCCGCCCCGGGTGACCGGCCCGCCCTCCACCACCCGCTCCCGCAGATGCACCAGCACCTCCGGGATGTCGATGGCGACCGGACACACCTCGTAGCAGGCTCCGCACAGCGACGAGGCGTATGGCAGGGAAGCCTCCAACGGCCCTGCCATACCGCGTAGTTGGGGAGTGAGGATGGCGCCGATCGGCCCGGGGTAGGGCGAGCCGTAGGCATGTCCGCCGGCCCGCTCGTACACCGGGCAGACGTTCAGACATGCCGAGCAGCGGATACAGCGCAGCGCCTGCCGCCCGACGGTGTCGGCCAGGGTGTCGGTCCGCCCGTTGTCGAGCAGCACGAGATGGAAGGTCTGCGGCCCGTCGCCGTCCGTCGTCCCCGTCCAGGTGGAGGTGTACGGATTCATCCGCTCGGCCGTCGACGAGCGGGGCAGCAGCTGCAGGAAGATCTCCAGGTCCTGCCAGGTCGGCACCACCTTCTCGATGCCCACAACGGAGATCAGCGTCTCGGGCAGGGTCAGACACATCCGGCCGTTGCCCTCGGACTCGACGACGACCAGCGTGCCGGACTCCGCCACCATGAAGTTGGCACCGGAGATCCCGACCTTCGCGGACAGGAACTTCTCCCGCAGATGCAGCCGCGCCGCCTCCGCCAGCGCGGCGGGGGAGTCGGAGAGCCCCGCGGGCGCCGGACGGCCCCAGGAGGCCATCTCGCGGCGGAAGATGTCGCGGATCTCGGAGCGGTTGCGGTGGATCGCGGGCACCAGGATGTGCGACGGCAGATCGTCGCCGAGCTGCACGATCAGCTCGGCCAGATCCGTCTCGTACGCGCGGATACCGGCCTCGGCCAGCGCCTCGTTCAGCCCGATCTCCTGCGTCGCCATCGACTTGACCTTGACGACCTCGCGCTCGCCGGTCTCCCGCACCAGCCGGGTGACGATCCGGTTGGCCTCGTCGGCGTCCGCCGCCCAGTGGACCTGTCCGCCCGCGGCGGTGACCGCCGCCTCCAACTGCTCCAGATAGTGGTCGAGATGGCGCAGCGTCCGGTCCTTCACCGCGGCGCCGGCGGCCCGCAGCTGCGCCCAGTCGTCCAGTTCGGCGACGGCCTTGGCCCGTTTGTCGCGGATGGTGTGGGTGGCGTGGGTGAGGTTGGCGCGCAGCTGTTTGTCACGGGTGGAGGCGGCCGCGGCCCGGGGGAACGCGGGCATGCCCAGATAGGTGCCGCTCACCGCACACTCCCTTCCGTACTGGCCAGGATCTCGGCGATATGGACCGGACGGACCGTCGAGCCCTGCCGGGTGAGGGTGCCGCCGATGTGCAGCAGACAGGAGTTGTCGACGGTACAGACCGCCTCGGCCCCGGTCCCGAGCACATTGCGGACCTTGTCGGCGCCCATCGCGGCCGAGACCGCCGGGTTCTTCACCGCGAAGGTGCCGCCGAAACCACAGCACTCCTCGGCGCCCGGCAGCTCCCGCAGTTCCAGTCCCTTGACGTGTGCGAGGAGCCGCCGCGGGCGGTCGCCCAGCCCCAGCATCCGCAGTCCATGACAGGTGGGGTGATAGGTGACGGTATGTGGGTAATAGGCGCCCACATCGGTCACTTTCAGCACATCGACCAGGAATTCGGTGAGTTCATAGGTCTTGGGCACGGCGCTCGCCGCGGCATCGGTCAGCTCCCGGCCACGCCCCTCGGCCGCCGCCTTCGCCCCGATCCGTGGGTAGTTGTCGCGCACCATCGCCGCGCAGGAACCGGACGGGGTGACCACATACTCGTAATCGCGGAAGGCACGGTCGAAGCGGCGCACCAGCGGCTCGGTCGCATGCCGGTAACCGGTGTTGAACTGCGGCTGACCGCAGCAGCTCTGCTCGGCGGGGAAGTCGACCTCCACCCCCAGCCGCTCCAGCAGCTCCACCACCGCCTGCCCCGTCCGCGGATGGAGCAGGTCGTTGATGCAGGTGACGAACAGTGCTACACGCACGTTGCCATCTCCTTTCGGCCGCCACGGACTCTGGCGGCCACCCGCTTCAGCGGTACATGATCACCTGTCGGCTCATCCTGCCCCAGCAGCAGGCCCAGGAGAAGAACCCGGAGCGGAGGACCATGTCGAGTGCCGAACGCATAGTCGAGGACCGGGCGCCCGAGGGTGCCGTCCGGCCGTCGCGGCTGCGGCAGCTGGCCGCCGCCTCCGTCGGTAACGCCGTCGAGTGGTACGACTGGTACGCGTACTCCTTCCTCGCGGTCTACTTCGCCGAGCAGGTCTTCCCCAAGAGCGCCGGCAACTCCCTGGTGCCGCTGCTCTCCTCCTTCGCCGTCTTCGCGGTCGGTTTCTTCATGCGGCCGGTCGGCGGACTGCTGATGGGCGCGGTCGCCGACCGGCGCGGCCGGCGCACCGCACTGACCCTCACCATCTTGCTGATGGGCGGCGGCAGTCTGCTGGTCGCACTCACCCCCACCTACGCGACCACCGGAGTACTGGCCCCCGTCGTCCTGGTCGTCGCCCGCCTCGTGCAGGGCCTGTCGGTGGGCGGCGAGTTCGCCGCGTCCACGACCTTCCTCGTCGAATCGGCGGGACCCGGCAGGCGCGGACTGTTCTCCAGCTTCCAGTACGTGTCCACGAGCATCGGCCAGCTGCTGGCATCCGGGACCGCGGCGCTGCTCGCCACGCTGCTCACCGAGCGGCAGATGGGGCAGTGGGGCTGGCGGGTGGCGTTCCTCATCGGCGCTCTGCTGAGTCTGCTGGGACTGTGGATCCGGCGCGGTGCCCAGGAGACCCTTCCCCAAGCTCTCAACTCCGTTCGAGCAGGGGAGACCCTTCCCCAAGCTCTCAACTCCGTTCGAGCAGGGGAGACCCCAATCGAGCAGCGGGCGGCCGAGCGCCCCGGTCTCTTCGAGGCGCTGCGCCGCCACCCCCGCCAGTCCCTGCTGATCTGCGGTATCACCGTGGGCGGCACCATCGCGTACTACACCTGGACGACCTACCTGCCCACCTATGCCCAGGTCAACGCGGGCTTCGACAAGGGCGAATCGCTGACCGTCGGCACCCTCTCGCTCATCTTCTTCGCCCTGCTCCAGCCGCTCGGCGGAATGCTCTCGGACCGCATCGGCCGCAAACCGCTGCTGCTCGGCTTCTCGCTGGGCTTCGCCGTCCTGGCGGTGCCGCTGCTGCACCTGGTCACCGATGCGTTCTTCTCGCTGCTGCTGGTGCAGTGCGCGGGCATGGTGCTGCTGACCGGATACACCGCGATCGCCGCGGCCGTGAACGCCGAGATGTTCCCCGCGCGGGTCCGCGCCGCCGGCATCGGCTTCCCGTACTCCCTCACCGTCGCCCTCTTCGGCGGCACCGCCCCCTACGTGGGCACCTGGTTCAAACAGGCCGGCCATGCCGACCTCTTCCCCTGGTACGTGGCCGCGCTGTGCCTCGTCTCGTTCGTCGTCTATCTGACGCTTCCGGAGACCTCCCGGCAGAAGCTGGAGAAGTAACCCGCCGCCGGTCCGCTACCACCGGGACCCAGGACCGGGAAGGCGCCGCTCCTCCAGGGACAGGGAGGAGCGGCGCCAAGTGCTGCGAAGTTCGTCAGACGAGCCAACCCAGGAAGTGGAAGACGCCGGCGAGGATGTTGGTGAGGATGTCCATCTTGCTGTCTCTCCTTGAGCAACTGATGCGATGTGGGACCAACTCTCCGGCCCAGCAAGGGATGTCGACCGGAGGCGCGGTAGCGGTCTGCAGCCCGCCGGTTGCGCGGTGTAATCATCACCTGACGCGATGAGTCAAGGAACCCCGATCGGGCTCGATCATGCCTTCTGGCGAACACTCGATCCCGTGTTCCTTTGTTCGTACGGAGAGGTCGTCGGGGGTGCCCCATGTGCACCCCTTCTTCCTTTTGGGCGTGCATGGTGGGGCTTGTGCGGGCATGGTTACCGCGATTCCCGTGACCTTTCTCATCGCCGAATTTATTGCCGATATGCCGGCCAACTCTCACTTCCCCGGAATTGACGCGTAATCAGCAGTGCCGGTGCCGGGCAATGGTGGACATTTGCCCGGAAGGCAGATCACTGAACTCGCTGGTAGTGAAACGGTGTGTCAGGGGACCTGCGTTTCTCTCCGAATTAACCTGCGTCCGTGCCCGAGTTTCACAAGACGATCACGTGTTAGCGTCCGTCGCCGCGAACCGAATACGCGAAAGGAAACTCCGTGGGCCACATGCAACACTTCAGCGCGGGCTGGGTATCCCCGGTCCTCGCCTATGCGATGGCGTGCGTAGGATCCGCTCTCGGACTCCGCTGTACCGTACGAGCGCTGGCCGCCGACGGCCGCTCGCGCCGCAACTGGCTGCTGACCGCCTCCGTCGCCATCGGCTCGGGCATCTGGACGATGCACTTCATCGCCATGCTCGGCTTCGGCGTCACCGGCAGCCCGATCCGCTACGACGTCCTGCTGACCGTACTCAGCCTGCTGGTCGCCATGGTGGTCGTCGGCGCCGGCGTCTTCACCGTCGGCCATGGCGCCGCCCGGCTGCGATCGCTGCTGCTCGGCGGGCTGGGCACCGGCATCGGTGTCGCGGCGATGCACTACCTGGGCATGGCCGCCATGCGCCTGCACGGGCACGTCGGCTTCGATCCTGGCCTCGTCGGGCTCTCCGTCGTCATCGCCGCGGGTGCCGCGACGGCCGCACTGTGGGCCGCGCTCAACGTGCGCGGCGCGATCGGC
This sequence comes from Streptomyces inhibens, assembly GCF_003389455.1. Lineage (GTDB taxonomy): Bacteria > Actinomycetota > Actinomycetes > Streptomycetales > Streptomycetaceae > Streptomyces > Streptomyces inhibens. Next base: position 30,874 of record NZ_QUAC01000242.1, on the reverse strand, counting down.
GCGGCCCTTGCCTCCCTGGTGATGGGGCTTGCCGTCAGCAGCATGCACTACACGGGAATGGCCGCCGTGAACATCGAGCTGACGCCCAGTCGCGCGCCGCTTCCCGGTGTCACCGCAATGGAATTCATCTTTCCGCTGACCGTTGTACTCGGCTCTTTTCTCTTCCTCACCGTGGCCTTCGTCGCATTGTCCCCAACCGCCCGGGAACGCGCCGCATCCGCCTCCGCAGAGTCGTTCCGCGAGGGCGAACTGCCCACCTTTTCCTGACCTATTGAGGAACTCATGCACGCACGACAGAGTCCGGACCATTCCGGGTACGGAGGGGAAGTGCCGCCGACCGGCGGCCCGAGACATGCGCTGCCCCCGGTCCCCAAGTCCAGGAAATCCGGAGCGAATTACCGGCTCCCTCTGATGCCCCGGTCCGTGCGCGCCAAGATCGTCGCGCTGCTCATGGTCCCGGTGGTGTCCCTGATCGCCCTGTGGGCCTTCGCCACGGTCACCACCGCGCAGCAGGTCTCCGATCTGAACCGGTTCAAGGAAGTCGACACCACCCTCCTCGTGCCGGTCGGCGCATACGTCGCCGCCGTACAGGAGGAGCGAGCCACCGCGGCACGCGCCCTCGCCGCACCGGACGACGGGAGCCGGCGGGCGCTGCGCGACCGGCAACGGGCCACCGACTCCGCCGCGGCCGCCCTCCGGGACGGCGTCAACGCCGGGAGCGCCGACGCGGCGACCGTCGACCCCGCTCTGCCCGGCCGTATCGACAAGCTGATGCACGACGCCGACGTACTGCCCGCGCTGCGCAAGCAGGACCGCCACGCGGTGGCCGGTGCGGACCGGGTGATCCGTGGCTACACCGACACCGTCGAGCACGGCCTTGCCACCCTCGGCGCATTGACCGGCCCGGCGACGATGGCGGACGCCTCGCAGGGCCGCATCGTCCTGGACCTCACCCGGGCCCGGGAGGCGATCTCCCGGGAGGACGCGGTCCTCGGCGCCGCCCAGGTCTCCGGACGGATGTCGCGCGACCAGCTCGACTCCTTCACCGGCTCCGTGCATCTCCAGCGTGAGCTGTTCGCCACCACGGTCGACGACCTGCGGCCCGATGACGCCGCCGCCTACCGCCGGATCCTCGACGGCCCGGCCTACCGCGAGCTGCGGGCCGCCGAGGACGCCGTACGGAAAGCGGGCGCAGACGCCTCTGCCGCCACCGTCGCCGCCCGCTGGAGCGAGGCGAGTGCAACGGTCCTGCGCGACCTGCGCACAGCGCAGCAGAACGCAAGCGCCGGTGTGGCCCGCGGCGCCGGCCCGCTGTCACTCGACACCCTCGGCGGATCCGGTATCGCCGTGATCCTGGGGCTGGCCGGTGTCCTTCTCTCCCTCCTCATCTCGGTCAAGATCGGCCGACGGCTCGTCGTCGAGCTGGAGGAACTGCGCAACTCCGCACTCCGGATCGCCGGCCGCGACCTGCCCGCGTCCATGCGCCGACTGCACGCCGGCAAACCCGTCGACATCGATGCCGTCGCACCGCTCGGTGAGCGCGGCACCGGCCGGGACGAATTGGGGCAGGTGGCCGAGGCCCTGGTGGCCGTGCACCGCGCTGCGCTCAAGGCGGCCGCCGACCGCGCCGAGGCACTCAGCGGCATCTCCGGCGTCTATGTCAGCCTCGCCCGGCGCAGCCAGCTGCTGCTGCACCGCCAGCTCGCCCTGCTGGACACGATGGAACGCCGTACCGAGGACCCGGTGGAACTGGAGGACCTCTTCCGGCTCGACCACCTCACCACCCGTATGCGGCGGCATGCCGAGAGCCTGATCATCCTCTCCGGTGCCGCTCCCGGACGGGGCTGGCGCAATCCCGTGCCACTGCTGGACGTGGTGCGCGCCGCCGTCGCCGAGGTCGAGGACTTCCCGCGGGTCGAGTTGCATGCCGTCGCCGAGGCACGGCTGGTCGGCGGCGCGGTCGCCGACGTCACCCACCTGCTGGCCGAACTCGTCGAGAACGCGGTGATGTTCTCGCCCCCGCACACCAAGGTGCAGGTCCGGGCCGAGCGCGTCGGCACCGGCGTCGCCCTGGAGATCCAGGACCGCGGGCTCGGTATGGGCAAGGAGGCGCTCGACGAGGCCAACCGCCGTATCCAGGACGCGGAGGTGATCGACCTGCTGGACACCGAACAGCTCGGTCTCTTCGTGGTCAACCGCCTCGCCCACCGTCAGCACGTCACGGTGACCCTGCAACCCTCGGTGTACGGCGGCGTCACCGCCGTGGTGCTGCTGCCCGAGGCCCTGCTGTCCGGGGAGCGCGACGAGGATGCGCCGGCCGACGGGGACAGGACGGAACCGGAGGAGGACGGGCCGGTCTTCCGTCGCCGGCGGCCGGCCACGACCCGGGCGCTCGGGTCCGTCCCGCGACCCCGGCCCGCCCTGCCGCCCGTCCCGGACCCGCCCGTACGCGACGAAGAGTCGGCCGCTGCGCCGACCGCGCCCGCGACCGCTCCGGTGGCGCCCGTCGCCGCGGCCACAGAAACAGACCCGGAAAGCAGCCTCCCGCGCCGGGTACGGCAGGCAAGCCTCGCGCCCGGATTGCAGACGTCCCCGCAGAAGCAGCCCGAGTGGGTTCCGCGTACGGAGAGCACGCCACCACCGCGCCGCTCTCCCGAGCAGGCCCGCGCCACCATGGCGTCGCTGCGCGCCGGATGGGCACGCGGCCGCGACGCCACCACCCCGCCACAGCAAGAGCCGCCAGGGCAGCACCAGCAGGACGCGCGGCAGCAGAACGGGGAGAACGAGAATCCGTCATGAAGAGAAGAGACACGATGACCGGCGATCAGCACCCTTCCGGCGAACTCAACTGGCTTCTCGACGACTTGGTGGCCCGCGTACCGGAGATCCGCTCCGCCGTGGTGCTCTCCGGTGACGGCCTGGCCGTCGGTGCCTCCACCGGACTGATCCGTGACGACAGCGAGCGCTTCGCGGCGATCGCATCCGGCTTCCACAGCCTCGCCAAGGGCGCCGGCCGGCACTTCGCCGCCGGCCAGGTCATTCAGACCATGGTCGAGCTGGAGGGCGGTTTCCTCTTCGTCGTGGCGGCCGGCGAAGGGTCGTGCCTGTCGGTGTTCGGCGACGCCGAGGCCGATGTCGGTCTGGTCGCCTACGAGATGGCCCGGCTGGTCAAGCGGGTCGGTGCCCACCTCGGGACGCCCGAGCGCGCCGGAGCGGAGTGAACGGGCGCCCATGACCGATTCCACCCCGCACTGGTACGACGACGAGGCGGGGCCGATGGTCCGGCTCTATGCGATGACCGCCGGGCGGGCCCGGCCGAGCAGCGCGGCCTTCGAACTGATGGCCGTGGTGCACGTCGAGTCCGGGCCCGACGAGGTCCCCGTGCTCTCGCCCGAGCAGCGCGCGATCCTCGTCCTGTGCGGCGACCGCCCCCGCCCGGTGGCCGAGATCGCCTCCGACTCCGGACTGCCGCTCGGCGTGGTCCGGGTGCTGCTGAGCGATCTGCTCACCGAGGGCCTGATCCGCGTCGACCGCCCGGTACCGCCCGCCCAGTTGCCCGATGCGCACATTCTCAGGGAAGTGATCGATGGACTCCGCGCGCTCTGACTCCTTCATGGCCCTCAAGATCCTGGTGGCCGGCGGGTTCGGCGTGGGCAAGACGACCCTCGTCGGATCCGTCAGCGAGATCCGCCCGCTCAGCACGGAGGAGCGGCTGACCGAGGCCGGCAGGCCGGTGGACCGGCTCGACGGGGTCCAGCACAAGACCACCACGACCGTGGCGATGGACTTCGGACGGATCACCATCCACGACGACCTGGCGCTGTATCTGTTCGGTACACCCGGCCAGGACCGGTTCTGGTTCCTGTGGGACGAGCTGGCACAGGGCGCGCTCGGCGCCGTGGTGCTCGCCGACACCCGGCGACTCGCCGACAGCTTCGCGGCGATCGACTACTTCGAGCACCGCAGCATCCCCTTCGTCGTGGCCGTCAACTGCTTCGACGGCGCCCGCGCCCACCGGGCCGACGAGGTGGCACGGGCCCTGGACCTCGACCCGGGAACCCCGGTGGTGCTCTGTGACGCCCGCGACCGTGCGTCCTGCAAGGAGGTGCTGATCCGTCTCGTCGAGCACGCGGCCTCGTCCTATGAGGCGCGGCTGTCGGCCAACGCATCCTCTGCGTAAGACAGTTGATGGTCTGCGGCCAGCAGCCGTCGGATGTCGCGGACCGCGGCGCGGCCCGCCCGGTTGGCGCCGATGGTGCTCGCCGACGGTCCGTAACCGACGAGGTGCACCCGCGCGTCGCGCAGCGTGCGGGTGCCCTCCATCCGGATTCCACCGCCCGGCTCGCGCAGTCGCAGCGGGGCGAGATGGTCGATGGCGGCCCGGAAGCCCGTCGCGTAAAGGATCACGTCGGCTTCGACCGTGCGGCCGTCGGCCCAGACCACGCCCGTCGGTGTGAGGCGCTCGAAGAGCGGCAGCCGCTCCAGTACGCCGCTCTCGCGGGCCCGCCGGATCGCCTCGGTCATCGGCAGCCCGGTCACGCTCACCACGCTCCGCGGCGGCAGCCCCTGCCGGACCCGCTCCTCGACGAGGGCGACCGCGGCCCGCCCCTGCTCCTCGCCGAACGGCCCCTCGCGGAACACCGGCGGCCGGCGCGTCACCCAGGTCGTGGCGGCGGCGACCGGTGCGATCTCCATCAGCTGCTGTACGGCCGACGTGCCGCCGCCGACCACCACGACCCGCGCACCGCGGAACCGCTCCGGCCCGTCGTACTGCGCACTGTGCAGCTGACGGCCGCCGAACGTCTCCTGCCCGGGGAACCGCGGCCAGAACGGCCGGTCCCAGGTGCCCGTCGCATTGATCAGCGCCCGCGTCGCGTAATCGCCCTCCGAGGTCTCGACCCGCAGCCGCTTTCCCCCAAGGGCTCCGACAGGCTCCGTCCAGGGGGGACCCCCACCGCCCTCGCGCACCGCCAGCACGCTCACCGGCCGGTGCACCCGCAGCCCGAAGGTCTGCTCGTAGCTGTCGAAGTACCCGCCGATCACCTCGGACGACGGCCGCTGCGGATCGGCGTCGGTCAGCGTCATGCCCGGCAGCGCATGCATACCGTGCACCTTGTCGTACGTCAGCGTGGGCCACCGGAACTGCCAGGCACCGCCGGGGCGCGGAGAGTGATCGAGGACGACGAAGTCCCGGTCCGGCTCATGGCCGGCACGCCGCAGATGAAAGGCGGCGGCCAAGCCCGCCTGCCCGGCACCGATCACCACGACCTCGACCTCACGCACCCCGGTGTAGTTCATGCTTCTACCAACTTGGGGAGGGGCTGATCTCTTCCCGGGCTCTTCGCAGTCTCTTGCCGGTCTCCTGCCGGTCCCGTCCCGGGCGATACGGCGAACGAGGCCCGGCCGGCCCCGTTCACTCCTGAGCCGCTGCCAGATGCTCACGCACCAAGCGGGCGGCCCACGGCACGTCCTCCTCCGGCTCCTCCGGCCAGCGCGCGACCAGCGCCGCGAGCAGATCGCGGTGGTCGGCCGTCCGATGCCCGGCCGTAAGGGCGTAGGCGGCCTCGGCCTGCACCGCGAGGGCCTCGCACCCGGTGGCACGTACCAACTCCTCGGTCGCCGCATCGCCGGGAGCCTCCGCCAGTGCCCGCAGCGCCTTGGTGCGGGTGCCCACGGCAAGGCTCTCGTCGCGGGCGACCGCACCGAGCATCCCGACCAGCCGCGGGTCCGCCGTGTCCGCATCCTCCAGCAGCGAAGCCGCTGTGCGGAGGGCCTCGTCACGCACGTGCGGGTTCGCGGCGCACTCCAGGACGGTGACGAGAGCCGCCGCGTCCTCCGGCGCCGACGCGCCCGCCACCCGCAACGCGTTCAACGCGCTCAGATGGTTGGCGCCGGCACCGGTCGCCGGACTGAGCTCGGCCGGCGAGGGGTGCTGCCGAAGTACCTCGCGGGCAGTGGCGAGCACCTCCGCCTCCTCCGCCGCGCACGCCTCTTCCTCCTCCAGCCACTCGATGCCGTTGTCGTCGTGCCAGTGGTCCAGCGCGATCCCCACGGCCACCGGCTGCCCGCTGCGCAGCAGCATCCGAAGGGCGCGATGGCTTGCATCCGCACCGCTGGGCGCCCGTAGCTCGCGGTGCGCGCGATACAGCTCGGGGTCGGTCAGCCGGGTGCCCTTCCAGAAGACGCTGTGCATCCCGCCCAGTACCGCTTCGGTCACCCATTCGGCGTGATGGCGCGAGGAGGTGATCCGGAGCGGCCAGCCCTCCACCAGCTCTTCGAGCAGCTCCCGGTGCTCCTCGATGCGCCCCGGCCGGGACAGCCGCCAGGCCGCATGCACCTGGACATCCCAGTTGTCGCTCCGTACGGCCCGCACCAGAATCGGGTTCGCCTCCGGCCCCAGCGTCTCACCCAGGACGCGCAGCGCGGTGGCATGGTGAGAGTCGAGGGAGGGATCGAAGACGAAGCGGCTGACGACATCGACAAGTCGCCGATCCGGTGTCCCCGTCGACTTGAGCACCCCGTACGCGACCCAGAGCGCCGCGTCGCGGACGTCATCAGTGGTGGCCCGCTCCAGCACGTCCGCGACCAGGCCGGTGTCCGACGCGTCCGCCCCGGCTTTCCGGATCGCGCGCAGCGCGCTCAGGTGGTTGGCGGCCGCTGCGGTGGCCGGGCTCAGCTCCGGCGGGGACGGCGGCCGGCGCAGTACCTCCCGGGCCCGCGCCAACACCTCCGGCGCGTACGCGTCGACCTCGTCGCTGTCGAGGAAATGCCGCAGCCCGTCCGCGTCCTCGAAGTGATCGAGCGCGATACCCACGGCCACCGTGTGAGTGCTGTGGAGCAGCGTCCGAAACGCCCGGTGACAGGCGTCCTCGCCGGTGGGAAACATCAGCTCGGCGTGCGCATCGCGGAGTTCAGGGGAGGGGAGGACGGCATCGATCCAGTGGTGACTGTGGAAGCCGGTCAGCGCCTCCCGCACCAGGTCCGCCCGGTACCCCGCGTCCCGCGGCCAGGCTGCCGCGAGGCGTTCGACGTGCGCGCGGTGGGCGTGGAAACGACTGTGCACGGTGAGCCCGAGCGCGCCCTCGGTCTGCAGCTCGATCTCGCTCGACCCGGTAGCACGGACCAGCAGGTCCGTTGCCTGCGGCCCCTGCGCTGCGAACAACGCGGACAGGGCCTGGGCCCGTTCCCGGACATCGAAGCGTGCGTCGAACGCCACGCTGCCGACTGCCGCGACCAGCCGCGGGCTCTCTTCCGCATCCGCGGCCAGCGCCGTGCCGGCCGCCGAGCAGCCGGCCGAGACCACATTCTCCTCGGTGGCGCACGCCAGGGCGTCGGCGATGAGATCCGCGTCCGCCGCTTCGGCGATGTTCATCATGGCGTTCAGCGCGCTCGCGTGGTTGGCGCCGGCGGCCGTGCTGTCGTCCTCGGGAGTCGGCGGCTGCCGGAGCAGCCCGCGGGCCACGGCGAGCACCTCCGGTGCGTACTGCTCGACCACACTCTCCCCGCCGAACCGGGACAGCGCACCGGAGTACTGGAAGTGGTCGAGGGCGATACCCGCGGCGGCGGTGTGCCCGCTGTGCAACAGCGTGCGAAACGCGCTCAGGTACGCGTCCTTCCCGGTCGGGTCGGCCAACTCCTCATGCGCACACCGGAGTTCGTCATCGCGCAGCTCGCAGCCGCGCCAGTGGAAGCTGTGGAAACCGGCCACCATGTCAGCATCGCCGCCCGGCAGATGAGGTGAGCCGTACCAGGGCGCATATCGGCCCGGGTCGTTCTGCCGAACCCAGCTGTATAGGGATCGCGTTCTCCCGTCAGGATGCCTGCCAACCGAACCGGCGCAGCCTTTCAGGGATCGACCGGCCCCGCCACCGGATTTGCCCGGGCGGCGTGGGTCGCGGTGGCCGGCCATGACCGCCGCGACCCACACCCGCTCAGCGACCGCCGGCGATCAGCAGCGGCGCGCCACCGGGCGCGGAGGCCGGACGGCCATTGGCGGCCGGGAGGCCCGCGACCGGAGAGGGGACCGCATCCAGCAGGCCACGGGCGGCAAGCTCCGGACGTACGCCCTCACCGAACCAGTACGCCTCCTCCAGGTGCGGATAGCCGGAGAGCACGAAGTGCTCGATGCCCAGGGAGTGGTACTCCTCGATCCGGTCCGCCACCTCGGCATGGCTGCCGACCAGCGCGGTGCCCGCACCGCCGCGTACCAGACCCACCCCCGCCCACAGATTCGGCGAGATCTCCAGCTTGTCGCGCGAGCCGCCGTGCAGCGCGAGCATCCGCTGCTGCCCCACCGACTCGCTCTTGCCCAGAGCCTGTTGCGCGGCCGCGACGGTGTCCGGGTCGAGATCGTCGAGCAGACGGTGTGCGGTCGCCCAGGCCTCCTTGGACGAGTCCCGGGAGATCGTGTGCAGCCGGACACCGAAGCGGACCGTCCGCCCCTCCTTCTCCGCCAGCCCGCGAATCCACTCGATCTTCTGCCTGACCTGCTCGGGCGGCTCGCCCCAGGTGAGGTACACATCCACGTTCCGGGCGGCCACCGGCCCGGCGGCCGGGGACGAGCCGCCGAAGAAGATCTGCGGCAGCGGGTCCGGCGGCAGCGCGGTCAGACCGCCCTCGACCTGGTAGTGCTCACCCTGGAAGTCGAACGGCCTGCCGCCCCAGACACCCCGCACGACCTGGAGGAACTCATCCGTACGGGCATACCGCCGGTCATGGTCGAGATGATCGCCGAACCGCTTCTGCTCGGTCGAGTCACCGCCGGTCACCACATTCAGCAGCAGCCGCCCACGCGAGATCCGCTGATACGTCGCGGCCATCTGCGCCGCCAGCACCGGCGAGATCACCCCCGGCCGGAACGCGACCAGAAACTTCAGCCGCTCCGTCACCTGAGTGAGCGCCACCGTCGTCAGCCAGGCGTCCTCGCACCACGTACCGGTCGGCGTGAGCACCGCCTCGAACCCCAACTGCTCGGCAGCCTTGGCGATCTGGGCCAGATACTCGATGTCCGGAGCCCGTACGCCGCTGACCGGGGTGATGCGGTCGCGCCGGATGCCGCCGTCGGTGTAGGCGTGCCGGTCGACGAGGGTCCGCCCGTCGCCGCCGGTCGGCAGAAACCAATGCAGGTGTACGGACATTTCATCGGGCCTTTCCGTAGGTACGCGGTGCCGTGCTCGAAGGCGGCAGATCACCGTTGAAGCGAGGGTCGACGAACTCCCCGAAATCGAAGGAGCGGGGGATCAGCTTCAGCTTGGCGAAGGTGTCGACGATCTGCTGCTCGGAGGCGATGGCGCGCTTGTCCACCGCGACCGCGACCGCCGTTCCCCGGGTGCGCTTGACCGCATCCAGCGCCACCTTCTCCGGCAGCCCGGTCTCCTTCGCCCACGCCTTCGCCCAGACGTCGGGGTGCTTGAACACCCAGTTCTGCGCCCGCCGCAGCCGGTCGGTGTAGTCCTTGAGCGCCGCGGCCTTCTTCTTGTCGTCCAGCGCGGCGGGCGCGGCGACCTGGAAGCTCAGACCGTTGACCACTCCCTGCCCGGTGGTCAGCACCCGGGCATCGGCCTGGTCCAGTGCCTGCGAGGTGTACGGGTCCCACACCGCCCAGGCATCGACCTTCCCCCGGGTGAAAGCGGCGAGCGCATCGGCCGGCTGAAGGTAGTTGAGCGTCACGTCCTTCGGCGACAGCCCTGCCTTCTTCAACGAGGCCACAAGCTGGTAGTTCGCGGAGCTGCCCTGCGCCACCGCGATCGACTTGCCCTTCAACTGGGCCGGCCGCTTGAGCGGGGAATCCTTCTTCACCAGGATCGCCTCGCCGTCCGACCTGCTGTGCGTCCCCGCGATCACCTTGATCTTCGACTTCGCCGCGGCGGCGAACACAGGCGGGGTGTTGCCGACCGCGCCGATGTCCACCGCCCCGGCGTTGACCGCCTCCAGCAGCGGCGGCCCCGACGTGAACGTCGACCACTTGATCTTGTACGGCAGGTCGTCCAGCTCCCCGGCGGCCCGCAGCAGCGCCTCCGAACCACCTTTCTGATCACCGACGTTGAGGGTCAGCGAACCCTTTCCGTCGGTCCCGCTGTCACTACCGCCACCCCCGTCGGCCCGCGACGCACCACCGCAGGCGGCCAGCAGCAGGGCAAACGGGAGCAGCAGGGCGGCCGGGGCCGTGTGGCGTGGTCTCATGAGGTGTCCGTTTCGTTCTTGGGGTGGCGTGGGTGGGGCGGGGTGGGGGGTGGGGCACCGGTTGTCGGTGGTCGAATTGCGGTGCGTGGTGCGTGGTGTGCGGTGTGGAGGGGGACGTCAGGCGGCGACGGAGGTGTCCGCGTGGGTCCCCGGCTCGGTCTCCCTGGCTTCCGGGCCCTCCTTGCCCTCCACCCCCAGCCGGTCCAGCAACCGGGCGCGCAACGCCCCGAACCGCGGATCGGAGACATCCCGCGGCCGCGGCAGATCCACCGCGGTCTCGTACGCGATCCGGCCGCCCTCCATCACCAGCGCCCGGTCGGCGAGCAGCAGGGCCTCCTCCACGTCATGGGTGACCAGCAGCACCGCGCAGCCGCGCTCCTGCCACAGCTCGGCCACCAGCCGCTGTGCCTTGATCCGGGTCAGCGCGTCGAGAGCACCGAACGGCTCGTCCAGCAACAGCAGATCGGGCTCACGCACCAGCGCACGGGCCAGCGACGCGCGCTGCGCCTCACCGCCGGAGAGCGTCTTGGGCCAGGCATCCGCCCGGTGGCCGAGCCCGACCTCCTCCAACGCCCTTATCGCAGCGTCGCGTTCGGGTCGGCCCGGCAGCCCCAGCAGCACATTGCGCCAGACCCGCTTCCAGGGCATCAGCCTCGGCGCCTGGAACGCCACCGCCTTGCGGCGAGGCACCAGCACCCCGCCGTCGATCTCCCGGTCGAGCCCGGCCAGCACCCGCAGCAGCGTCGACTTACCGCATCCACTGCGTCCGAGCAGTGCCACGAACTCGCCCGGCCGGATGGTGAGATGAAGGTCGTCGATGACGGCCCGGTCGCCGAAGGACCGCACCAGCCCGCCCACCTCCACGGCGGCACCGGAGTCCACGGGCCCGGGATACGGGCGCCGCTCGGGCTCGGTGTCGGTGTCGGTCACTGACCCGTGAACGTCGGTCGCCATTGCAGCAGCAGCCTTTCGAGGGTACGTACGAGGAAGTCGGCGATGAGCCCGAGGATCGCGTAGACCACCAGGCACACCACGATCACGTCGGTGCGGAAGAACTCCCTGGCCTGGTTCATCAGAAAGCCGAGGCCGTCATCGGCGTTGATCTGCTCACCGAAGACCAGCGCGAGCCATGCGGTGGCCAGCGAGTAGCGCAGCCCGGTCATGGCGTTCGGCAGCGCACCGGGCAGCACCACATGCCGGATCAGGCCCCATCGGCTCAACCCGAGCGAGGTCCCCGCCTCGACCAACTGGGCATCCACACCACGGATTCCGGCATAGACATTCAGATACAGATGGAAGGCGACCCCGAGCGAGATCAGTGCGATCTTGGGCGCCTCACCGATCCCCAGCCAGATGATGAACAGTGGAATCACGCCCACCCACGGGATGGAGCGCAGCATCTGTACGGTCGCGTCGATCAGATCCTCGCCGAGCCGCGACAGCCCCGAGGCCAGCGCCAGCACCACACCCGTCATGCCACCCAACAGCAGCCCGACGGCCACCCGTTGGAGGGATACCAGCATCGCCGAGGGCAGCGCCCCGTCCGAGACCAGATCGCCGGCGGTGGCAGCGATGGTGCCGGGCGACGCCAGGATGTCGGCCTCCAGCACACCGCTCGCGCTGAGCACCTGCCACAGCACCAGCAAGGCGAGGGGCCCCACCGTACGCCGCAGCCATCGCGGCACCGACCGCCGCCGCCCCGAGACCGGAACCACACGAGCAAGCTCAGGCCCGCCACCGCCATCCGCGACGGTCACACCCCTCCGTACCTCCTCCCGTTCCCTCGCCTCACCTTTCGCGAGAGAGCTCTGTACTGGTCCGGCGGATATATCGGGTGGTGCATGGCCGGCCACGGCCTGATCGACAGTCATGAACACTCCACGGGCAGGGAGGAGGGGAGAGGAGGGGGAAGAAGAGAAGGTGAGGGAACGCCTCTTCGCGCAACGACATGCGCACAGGCGCCGGACGGAAAAGCCGGCGAAAGACGAGGGCAGCAGCTGCTACCGGGCAGCGCCGAGCACCCAAGAAGAAGGTCACGCGCTCCGAAGGGGGAAACGGAATCCCCGAAACGGCCGCGAACAGCGGCCTCGAAGAGCCGCGAAACCTAGAACAGCATCAGCAGCCGCGGCGACACGCGGCAGAGGCCACCCGCACCAGGTCGATGTGACCGCGCGTGGTGAGCAGGGCTGATGTAGACATGCCGCCGAACGTAGCGGTGCCCTCCGAGAGGGGTCAAACGTCGTCTCGGCTGGTGGACCTTTGTTGCCGGAGCATGTAGGCGTCGTTGCGCACGCCCCCTGCGGGCCTGCGGACCGGACCGGATGATGGTCGCGTCCGGCAGACAACGGTCACCCGAGGAAGGACAACCGAACGTGACGGCCCTCCGCGGTCATCCGTACACCATCGACCGGGCGTGAGCGTAGGACTCACGGATACGGCGGCCGGCGGAGGCATCGGTCGGTGCGGGGATGCGGCGTGTAGCGGCGAGTGGCCAGTGTGGTGGCTCGGGGGTGCCTGCGAGGGTCCAGGCGGCCTGGCGGGCTGCGCCCAGGGCGACGTACTCCTCGGGTTCGGGGACGGTGACCGGGATGCCGAAGATCTCGGCGGCGATCTCGCCGACCACGGGAGCCTTGGCCGCCCCGCCGATGATGAGGACCCGCCGGGCGCTGACGTCTTGGGCCCGCAGTCTGTCGAGGGCGTCGGCCATGTTGCACAGCATGCCTTCGACGGCTGCCCGGGCGAAGTTCGGCGGGTGCATGTTCGCCTTGCGCATGCCCATCAGACTGCCGGCGGCCTCGGGGAGATTGGGGGTGCGTTCCCCGCCCAGGTAGGGGAGCAGGACCAGGCCGCCGGAGCCGTGCTCGGCCTCGCGGGCCAGGGGGTCGAGGTCGTCGAGTGCGATGCCGAGCATGCGGGCGGTGGAGCTCAGGACCCGGGCGGCGTTGAGGGTGCACACCAGCGGCAGGAAGCGGCCGGTGGCGTCGGCAAAGCCGGCGACGGCGCCGGTGGGGTCGCCCACGGGGTGCTCGGAGAGGGCGAAGGCGGTGCCGCTGGTACCCAGAGAGATGACCACGTCGCCCGGCTGGATGCCCAGTCCCAGGGCTGCGCCCATGTTGTCGCCGGTCCCCGGTGCCACGAGGGCCCCGTGCGGCGTGCGGCCGGCCGCCTCGTACGGGCCGAGCACGCGGGGCAGTTCGGGGGTGCGGCCGTCGAAGGCGAGGGCGAGCAGGTCGCGGCGGTAGGCGCCCTCCGCCGGTGACCAGTAGCCCGTACCCGAGGCGTCCCCCCGGTCCGTGACCGGTTCGGCGCGCGTACCGGGGCCGCCGCACAACTGCCAGGTCAGCCAGTCGTGCGGCAGCAGCACCCGGTCGGTACGGTCCGCGCGCTGCGGCTCGTGCTCGGCGAGCCAGCGCAGCTTGGCGACGGTGATGGCCGCGACCGGTACGGTGCCGACCGCCTGGGTCCACTTCTCCGGCCCGCCGAGGTCGTCGCCGAGGTCGGCCGCGGCCTGCGCGAAGCGGGTGTCGTTCCACAGCAGCGCGTCACGCACCGGCTGCCCGGACGCGTCAAGGGCCACCAGGCCGTGCTGCTGCCCCGCGACCGCAAGGGCATCCACATGTTCCAGGAGGCCGTTGCCCGCTTCGAGGAGCGCCTGCCACCAGGCTTCGGGGGCGACCTCGGTGCCATCGGGGTGGGCGGCGCGGCCCCGGTGGAGGACCTCCCCGGTGTCGGCGTCGCAGACGACGACCTTGCAGGACTGGGTAGAGGAGTCCACCCCGGCAACTGTGGGCATGACGTTGTCGCTTCCGCTTCCGTGCAACGAGACGAGATGGGAGGGGAGTTCAGGGCTGCGGGCGGATCTGGATCTTGCGGCCCGAGCCGTCACGGAACGTCTGGAGGGCGGCGCCGAAGTCGTCCAGACCGAAGCTGTGGGTGATCATCGTGTCGGCGTCGATGACTCCCTTGGCCATCAGGTCCACGGCGCGGCCGAAGCTGTGCAGCACGGCCATCGACCCGACGATGGTGATCTCGTCGTTGTACACGCTGAACGGCGAGAAGGACGCCTTGGCGGCGGACGGCGCGACGCCGAACTGCTGGAAGGTGCCACCGCGCCGCACCCGGGTGAGGCCGTCCTCGATGACGGGGATGACGCCGGTGCAGTCGATGACGGTCTCCCAGCCCTGCGGCCGGTCCAGAGCGGAGGCGCTCACCGCGGTGGCGTCCGCGCCGAGGCGTTCGGCGATCTCCAGCCGGTCCTTGTTGATGTCGACGACCGAGAGGGACGCCGCGCCGGCTGCCTTGGCGAGCTGAAGCATCATCAGGCCCATGGTGCCCGCGCCGTAGATGAGGTAGTGGTCGCCGAGGCGGCGCGGCAGGACGTCGAAGCCGCGTACCGCGCACGACAGCGGCTCGATCAGCGTGCCCTGCGCGACGTCGATGCTCTCGGGCAGCCGGTAGCAGTTGGCGGCCGGCACCTTGACGTACTCGGCCATCGCGCCGTCCACGGTGTCGCCGATCGCGCCCCAGTTCTCGCACAGGTTGCCGTGCCCGATCGAGCAGTAGTGGCAGGCGCCGCAGAAGAGCGACGGGTCGACGGCGACCTGCTCGCCGGTGCGCAGACCGCTCACTCCCGCCCCCAGCGCGACGATCTCGCCGGTGAACTCATGGCCGGGAATGATCGGGTACGGGGTGGGCGCGAACTCCCCCTGGACGATGTGCACATCGGTGCCGCAGATGCCCACCGCGGCGGGCGCGACGATGACCTCGCCGGGGCCCGGGGTGGGGTCATCGACGGTGGTGACCTCGTAGTGCTCGGGGGTGTGGATGACGACAGCGCGCATGGATCGGGCCTTTCTCGGGGGATGCGCTCGGGGGAAGGAGCTCGGGGACGCGGGGAGCCTCGGCTCGGGCCGGCTCAGCTGTGCGGATCGTCGGGGCGGACCTCGACGGTGCGGATCTCGACGCCGAGGTCCCGGACGGTCCGGAGTTCGCTCTCCGGGGTTTCGGCGTCGGTGACCAGCAGGTCGTAGCCGCTGACATCGCCGTAGGGATAGGTGGCGGTGCGGCCGAACTTGCTGTGGTCGACGGCCAGTACGGCGCGGTCGGCGGCCTGCAGATACGCCTGCTTGGTCTCCGCGTATTCGCGCACCGGGTGGTAGAGCCGGCCGTCGCGGACCGAGGTGGCGGTGACAAAGGCGACGGTGGCGCGGATGTCCTGCAGCTGACGCCGGGTCTGCGGACCGGCGCAGGACTCGAAGTCCTCGTAGAAACGGTCACCCAGCAGCGTCACCTCGGCCGGCGACGCCGCCAGGAGGTAGGTGATGCGCAGCGAGTTGGTGATCACGCGGATCCCGTCGACGGTGGCGAGCCGGCGGGCGAGCGGGAAGAGCGTGGAGCCGCAGTCGATCAGCACCGTGTCGCCGGGGGCGACCTCTTCCACGAGCGCGTCCGCGATGGCGGTCTTGACCTCGACATGGGCGTTCTCCCGGAAGCGCAGTGCGCTCTCCATGGCGATGTTGGAGAAGGCCGTCGCCACTCCGCGCCCCTTGCGCAGCAGCTGCCGCTCATGGAGGTTGTCCAGGTCCCGGTGCATGGTCATCACGCTGACGCGCATGCGCGCGGCGAGGTCGGCGATGCGGATCTCGCCCTCCTGGGCGACATGGCGCAGCACCGTCTGCCGGCGCTCCTCGACCTCGGCCTCGGAGCCGCGGCTCGCTCTCATCGTGGGCACCCCCCGTTCGTTTTCCGCGGCGGTCTTCGCCGTGCTCTCACCCTAGAACATCACACACTTTATGTGAAGCTCTTGAAATTCTCTGTGAGGTTGTTCAGTCTGATGGCCACGTACGGGCGAACGCCCGGCCCGTCAGGAGGTCCCCCTCGTGCTGCGCACACCCCAACAGTGCGATCCGTCGCTGCCCCGTCCCGCCGTCCTTGGGATCCCCCGAGCCCTCATTTGGGGATATATCGGCGTCCTGCTCTTCATGATCGGCGACGGCGTGGAGACCAGCTATCTGCCCACGTACTTCAAGACCGACCTCGGCTTCGCGGAGGCGAGCGTCGGCATCATCTTCACGGTGTACGGAGTCACCGCCGCGGTGGGCGCCTTCCTGGCGGGCGGGCTCTGTGACCTGTGGGGGCCGCGCCGGGTGATGATGGCCGGTGCCATCTGCTGGGCGGTCTGCCACGCCCTCATGCTCGCGGTCGCCGTCCCCGCCCACTCCTACTGGCTGATCCTGTTCAGCTACGGCCTGCGCGGCTTCGGGTATCCGCTGTTCGCCTACGGATTCATGGTCTGGATCATGGCGGGCGCCCCGGAGCGTCAGCTCGGCAAGGCGCTCGGCTGGTTCTGGTTCTGCTTCACCATGGGCTACCCCGTCATCGGCTCCGTCCTGGTCTCGCTCCTCAAGCCCACGATCGGCTTCTACCGCACGCTGTGGGTGTCACTCGCGATGATCATCGCGGGCGCCCTGGTCGTCCTGTTCCTGCTGCGCGAACGCCAGGGATTTCAGGGCCTGTCCCGTGGGTCCGAGCGCGTCAGCCTGCCGCGTACCTTCCTGGGCTGTTTCACCGTCATGTTCGCCAGGCCGCGCGTCGGCATGGGAGCTGTGGTCCGGCTCATCAACACCACATCGCAGTTCGGCGTGTGGGTCTTCATCCCGCTCTTCCTCGTCGATCAGGTCGGCTTCAGCGCACAGGAGTGGGCCTCGCTGCTGATCGTCATGATGGTCAGCAATCTCGCCTGCGTCGTGCTCTTCGGCGCGCTCGGAGACAGATGGAGCCGGCGCAAGACCGTCGCCTGGCTCGGCGGTGTGGTCTCGGCGCTCGCCTGTCTGGCGCTGTATTACGTCCCCGCGATCACAGGCCACGACTTCCTGCTCGTCGCGATCGCCGCGGGCGCGCTGGGCGTCGGCATGGCCGGATACGTCCCCTTGCCGCCGCTCATGACCTCGCAGGCCCCGGAGCGCAAGGGCCAGATCATGTCCGCCTACACGCTGGGGGCCGGCGCCAGCATGGCCTTCGGCCCGCTCATCGGCACGGTCTTCATCGGTGTGATCGGCATCGGCGGGGTCATGTGGATCTATGCCGCCCTGCACCTGCTCAGCACCGTCCTCGTGCTGTGCCTGAAGACGCCCGCGCCGCCCTCGGAACCCGGGGCTCGCACCGTCGCGCCCCAGACGGAGCGGCAGGCAGTAGCGGCGTTGACAGCACCCTCCGGGGAGTTTTAATGGGAGGAAAGGTGCATATGAGAGATAACTGCTCATTCGAGCAATGACTCGCAGCGTGCAGAAAGGCCAGGGCTGATATGCGCGCACACCACACCGGCCCGGAGTACCTCGTTCAGACAGCTGCGATGGCCCGGCGGTTCTATCTCGAAGGCAAATCCAAGATGGAGATCGCCGAGGAATTCGGCATCAGCCGGTTCAAGGTGGCCCGGACGCTGGAGTCCGCCCTCCGCGACGGCTTGATCCGCCTGGAGATACGCCTGCCCGCCGAACTCGACGCCGGTCTCTCCGATGCCCTGCGCACGCGATACGGCCTGCGGCATGCCATCGTCATCGACTCACGGCACGCGGTCCCGGACGATTCGGTGCAGGCCACCCGCCGCCTCGGCGCCGTCGCCGCCGACCTGCTCGCCGAAATCGTCACGGAGAACGATGTCCTGGGGCTGGTCTGGGGTCCCGAGATCGAGGCCCTCGGCCTCGAACTGACCACCCTCGCCCGATGCACGGTCGTCCAACTGTGCGGAGTGACCCCGCTGCGCCCCGTCAACGCAAACGCCGTGGAGGCGGTCCGCCGGGCCGCCACCATATCCAGGGGCGTCGTCTACCCCATCTACGCACCGCTGCTGCTGCCCGATGCCACGGCGGCCCGGATGCTGCGCGAGCAGCCCGGCATCGTCGATGCGGTCAACCACTTCAGCCAGGTGACCAAGGCCGTCGTCACCGTCGGCGGATGGGGTCCCGGGCTCTCCACCGTGTACGACGCGCTCAGTGACGCCGAGCGAGAGGATTACCGGCGCCGGGGAGTGTGCGCCGAGGTCGTCGGCGAACTGCTCGATGCGGAGGGGAGCGTCATCGCCCCCGAACTCACCGAACGGATCGTGGCCATCAGCTTTGACGAATTGCGCAAGCTGCCCGAGGTGATTCTCATGGCCGACGGCATCGAACGGGCAACCGCTGCCTCGGCGGCGCTGAAAACCGGCCTCTTCAACGGCGTTGTCACGGACGCCAGGGTTGCCGAGAGCCTGCTCTGAAACCATGCACCTCTGCGCTGCTGTCCGCGGGCGCGGGGGTTCTTTGCTCCATTGGAGGGAGTGCGCACGGAATCGGGCATTCCTACTGCGGTAACGGGTGCGGGCACAGCAGCTGACCCGGGATATAAACCTGGTGCGGGCAGAAGCGGGCGGGGTGAAAGGTGCCAGCCGTGAGAGCACGACCCCGTGGAAGGCGCGGCCGACGCCACCCCGGTCGCATCGTCCGGCAGACCGCCGTGGCGCTGGCCGTGATCTTGGCGGCCGCCGGCTGCTATCGGGGCGCCGGCGACGTCGGCAACAGCGGCAGGGACACCATCAATGTACTGATGGTCAACAATCCGCAGATGGTGGATCTGCAGCGGCTGACCGCCGATNAGATGGTGGATCTGCAGCGGCTGACCGCCGATCACTTCACCAAGGAGACCGGCATCAAGGTGAATTTCACCGTGCTGCCGGAGGACGATCTGCGCGACAAGATGAGCCAGGACTTCTCCAGCCAGGCCGGGCAGTACGACGTGGCCAGCCTCAGCAATTACGAGACACCGATCTATGCCCGCAACGGCTGGCTGACCGAGCTGGGCACACGTGCCGCCAAGGACCCCGCGTTCGACCAGGGCGACATCCTCACCCCGGTCCGCCAGTCCCTCACCGCCGCCGACGGCAAGGTCTACGCGGAGCCCTTCTACGGCGAGTCCTCGTTCCTGATGTACCGCAAGGACCTCCTCAAGGCCGCCGGGCTGACCATGCCGGCCCGGCCCACCTGGCACCAAGTCGCCGCGATGGCCGCCAAGTTGGACGGCATCCGCAAGGGTGTGAAGGGCATCTGTCTGCGCGGCCAGCCCGGCTGGGGCCAGCTGATCGCCCCACTGACGACCGTCGTCAACACCTTCGGCGGAACGTGGTTCACCAAGGACTGGCAGGCGAAGGTCGACAGCCCGGAGTTCACCAGAGCCACCCAGTTCTATGTCGACCTGGTGCGCAAGCACGGCGAGCCGGGCGCCCCGCAGGCCGGCTACACCGAGTGCCTCAACGATATGCAGCAGGGCAGGGTCGCCATGTGGTACGACGCGACCGCCGGTGCCGGTTCGCTGGAGAGCAGTGACTCGGAGGTCGCGGGCAAGGTGGGCTACGCACCGGCGCCGGTGGAGCGGACCGCCGTCTCGGGCTGGCTGTACACCTGGGCGTGGGGGCTCCAGAAGGCCAGTACGCACCAGGAGGCGGCCTGGAAGTTCATCCGCTGGGCTTCGAGCACGTCCTACGAGCGCTTGGTGGGCCGCGAACTGGGCTGGTCGAAAGTGCCCGGCGGCAAGCGGGCCTCGCTCTACCGCGACCCGGAGTACACCAGGTCCGCCCGGGCCTTCGCCGGTCCGACCGAGCGGGCCATCAGCTCGGCCCGTCCCGACAACCCGGGGGTCCAGCCCCGCCCCGTGCCCGGCATCCAGTTCGTGGACATCCCCGAGTTCTCCGACCTGGGCACCAAGACCAGCCAGGAGATCAGCTCGGCCATCGCCGGCAAGCAGAGCGTGGCCGCCGCACTCCGTCACAGCCAGCGACTGGCAGAGGAGGTGGCCCGTGCCTACGCAGGCCACTGACGCATCGGCGCACGGCCCGAACGGTGCTTCGCACGCCCGCGGCCGTACGACCATGGACCGGGCCAGGGCGCGGGCTCGCCGTGCGCCCCTCCTGCCCGCGCTGGTCTTCCTCATCATCGTCACCCAACTCCCGTTCGTGGCAACGGTGGTGATCTCCTTCCTCCGCTGGAACGCGCTGGCGCCCGAGAACCGCGGCCTGGCCGGCTTCGACAACTACCGGGCCGTCTTCACCGACCCCGCGCTGCGCAGCTCGGTAGGGACCACGATCCTGCTGACCGTGACCGTGGTGCTGGTCAGCCTGCTGCTCGGCCTGGGGATTGCGCTGTTGCTCGACCGGGGCTTCCGCGGCCGCGGCATCGTCCGCACGCTGCTCATCACGCCGTTTCTGATCGTGCCGGTCGCCGCGGCCCTGTTGTGGAAGCACGCCCTGTTCAACACGTCCTACGGCTTCCTCAACGGCGTGCTGACGTGGCTGTGGAGCCTGTTCGGCAGCGACAGTCCGCCGCAGCCGGACTGGATGACCAGCACCCCGCTCGCCGCCGTCGAGGTGGCGCTGATCTGGCAGTGGACGCCGTTCATGATGCTGATCCTGCTCGCAGGGCTGCAGAGCAGGCCCGCCGACGTCGTCGAGGCCGCCCTCGTGGACGGCGCCTCGTCCTTCGACATCTTCCGCTATCTGACCCTGCCGCATCTGCGCCGCTACCTGGAGCTCGCCGCCCTGCTCGGGACCGTCTACGTCGTCCAGAACTTCGACGCGGTCTTCACCCTCACCTCCGGCGGCCTGGGCACCGCCAACCTGCCGTACACCATCTACCAGACCTTCTACCAGGCCCATGACTACGGACGGGCGTCCGCACAGGGCGTCGTCGTCCTGCTGTGTTCGCTGGTCGTGGCCACCTTCGCGCTGCGCAGCGTCTCGTCCCTGCTGCGCGAGGAGAGCGTCCGATGACCAGAGTGCCGCGCGCCGCACGCCGGCTGCCCGCTCCCGCCCGCCGCCGACGTCGCACAAGCGCATATCTGAGCCTGCTGGCCTGGCTGTGCGGTCTGCTCTTCTTCCTGCCCGTCGCCTGGATGGTGCTCACCTCACTGCACAGCGAGACGGACGCGGCGACCAATCCGCCCAGCCTCGGCGCTTCCCTCACCCTGCACGGTTACCGCGAATTCTTCGGTGAGGGCAGCGGCATCAGCCCCTGGCCGCCGCTCATCAATTCGCTGACCGCATCGCTGGTTTCCACGCTGCTGGTCCTCGCCCTCGCCTTCCCCGCCGCCTACGCCCTGTCCATCAAACCGGTACGCAAATGGCGCGATGTCCTCTTCTTCTTCCTCTCCACCAAGATGCTGCCGCTGGTGGCCGGACTGCTCCCGGTCTATCTCGTTGCCCAGCACACCCATTTGCTCGACACCATCTGGCTGCTGGTCATCCTCTACACCTCGATGAACCTGCCGATCGCGGTATGGATGATGCGCTCCTTTCTCGCCGAGGTCCCGGTGGAGATCCTCGAAGCCGCCTCGATCGACGGCGCAGGCCTGGCCACCACGCTGACCCGCATCATCGCCCCCATTACCATGCCCGGTATCGCCGCAACGGCCCTGATCTCCTTCATCTTCAGCTGGAACGAGCTGCTCTTCGCCCGGGTACTGACCGGCGTCGTCGCCGGCACCGCGCCGGTATTTCTGACCGGCTTCGTGACCAGCCAGGGCCTGTTCCTGGCCAAGGTGTGCGCCGCCGCCACCGTCATCTCCCTCCCGGTGATCGCCGCCGGATTCGCCGCCCAGGACAAACTCGTCCAGGGCCTGTCGCTCGGCGCCGTGAAATGACACCGACCGCCGCCTCCGACCACCACCCGAAGGTGCCCGGCTGACCGGCCATCATCGATCCACTGCGCACAGTCACCCCCGGCGGAGGAGACCGCTCGAAACTGCTCGTCTGAGCACAATTCGCTCATGTTTCAAAAGGGCTTACCCAAACCATTGACATCACTTTCTGCGGATCTTTAATGGAAGAGCAATTAGATATATGAGCTGTGGTTGCTCACATGAGCAAAAGCTGCAAATCGTGTCGATTGCACGCCCGGCTTGCTTGAAGGGTTAAGAAAATGACTGCTGTGGCTGAATTCGCCATCCCCCGAGATGCCGAACTTACGTCTGTCTCGCTCACGTTGCCGGCAGTCCTGCCCTCCGCCCGGCAAGCGCGGGCCTTCACCGCAAATTCTCTGGGACGGTGGGGCGAGAACGAAGAACTCATCGAAGCGGCCGTGCTGATCGTCTGCGAGCTGGCCACGAACGCCATTCGCCACGGAGCCCGGCTGCCGGCCGAATGCGGGCGCGCGCGAGGACCCGATTCCGTGATCGTTCTCAAGCTGACACTGGAACCCGAGGTGCTGCACATCGAGGTGCACGACGGGTCCGCGATTCTGCCGGTCCAGCGTACGGCCGCCCATGACGAGGACTGTGGACGCGGCATGCTGATCATCAACGCGCTCGCCGAATCCTGGACATGCGGCCAGGACCCCGAGGGCGGCAAGTGGGTCCGCGCGACTCTCTCCCGCGCCCCCGACGCTCTCCAGGGCTGATGTGAACCGGGCTTGAGCCTGCCTGTTCGTCACAGCACTACTGATCCTTCGGCCGAGCCAGCAGACGACGTCACCCCACACGAAGTCTTCGGCCCGTAACTGCGGGTAAGTGATCAGTTTCACTCGGTATGGGACCCCGCTCGCGGTCCATGTCGGCGTCCCGACTGTCATCATCCCTACCGATGCGGAACTCAGTTGATTCCGCACGGACCGAAATGACAGCGAAAACAGGGGTGTTGGCGTGAGATTAGCGTGGTCGCGGTGGGCTTTGCCGAGGCGGGCGGGCACCGGCGCGGGTTCCGTTCCGAGCAGGCCGGGGGTGGCCCGTCGCTCGTTGGCGGCGAGGCGTTTCGCGGCGGTCGGCGCGGCCGCCGTGCTCCTCGGCCAGCTCCTTGGCGGGCTCCCCGCCGCGGCACAGACCAGCGCCTTGCCGGGATCGGCGTTCCCTCTCGTTCTCGACGTGGACTTGACGCCGAATCCGGTGTGCAGCGGAGCCGTACACGGCCGGGTGCAGGTCTACGACCCCGCCGCGGCGAAGGCCGGAGCCACCGTGGAGTGGCGGGTACGCGCCGGTGAGGAGCAGCTGGCCGGCGGGCGCCTCGCCATGGCCGCCAATGTCGGCACGGCGGAGTTCAGCATCCCCTTCGACCGGGTGCCCGCAGCCGAGACCGCCCTACAGGTCGACGCCCGCATCGCCGCCTCGTCCGGCGGCCATGCATCCGGCCGCTATGGCAAGGTCTGGCGGGACACGATACGCCGGGGGTGCAACCCGGTCCGGGTGGCGTCCGTCGGTGACTCCGTAGTCTGGGGGCAGGGCCTGGACCACGACCAGAAGTTCCCTTACCTGACAGGTCAGTTGCTCGGTCGTGAGACCGGCCGGGGCGTTCAGCACATGGACTACTCGATCTCCGGCGCGGTGCTCGATGCGCCCGAGCTGCCCGCGGGCAATGATGACGCGGCCTGTCTGCGCACGACGGAGAAGCAGGACCCGGACGGCGACGGGGAGATGGAGTTCGGCGAAGTCACCCAGCAAATGCCGGACGTGTTCTGCCAATTGGAAAAGGCGGGCGCGCAGGCACGGGCGGGCGGCTACGGTCTCGATCTGGTCGTGATCAACGGGTGCATCAACGACCTCGACCCCTTCTTCGGCATCGGCGTCGGCATCACCCCCGGCTCGAAGAACCTGCCCGAGGCAGTGAAGCGCGAGTGCTCCGGCATCGGCGCGGCAGCGGAGAACCCGGCCAAGGACGTGCCCTACTTCAGCGGCGCGAAGGTCGGATACGGCGGACGCGGGATGCAGGCGGCGATCGAGAAGGCCCATTCCCTGCCGGGGCGGCCGAAGGTGATCGTGGCGGACTTCTACTACGCGCTGAGCCGCAGCAGTTCTCCGATCCCGGTGCGGACCTGTTCGACCCCGGGAGTCGCGGGAGCGCGGCTGACCTCGTGCAAGAGCGCCCTCGGCAGCGTGGCCGAGCGCTACGAGCAGTACACACAACTGGCCAATGCCGCCTACCATCAGGCGGCGGCCGCCGCCAACAAGGCGTCCAAGGAGGGTCCGTATGCGACTGCGGCCGACGGACTGTTCACCGTGGACAATGCCCTTCTCACCCGGGACTCCAAGGTCTGGAACACTCCGGTGACCGACCCGGCGTTCCCGCTGCGCACACGGGCCTGCCCCGAACTGAGCGCGACTCCTGTGCAGTGCCTGAGTGCGGCCGTCGGTCATCCCGACATCGAGGGCGCCCGGCAGTACGCCGACGCCTTTCTCCTCAACCCGAGTGTTCGCGAGTGGTTCCACCTCCCCCGGCAGGGACCCCGGGCGCGGCTGAACGTCCCGGAGAAGGCGCACGTCGGCAGTGAGGTGCCCATGTCCGTGACGGTGGACGGAAAGCCGCCCGCCGTCGGGTACCGCTACCACTGGTACTTCGGCGACGGTACGCAGCGGGAGACGAACGAAGCGGCCGTCACGCATGTTTACGACCGTGAGGGGCCCTGGCTGTCACGGCTCGTGATGACCGGCCAGGATGGAAGGAAGGTCCTGGTCGAGGCCGCCGGGGCCATCACGGCGAACTGAAGGCTCCGTCCAAGGGGGCGGCTCGCAGATGCGGGCCGCCCCTCGGCCGCGCCGAGACCTGATTTCGCCGCATCGACGACAATCGGGGCGAGGGCTGGCAGTCGACTGTTCCTGCACGACCACGCCACAACACCGTTGACCGTCTCCGCGCTCGCCGGGTCCAATCTCGATCGTGCACAGTTGGCCCACCTCTCGGGATGCAGCACCGCAGCCGGCCGAAACCTCCGCCGCGCAAGATCCATCGAGTCCGTGGCACCCCCCCCATATCTCCCAGTCGTTCGCCCAGCCGATGATGTGGCCCAGGAGAAGGACGGCGCGGCCATGTGGTCACCGCACTTGTGCCGGGTGGCTCATGGCGTACCGGCGCTTCTGCGACCGCTTCGTGGCCTCGGACGTCTTTGGGGCGCACCCGGCCCTGGCGCGAGCGGGCAGAGAACGATGAGGTGGGCTTCGACGTCGAACTGTCGGACGAGTGCCGCACGCCCGGGGCCGCCCCGCGGTGGCACCGGACGGTTCGGACAGGAGCAGCACGGACGGGAGGAGTGTGGGCATGGAGTTGGAGCTTCGGCACCTGAGAGTGCTGTGTGCGATTGCCGATGCCGGGAGCGTGGGCCGGGCCGCCTCGGACCTGGGGTACTCGCAGCCGGCCATGAGCACCCAACTCCAGCGGATTGAGCAGTACTTCGGCAATCCGCTGTTCGAGCGGAACACCTCGGGCGTGGAGCTGACGCGGTACGGCACGGAGGTCCTGGCTCAGGCCCGCGACGTCCTGGCCCGCGCGGCCGCGATCGGGAGCCGACCGGCCGCAGACGGTGCAAGCACGCGCCGCCCCCTCCGCCTGGCCGCGACCAACTCGCCGGTCCTGGCCGGCATGCTCATCCGGCTCCGGGGCCGACTGCCCGATCTCGCGCTCACGGTGAGCAGTGTGTATCCGTCCTCGGAGATCGTCGAGCTCCTGGAGCACGGTGAGGTGGACGCCGCGATCGCCGCGGACTACCCCGGTCGTGAACTGCGACACTCGGCCGACGTGGCGCACCGCGGGATCGTCACCGAGCCGTCCTTCGTTGCCCTGCCGGCCGGGCACCGGCTCCGGCACTGCTCCGAGGTGGCGCTCGCCGACCTGGCCGACGACGCATGGTTTCTGACCCCGGACGACGGGGCCGGCTGGCCGGGAGTGTTCTACGCGGCCTGCCGGGCGGCCGGGTTCACCCCGGCGGCGGTCCACGAATTCCTGGGTGACCAGCAGCAGTTACAGAAAATGATCGCCGAAGGCATCGGAGTCTCCATCGTGCAAGCGACGCTCCGGCCGATCCCCGACGTCCTCGTCAAACCGCTGGTCGGCACACCCCTGTGGTGCCGTTATGTGCTGGCCTGGCGACGCGAGAGCCTTGCCGACGAGGTAGCGGACACGCTCTTCGGCTCCGCCGCCGCGGCATACCGGGCTCTCATAGGACAGTCTCCGCACTTCCGGACCTGGGCCTCCCGAACCTGGAGCGTGGCCAGGCCATAGAGCTTGGTTCGGCGCCCACCACCCCCTGTCATTGGTCAACCGAGCTGTGTGGAACCGCCGTTCGGCCCGCCCGCCGTCAAGACCTTCGGCCCGGATGTTATGGCGCACTCGGCCGATGTGCTATGTCACACCTTATTGTCGGCGGTCAGTGTGCGCTGAGAAGGTGCCACTCACGCCTCAGCTCGATCCCGAGGCGCATCTGTCCACGAAGGAGCATGGATGCGCTACCGCTTCCCCCTGCCCAGGTATATGGCCGGCGGACTGGCCGCCTGCGTCGCCACGGCCGGTCTGCTGGCCGCGCCGGCACAGGCGACGCCACGCTCGCCGGATGCCGCCCGGGCCGGCACCGCGTCCCGGACCACCCCCCACCCCGTACCACCGACCGGCTCGACAGTCGGCGCGAACGAAAGGCCCGCACTACAGGGCCGACCGCTCGGCGTCGCCCAGCTCCCCCCGCTCAACGCGAAGAATCCCCCCACTTCTTCGACTGCGGCGGCACAACAGAAAGGCGGCGCGAAGCACGGTGCCGCGGCCTCCTGCAGCCCGTCCGACTTCGGCGGCCGGACCGGATCCGAACTGGTCACGTTCGTCAAAGCCTCGACCACGGACTGCGTCAACACCCTGTTCAGCGTCACCGGCAAAGACGCGCACGACGTCTTCCGCGAGGACCAGATGGTCACCATAGCCAACGCCTTCCAGAGCGGGGCGACGGCGTATCCCGGTGACAACGCGGACAACGTGTTGCAGCTCGTGCTGTTCCTGCGCGCCGGCTATTACGTGCAGTCCAACCATCAGGACGATGTCGGCGACTACGGCCCGACCCTGGCAGCGGCCAGCCAAGGCAGTCTGGACGCCTTCTTCGCCAACTCGCACTCCAAGGACGTCACTTCGGGCAACGGTGATGTCCTGAGCGAGGTCATGATCCTCACGGACAGCGCCAACGAGCAGGCCCGCTACCTGAACACCTACAAGGAGGTGCTCAGCGGGTACAACAGCTCGTACGACGACATCCCGAGCATGCTGGCCGCCGTCAACAACGTCTACACCCCGCTCTGGCGCGGGAACTGGAACCCCGACTACGTCAAGGCGGTCACGGCCGATCCGAGCATCATCGACACCCTCAACACCTTCGCGCTCGACCACCTGGACATGCTGGGCACCGACAATTCCTACCTCGACTCCAACGCCGGGATGAACGTCGCGCGGTACGTCGAGCATGCGGCCCTCCAGGAGAAGGTCCGGCCGCTCATGAAGGGCCTGCTGGACGCCTCGAAGATGACCGGTCCGACCGCGCCCCTGTGGGTCACCGTCGCTTCCCAGGCCGACGCCTACGACCAGGCTAACTGCTCGTACTTCGGCGTCTGCGACCTGTCCGACCAGCTGACCAAGGCAGCGCTGCCGGTCACCCACGACTGCGATGCGACGCACACCATCAAGGCGCAGTCGCTGACGGCCGAGGAGCTCGATGCCACCTGTACCAGCATCCTGAGCCAGGACGCGTACGTCCACGACCTGGTGAAGGACAACGGCCCGATCCCCAACCAGTACGAATCGACCATCCAGCTCGTCGTGTTCGGCAGTCGCAGCGACTACCAGACCTACGCCGGGGCCATCTACGGCGTCGACACCAACAACGGCGGCATCACCATGATCGGGGACCCCACCAAACCCGACAACAAGCCCATGTCCATCATGTACCAGAGGAGCGACGACAACGGCTTCCCGGCCCGGATCTGGAACCTCAACCACGAGTACACGCACTACCTCGACGCCCGTGACGACATGAAGGGCGACTTCGGCCAGCAGACGGCGGTTCCGGACGTCTGGTGGATCGAGGGCCTCGCCGAGTACATCTCGTACGGCTACCGCAAGATCACCGACGACGAGGCGGTCACCGAGGCCGGCAAGCACACCTACAAGCTGAGCACGCTCTTCCAAAGCACCTACGACAACAGCGACGTGACCCGCACCTATCCCTGGGGCTACCTCGCGGTCCGCTACATGTTCGAAAAGCACCCCGAGGACATCGCCACCATGCTCGATCACTTCCGGACCGGCGACTACGCAGGCGGCTACGCCGTCTACAACACCGATATCGGCACGCGCTACGACGCCGACTTCGACTCCTGGCTCACCGCCTGCGCGGACGGCGCCTGCGCCGCCAAGCCAGGGTCGACGACCACGCCTTCGGCGCAGCGGTCTTTGGCTCGACCGTCCACCTGACCGGCAGATCCACCCAGCCCGGCGGCGGCACCATCACCGAACGGTGTGACACTTCGGTGATGGTGCCGTCTCGCTGAAGCGGCGCCCTAACCGAGGAAGCTCAATCGGATCTGACGGTCCGTGTTGCTCGTGTTCGTGTCGACCAGGCAAACGGACTGCCAGGTGCCGAGTGCCATGCGGCCCGCGACGACCGGGAGGGTCACGTGCGGGGGGACGAGGGCGGGCAGGACGTGGTCGCGGCCGTGGCCTGGGGAGCCGTGGCGGTGGCGCCAGCGGTTGTCGGCCGGGAGGAGGTCGTGGAGGGCCGCGAGGAGGTCCTCGTCGCTGCCCGCTCCCGTCTCGATGACAGCCAGACCAGCCGTTGCGTGGGGCGTGAAGATGTTGAGGAGTCCGTCCCGGTCCGGAGCCACCTCCCGGAGGAACGACGCGCATGCGTCGGTCAGGTCGAGCACGGTCTCCATGGAGCCGGTGGTCACGTCGATGGTCCGTGTAGTGAAGCTGTCAGCCATGGGTCCATCCTCGCGCCAAGGCCCCTCCCCGGCGGTCAGGGACGAGCCGGTGTCGTCCGTGAGCCGGGCTGTCAAGGGTCCGTGCGATATGGCCGTTGTACATCGCGGCGAAGTTTGGGGCCGGGTTTTGTACGCATACGGCTCATGAGGGACACCGGGGGATCCTGCTTAACTACGGGAATGGCCCCGAGAACTGATAGAGATCGGAAGCAGCCGCAGTTCGAACTGCGGTGTGGCGGACTCCACTTGACCATTCAGCGAGTCCCCGTATGGCTGATCACGCTGATCACCACGGCCACTGGCACCGGGGCCGCCTGGTGGACGAGCCGATAGATCGCTTGCCATAGAAGTGACGCAGTATCTGACCAGTTCCGGGCGGACCGCAGACGTCAACGATCTGCTTTCCAAGACGCTTGGATATCGGGTCGGTTTTGTGTGTCGCAGGAATCCGCAAAGGGCTTGGACGGTCCCTGCGTTCACCCCGGTACTCGAATGGGGGCCAGCGGCAAACCCCGCGCTTGGACGCCGTGCCCAGGCGCCGACGCACGCTGAGGTTCCCGGTACCCCTGTAACTACGCCCCCGCCACGGAGCTGAGAGCCGCCGCACGTGCAGCCGGTGGAATGGTCGTACGTATGCGTGGGATCCGTGTGGGCAAGCGACATGTGCTCACGCCGGCGGGTGAATACGGGACGGTAGCCGATCGGGGTACGGGGAGGAGAGGAAGGCGCGGGTACTGCTTCCGTCTGGTGCACCTACCGCCTAGACAGGAAGGGCCCGCCCTATGTCCCCAGACCTTGCCCCCGGAGTCTTCGTCAAGGAACTTCCGAGCGGAGTCCGGACCATCACCGGAGCGGGTACGTCGACGCCGGCGTTCCTCGGGTATGCGGTCACCAAACCTGTCGCGGCTCCACCCGTCAAGGTGCGGAGCTGGAACCAGTACGTCGAGGCGTACCACTTCCGTACGGACCTCACCGAAGAGCAGATCGCGGAAGAACTGGATCGACTTCGGCCCCTCGCCGCGGATTTCGCGGAGGCCGACCGGGCGCTGCGGGAAGAAGCCGTCCCGAGCAAGATCACCGAAGAGCGATACAAGGCCTTCGCCGACGTGAAGAAGCGTTTGGGGGCGGGGCAGAAGGTCAGTGAGGAGGAGAAGGAAGCGGCGAACGCCACCGCGAAGACCCTTGAGGGGGCAACGTACACCGCCTGGGAGGTTGCCGGGAAGCCGTGGTGGCCCGTCGCCGACCGGTTCACCGAACTGGAAAGCCTCTCGGACTACTTGCCGCTGTCCGAGAGATACGCCCTGGCGGAGGCGGTATACGGCTTCTTCGCCAACGGGGGTACCGAGTGTTACGTCGTCACCCTTGACCCTGACAACGATCTCGGTGCCGAACTCACCGCTGCCACCAGCCTGGAGAAGCTCAAGGCCCTCTCCGACGTGAACATGGTTGCGGTGCCGGACCTCTGGACGAACAGCCAGGATGTCGCCACCGGGGGCACAAACATCGAGAAGGTCGTCGCCCACTGTGTGAAGATGCGCAACCGTCTCGCGATTGTCGAGCCGCCGGACGATTTGAATCCCAGTGAACTGGGTCCGTTCATCCAGAAGCTGGCCTCCCCGAACTCCGACGACTCCGCGTTCACCGCCGTCTACTACCCATGGGTCCGCGTCCCTGGCGTCAATGCGCAGGAGCGGACCGTGCCGCCGTGCGGCCATATGGCGGGTGTCTGGGCCCGTACGGATGCCGAGCGCGGTGTCTTCAAGGCTCCCGCGAACCAGAACATCAGGGGAGTGCTCAGCATCCCCACCCTCCTCACGAACGGGCAGCAGGGCGACCTCAACGAAAAGGGCATCAATTGCCTTCGGGTCTTTCCGGACCGGGGTTTGTTGGTGTGGGGTGCGCGGACGCGTTCGTCGACGCGGGACTGGCAGTACGTGAATGTGCGGCGGTTGGTGTG
>NZ_QUAC01000022.1 GCF_003389455.1 Streptomyces inhibens | reverse complement strand
CGGCGGCCTGCGGCCACCTGCCGCTCGCGCTGCGGGCGGCCGGGGCGCGGCTGGCGGCCCGGCCGGGGTGGAGCGTCGCCGCGCTGCTGGAGCGGGTCTCGGACCAGGCCCGGCTCCTTGCGGAGCTGCGGGTGGGCGAGGTGACGGTCGAGGCGGTGTTCGAGATGTCGTTCGCGCAGCTGTCCGTCCGGCACGCCCAGGCGTTCCTTGCCCTGTCGGTCCCGCACTGCGCCGAGTTCGACGTACGGGCCGCGGCGGCGGCCCTGCGGATGCCGGAGCGGGAGGTGGAGGACGTGCTGGAGGCGCTGGTCGATGCCGCGCTGCTGGAGACCGGGGCGCCGGGCTGCTACCACTTCCACGACCTGGTCGGGGCGTACGCGCGGCAGAAGGCCCGCACCGAGTTACCCGGCACCGAGCACCGCGCGGTGGTGCGCGGCGCGGTCGACTTCCTGTGCGCCGGCGTCGTCGCGGCCGTACGGGCCACCCAGCCGCTGAGCGGCCCGCTGACCGCGGAGGCCCACCCGCGGCGGACCCCCGACCTGGAGATGTCCGGCGCGCCGGAGGCGGTGCGGTGGGTCCGCGGGGCACTGCCCTCGCTGACCGCCGTGGTCGAACAGGCCGCGGCCGACGGCGATCCGGACGCGGTGGCGCTGGCCGTGGACGTGCTGACCCTCGTGCCCTGCTTCGAGGAGGTGCTGCCCCTGGGGGCGCTCGGACGGGCCGCCACCGCCCTGCTCCCGGCGGCGCTGGCGCACTGCGGCAGGGACGTGATCGGTACCGCCTACTTTGCGGCGGGCGCGATCCTCAGGAAACACCCGAGCTCCGGTTCCCCGCACCGCGCCCGCGAACATCTGCGGAAAGTGGTGGAGATCTTCGGTGATGCGCCCAGGCCCGCCGACGGGCAGCGGCCGTTCCTCGCCGTGCTGTTCAGCCTCGCCATGCTGGCTCAACTGGAGCTTCAGCTCGGCAATTTCGAGGCGGCCCGCGGATACGCACAGCAGTCGGTGGCACTCGCCGCGACCACCGGCGACCGATCGCTGGTCGCCCGGCGCCGCACCGTCCTGCTCCAGATAGAGGTCCTGGATCCGGACCGGCACACGGAACTGGCCGCCATCGGGGCGCAGTGCCGGGAGCTGGCCGCTGTCCTCACTCGCTGCCAGGACGTGAAATGGCTGATCAGGGTGATGATGACGGAGGCGGACAGCCTGCTGTACGGCGGTCGGCACACCGCGGCGGTCCGGCTCTACCGCCGGGTGCTGGAGCGGGCCCGGGCCTCGCATCACATCCGCAACGTGACGGAGTGTCAGTCCCAGCTGGCCGTGGCCCTGTTGGCGGCCCGGGACGCCGATGCCGCGGTCGGCCACGCCCGGGAGGCGCTGGCCGGGGCCCAGGACGCCGGTGAACAGCAGCTGCTGGCGCGCAGCCACCAGGTACTGGGCGAAGCCCTGCGCGCCGTGGGGCGGTCCTGCGAGGCGGACGGCCACCTGGCGAAGGCCGCGGAGTTGTACCGGGAGTTGCGGCAGGCCGGGCCGGCCGTTGCCGCGCTCCCGTGACACATCCCGCCCGGGGCTCCCCCGGCGTCCGGGCGGGGCGTGTCACGCACGTACGGCATCACCTGCGCACGCGCTCCAGCCAGGCGGCCAGCACCGGTCCGATCTGCGCGAGTTGGTCCGGGCGGGTCAGCTCGCCGTGTGCGCCGCGCACCGGGGTGACGTCGACCCGGCCCGTGACGTACGGGTGCCAGTCGTCCGGCCGGGGGGCGTCCACGGCCTTGCCCTCGGTGGCCTCGAAGAGCAGCACATCGCCCTGGAAGGTGCGGGGCACGAAGCCGCTCTGGAGGTCACCGTGGTGCGCGAAGACCCGCAGCATGGCCGCGATGCCGCGCTCCCCGAGCAGGGCGAGTGGCCCGGCGGGGTCGTCGGCGTCCGGCTGCCGGCCCAGCGAGGCGAAGAGCGCCTGCCGGAGCTCGGCCTCGTTGACCGCCTCGCCCCCGCGTGGGGTGCCGCCACCCGGCGGGAAGCTGTCCATCAGCACCAGGGAAGCGACCTCTTGGCCCTCCTCCTGGAGCTGGACGGCCATCTCGTGGGCCACCAGGCCGCCGAAGGACCAGCCGAGCAGCGCGTAGGGCCCCTGCGGCCGGACCGCGCGGACCTGCGCCAGGTACGCCCGCACCATCTCCGCCATGCTGTCCGGGGCGGCGTCCGGCTCGGTGAGGCCGTGCGCCTGGAGGCCGTACACGGGCCGGCCGGGCGGCAGGTGGCGCAGCAGCCCCGAGTACACCCAGCTGATGCCTGCCGCCGGATGGACGCAGAACAGCGGGATGGGTGCGGCAGCCGCACGGGAGGACGACGGACGGGCCGTGCGCAGGGGAAGGAGCACGGCGAGCGAGTCCTCCCGCCGGTTCTCGGTGAGGCGCTCAGCGAGTTCGGCGACGGTGGGGGCGTCGAACAGGGTCCTGATGTCCAGCTCGGCCCCGAGCACGGACCGGATCCGGCCGATCAGCCGGGTGGCGAGCATCGAATGGCCGCCCAGCGCGAAAAAGTCGTCGTCGATGCTCACCTCGGGCACACCCAGCACCTGCGAGAACAGTCCGCACAGGAATTCCTCGCGCACCGTGCGCGGGCCGCGCCGGTGCTCCGCCGTGCCGCCACCCGGTGCCGGCAGCGACCGCCGGTCCAGTTTTCCCCGTGAGGTCAGCGGCAGGGCGTCCAGGAGGACGAAGGCGGACGGGACCATGTGGCGCGGCAGAGTGGCCGCCGCGAAGCGCCGCAGCGCGCCTGCGTCCGGCAGCTCCGCCGCCGGGCCGTCGCCGCCTCGTGTGGGAACCACATAGGCCACCAGCCGCCTGTCGCCGGGCCGGTCCTCCCTGACGATCACGGCGACCTGGCCCACCGCCTCGTGGCCGGCGAGCGCCGTCTCCACCTCGCCCGGCTCGATCCGGAAGCCCCGGATCTTGACCTGCTCGTCGGCGCGGCCCACGTACTCCAGGGCGCCGTCGGCGGTCCACCGCGCCAGGTCCCCGGTGCGGTACATGCGCTCACCAGGCCCTCCGAACGGGCAGGCCACGAACCGCTGCGCGGTCAGCGCGGGCCGGCCGACGTAGCCGCGGGCCACTCCGGCCCCCGCCAGGTACAGCTCGCCGGTGACCCCGGGCGGTACCGGCCGGAGCCCCGCGTCCAGGACGTATACGCGGTTGTTCCCCATCGGCCGCCCGATCGTCGGCCGCTCGTGGTCCGCGGCGTACGCGTACGTGACGTACACCGTGGCCTCCGTCGGACCGTAGCCGTTGACGGTCGTGGTCCCGGTCACGGCCCGCAGATCGCTCCACAGGGCCTGGTCGCAGCCCTCGCCGCCGAGTTCGATCACGCGCGGCCGGGCGGGCCGGTCGTCCGACAGCAGTCCCGCCGCCATCAGTTGGCGGCAGAACGTCGGTGAGATCTCCAGGTAGTCGATGGCCTCGGAGGCGACGTACTCGGCCAGCGCCTGCGGATCCCGGCGGGTCTCGTCGTCGACCAGGTGCAGTTCATGGCCTCCCATCAGCCACAGCAGCGAGCACCAGGACGAGTCGAAGGTCAGCGGGCCGGTCAGCGCGGCCCGCAGGCGTGGCCCGTCCGCCGCCTGCGCGGCGTGCACCTCGCCGAGGTGGCCGTGGAAGAGATTGATCAGGCCGCGGTGTTCGACGGCGACGCCCTTCGGCCGGCCGGTCGAACCGGAGGTGTAGATCACGTAGGCGAGGTGGTCCGGACGCAGCCGTACGGGACGGTCCTCGGGGGCGGGATCGGCGGATGGGTACCCGGCGCGGGCCGCGTGGACGGCGGGATCATCCAGCGGCAGGACCGGCAGCGCCGCCGCGCAGTGCGGTCGCAGCCGGACCTCGCCCGCCACGTCGGTCAGCAGCAGCACGGGGGCCGCGTCCGCCAGCATGAGGGCAAGCCGCTCCACCGGGTACTCCGGGTCCAGCGGTACGTAGCAGGCGCCGGCCTTCAGCACGGCCAGCTGGGCGACGAGGTGCTCGGCGGTGCGCGGCAGCAGCGTGGCGACGTGCTGGTCCGCCACCACTCCCTGGGCGATCAGCAGCCAGGCCAACTGGCTGGCGCGGGAGTTGAGTTCTCCGAAGGTCAGCAGGCCGTCCGCATCGACCAGGGCCGTGGCGTCGGGCGAGCGCCGGGCGTGCTCCTCGAAGACCTCGTGCAGCAGCCGGTCGTCCGGCAGCGGACGGTCGGTGTCGTTCCACTGCGTCAGGACGCGGGCGGTCTCCTGCGGGCAGAGCAGGTCCAGCGTGTCGAGGCGGGTGTCCGGCGCCTCGGTGACCGTGCCGAGGACCCGCAGCAGGCGCTGGACCAGGGACTCGGCGGTGCCGTGGTCGAAAAGGTCGGCCGAGTAGTGCAGGATGCCGCGGATCCCTGCGGGGCCTTCGTCCGCCGCCGCACACTCGACGAAGG
The DNA here is from genome assembly GCF_003389455.1 of Streptomyces inhibens. Taxonomy (GTDB): domain Bacteria; phylum Actinomycetota; class Actinomycetes; order Streptomycetales; family Streptomycetaceae; genus Streptomyces; species Streptomyces inhibens. The sequence continues at coordinate 784 of NZ_QUAC01000022.1, read as the reverse complement.
TGAAGTCGAGGTCGAACTTGGCGGGGACGGTGTCNCGAAGGTGAAGTCGAGGTCGAACTTGGCGGGGACGGTGTCGAAGGACTGGGGGGTGAGGGTGGTGTCGGCGAGGCGGAAGCTCGCCTCGGCGTTGTTCTGGAGGACGATCATGGTCTGGAACAGGGGGTGCCGGCCGCTGGTGCGGTCAGGGTTGAGCTCTTCCACGATCCGGTCGAACGGCAGGTCCTGGTGGGCCAGCGCGGCGAGGTCGGTCTCGCGCACCCGCTGGAGGAGTTCGGCGAAGGTCGGATTGCCGGAGGTGTCGGTGCGCAGGACGAGGGTGTTGACGAAGAAGCCGACGAGGTCGTCGAGGGCCTGATCGGTGCGTCCTGCGGTGGGGGTCCCGAGCGGGATGTCGGTGCCGGCGCCGAGCCGGGTCAGCAGCGTCGCCACCGCGGCCTGCAGGGCCATGAAGACCGTCGCGCCGTGGTCGCGGGCCAGGGAGGCCAGGCAGCCATGGAGTTTGGCCGGCAGCTCGAAGCGCACCAGACCGCCCTCGTGGGTCGGCTGCGCCGGGCGCGGCCGGTCGGCGGGAAGCGCCAACTCCTGCGGCAGACCGGAAAGCGTACGGGCCCAAAACGCCGCCTGCTCCTCCCCCACCTCCTCCAACAACTCACGCTGCCACAAGGCGTAATCGGCATACTGAACCGGCAACGCCACCCACCGCGGAACACCACCCGCCAACCGCGCCTCATAAGCAACCGACACATCCCGCAACAACGGCGCCTCCGACCACCCATCACTCGCA
>NZ_QUAC01000237.1 GCF_003389455.1 Streptomyces inhibens | reverse complement strand
GCTGGACCGCGCTGCCGGTGGCCCCCGGTGACGCGCTCGCCGACCTGTGGCGGGCGGCCGCGGACCGCGCGGCGGCGGCGCCGCACGGGACGGCGGACGCGGACGCCTCGGAGACGGTGGCAGGGAGCTGGTCATGAACGGGTACTCGGGCCGGGGACGGGACGGGCGCGGTGAGCGGGTCACGGACGGGCGGCTGCTGATGGACGGTCGGCCGGTGGTACCCCACGCCTGCGACCGGTGCGGGCTTTGCCCGGGTCGTCCTGAGCGAAGTGAGGCACGGGCATGAGCGGCCGGGCACGACTGGCGCTGTGTGCGATGGTGGCCACGCTGTGTGCCGCCTGCGCACTGCTGCCGCTGGTGGAACCGATCGGCTGGATGATCCAGGCGGCGATTCTGCTGGCGATCATGACCGGCGTGGGCGCGCTGGCCCGCCGGGTCCCGCTCGCCAGACCGCTGGTCATCGGCGCACAGGCCCTGGTCGCCGTGCCGCTGCTGACCCTGCTCTTCACCCCCGCTGAGGCGATCGTCGGCCTGCTGCCGGGCCCGGAGGCCATCGCGGAGTTCGGCGAGCTGCTCCAGGGCGGCGTACAGGACGTCGGCCGGTACGCCATCCCCGCTCCCGTCACCCCCGGTATCCGGCTGCTGCTGGTCGCCGGTGTGCTGGTGATCGGCCTGGTCGTGGACGCGCTGGCGGTCACGTACCGCAGCGCCGCGCCCGCCGGGCTGCCGCTGCTCGCGCTCTACTCGGTCGCGGCGGGGCTGTCCCAGAGCGGCGCGGGCTGGCTGTGGTTCCTGATCGCGGCGGCCGGCTATCTGCTGCTCCTGATGGCCGAGGGCCGCGACCGGCTCTCCCAGTGGGGCCGGGTGTTCGGCGGGACGGGCACCGGAGCGGACCGACCGGTCGGCGGACCGGCGCCGGCCCCGGTCCGTACGGGCCGCAGGATCGGCGCACTGGCGCTCGGGATCGCGCTGGCGGTACCCGCCGTGCTGCCCTCCCTCGGCAGCGGGCTGATCGGCCGGGCCGGCGGCGGCGCGGGCTCCGGCAGCGGTGGCGGCACGATCTCTGCGGTGAATCCGCTGGTGTCGCTGCAGGACAGCCTCAACCAGCCCGAGGACAAGGAAGTTCTCAACTACCGCACGACCGCCGCCGACACCCGCGGCCTGTATCTGCGGATCGTCGCCCTCGACCAGTTCGACGGCACGACCTGGAAGCCGTCCGAGCGTACGGTCACGGACGTCCCCGAACGGCTTCCGCAGCCGCCCGGCCTCAACTCCACGGTCGGCCGCAACCGCATCAACACCTCGATCTCGACCGCCGAGTGGTACGCCCAGAACTGGCTGCCGCTCCCCTACCCCGCGTCCAAGGTGGACATCTCCGGCCGCTGGCGCTTCGAGCCCGAGGGCCGCACGCTCGTCGGGGACCGCGGGCAGAACACCCGCGGTCTGCAGTACCAGGTCGAGAGCCTGCAGGTGCGGCCCACGTCCCGGCAGCTGGCCACCGCCCCCGCGCCGCCCGCCGACCTGCTGCGCGAGTACACCAAGATCCCCGACTCGCTACCGCCCGTCGTACGGACCACCGCCCGGCAGGTGACGCACGGCGCACCGACCGCCTACGCCAAGGCCGTCAAGCTTCAGGACTGGTTCGCGCTCTACGGCGGCTTCAGCTACAACACGGACGTCCGGGCCGGCAGTGGATCCGGGGCCATCGCGCGGTTCCTGCGGCAGAAGGAGGGCTTCTGCGTCCACTTCTCGTTCTCGATGGCGGCCATGGCCCGGACGCTGGGCATCCCCGCCCGGGTGGCGGTCGGCTTCACCCCGGGCACCAAGCAGCCCGACGGCACGACTTCGGTCGGCCTCAAGGACGCGCACGCCTGGCCCGAGCTGTACTTCCAGGGCATCGGCTGGACCCGCTTCGAACCGACCCCGACCCGCGGCAGTATCCCGGACTACGCCTACCCCGACACCTCGGGCTCGGCCGACCCCGGCAGGCCGGCGCCCCGGCCCTCGCACTCCGAGGCCCCCTCGGACGGCCCGACCACGGCCCCGTCCTGCGGCCCCCGTGAGCAGCGGTCAGATTCCGGGTCGGCATGCGTGACGCTGCCCGCGCAGTCCGCCGCCCGCCCGCCGGAAGGCGGCCTGTCCCCCTGGGTGATCGCCGTCATCGCGCTCGGCGCCGTACTCGTCCTGCTGCTGCCCGCGGTCCCGCTGCTGTGGCGACTGCGGACGCGTTCCCGGCGGCTGGCGGCCGGCGGACCGGGCGGGGACATCGCGGCGGACGCTCTCGCCGCCTGGCGGGAGCTGCTGGACACCGCCTGGGACTTCGGCATCGTGCCGGACGAATCGCTGACCCCGCGCAAGGCGGCCGCCCGGATCATTCACATCGGGGAACTGCAACCGGAGCCGGCCGCGGCAGCGCACCGAGTTGCGGCGGCGGTCGAACAGGCTCTGTACGCCCCGCATCCGCGGCCGGTGGCCGGCCTCGCCCTGGACGTACAGCAGATACGGGCCGGGTTGCAGGCCGGGGCGACCCGTGGCATGCGGCTGCGTGCCCAGTTCGCCCCGCGCTCCGCGGCCCGTCTGCGGTGGGCCTGCTCCGCCCGCTGGACGACCCTGCTGCTCCGGTTCCGCACCAGCCGGCCGGTGGCCACGGCTCGGCGCGCGGCGACCGCCCTCCGGCCGGGACGGCAGCGGGTCTGACCCCTTGAACGAAATACGTGTTGCGGCACGAAAAACGTGTTGCGGCCACCCGATCCTGTCGGGTGGCCGCAACACGAAGAACCGGGAATCCAACGGCCGGAGAGCTGCCGCCGGCAGCGGTGAGCTGCGAAATCCTGGCGTGAAAAGCGCGGGAGGTGACGTCCGGAAGAAATGGTGGAGAAGACCGTTGGACGAACCGGTGGAAGAGACCGTTGTGGGGGCGCGGTGAACTGCCGGGGCCACGAACGCGTCTGAGCCGGGGCCAGGCCCGGTGTCCGGTGGGCCCGGTGTCCGGTGGGCCCGGTGGACCGCCTGGCGGAACCCTGCGGGCCCGTCCGGTCCCTCGGCTCAGTGGCCCTGCTGTTCGTCCCTGCGTCGCTGCCAGCGGTCCTCGATGCGGTTCATCATCGAGCGGCGCTGCCTGGCCTGACGGCGTGCCGGACCGGCTGCGCCGCCTCCGGAACCCGCACCGGCCTGCTGCTCACCCGGCTTCGGAGCCTTGCGCCATCCTGTGACCGCCAGCACCGCACAGCCGAGCATGACGAGGAAACCCACCACGCTGATCCAGATCTGCTGCGCGACCATGCCGGCCATGAGCAGGGCGATACCCACCAGGAAGCCCGCGACCGCTTGGTAGACCCGTCGCCGGGTGTACGTACGCAGCCCGCTTCCCTCAAGCGCTGTCGCGAACTTGGGATCTTCGGCGTACAGCGCTCGCTCCATTTGCTCGAGCATGCGCTGCTCGTGCTCCGAGAGCGGCACGGAGTCCTCCTACTCGTCGGTCGCGGGGGGCGACCGGGGTGCGACCCTTTCAGGATAGGCAGGGAATCGCCCCCGTGAAACCCGCCCCTCGACGCCAATTCACTGTCCGGGCCGCCGTGGCGGCCGGTGGTGATGTTGCCTGCATTCCCCACCCGCCTATCCGTCATGCCGGAACGTCGTACCCCGATCATACGGGGCGAAGGGGCTGATCGGGTGGCCTGTGGCCGACTGCACGCGGTAGCCGGGTGTGCCGCGTGGGTCAGTCACGCTCCGCGAGGACGTGCAGCTGAGTGGCCACGGAGTGGAAGGCGGGCTGCTCGGCGGCGGCCGCCTCAAGCTTCAGCAGCGCGTCCATGGCGCCCGGCTCGGTATCGACCAGCACGCCGGGGACCAGGTCGGCAAAGACCCGTACACCGTGGACCGCGCCGACCTCCAGGCCGGTGGCGGAGACCAGGTCGGTGAGCTGGTCGGCGGTGAACCGGCGCGGCATCGGGTCGCCCTCGCCCCAGTGTCCGGCCGGGTCGGTGAGGGCCTGGTGAGCCTCCCTGAAGTGGCCCGCGAGGGCGCGGGCGAGGACGGCTCCGCCCAGGCCGGCGGCGAGCAGACTGAGGGTGCCGGCCGGGCGCAGCGCGTCGACGGCGTTGCGGAGGCCCTCGGCCGGGTCGTCGACGTACTCCAGCACGCCGTGGCAGAGCACGGCGTCATAGCCGCCGCGCTCGACGACGTCGAACAGACCGTGGGCGTCGCCCTGGACCGCGCGTACCCGGTCGGCGACGCCGGCCTCCGCCGCGCGGCGCTCCAGGGCGAAGAGGGCGTTGGGGCTGGGGTCGACGACGGTGACGCGGTGGCCGAGGCGGGCCACCGGCACGGCGAAGTTGCCGGTGCCGCCGCCGGTGTCGAGGACGTCCAGGGCGTCGCGCCCGGCGGCCTTGACCCGGCGCTCCAGGGCGTCCTTGAGGACCTCCCAGACCACGGCGGTACGAAGGGATGCGCGCGGGCGCAGCGGGTCAGACACGGCGGGTGGCTCCTCGGCGGGGGCATGAACATCTAGGCGTCCTCCACCCTATTCCGTCCCGCGCCGTACGCCGCCTGCGGAGCCTCACGAAGGGGGTGTGGCGGGGCGGGGACGGGGGTGGACGGGGTGCGCGGTGGCGGCGGCACCTCTCTTCCCTCCCCTCTCCCCCGCCCCCACCCCACCCCGCTCCCCGGAACGCAGCGCCCCCGGTCACAGCCGCCCCGCCAGACGCGCGCGCCTCCCCCAGGCGGGACGCCCTGTTGCCGACTCGGCCCCCTACCCCGCCCGCTGGGGCGGCAGCGACGGCTGGAGGAGCAGCATGCGCTCCACCAGGCGCAGGAACATGGCGGCGTCGCGCAGAAGATCGTCGGCGTCGCGGCGACCGGCCGCGCCGGCTATGCCGGCCTCCGCCTTGGCGCGGCGGGCGGCGCCGGCGGCGAACAGGGCGCTCCACTCGGTGAGTTCGGGAGCGACCTCGGGCAGCACCTCCCAGGCGCTACGGATACGCTGCCTCCGGCGCACGGTGGTCTCCGGCCGGCCGCGGACGGCGAGGACGGCGGCGGCGGTGCGCAGTGCGGCCAGGTGGGCCGTGGCGAACTGCTCGTTGGGGGTTTCCAGGGTCTGTGCTTCGTCGAGGCCGTGCTGGGCCTTGGCGAGCAGGTCGAGGGCGGCCGGTGGTGCGGCCGCCCGTCGCAGGACGGGGTGGACATCGCTCGGGGGACCGTACGCAGCGGAGCTGCCCGCGCTGGGACGAGCTGCCATGACGAACCTCCTGTCGTCGCATGCCGGTTCGGGACCGAATGCCGATTCGGGACCGTATGACCCCATCGTGAGGTACACCACTGACAATCGACCCTGACCTGCTCTTTCGTCGTGAAGGGGGAAGGGAACCCCGGCGGATTCCCAAGACCCCCTTGCGGAACGGGGGGTGGGGTGCTGCATACTTTTTGAACTGACCAGTCAGTTCAAAGGAGGGGATCGTGGACAGCACCCCGCACGGGGCGGCGGTCACGGCCGTGGGATTCGGGGTCAAGGGCCCCCGCGGATGGGCGTTCCGGAACATCGACCTCACGGCCGCGCCCGGCTCACTGATCGCCGTACAGGGCCCTTCGGGCTCGGGCCGTACGTGTCTGCTGCTCGCGCTCACCGGCCGGATGAAGTCCGCCGCGGGCACCGCGGAGATCGGCGGACTGCCGCTGCCCAAGAAGATGTCCGCGGTCCGGTCCGTCACCGCGCTCGCCCATGTGCCGGGGGTCGCCGAGCTCGATCCCGCGCTGACCGTGGGCGAGCACTTGCGCGAACGCGCCCTGTTGCAGGGCCGGTTCGGCGGTTCGCTGCGGGGGCTGCTGCGGCCGCGCCGGGAGCGCAGGGCGAAGGCCCGCGCCCTGGTGGACGACGCGCTCACGGCGGCCGGTCTCGATCTGGAGTCGCTGCCCAAGGGGATCCGTACCTCGGTGCGCGATCTGGAGCGGCTGGAGGCGCTGCGGCTGTCCGTGGCGCTCGCGCTGATCGGCGGGCCGCGGCTGCTGGCCGTCGACGACACCGATCTGAAGCTGTCCGACGGGGAGCGCGCGGCGGCCTGGGCGATGCTGCGGAGCCTTGCGGCGGCCGGCACGACGGTGCTCGCGGTGTGCAGCGAGCCGCCCGAGGGCGGCGAGGGCGTGCTGCTGGTACGTACGGGCGACCGTCCGGAACAGGACCCCCCGCAGGCCGCGCCCGGCGACGGCCCCACCGCCACACCGGACGCCGCCCCGGAGAGCGACGACGGCAGGAAGAGCGAGAACGGGCACGACGACGAGGAGGGGGCGGCCGATGCGCTCGCCGAAGCTGGCCGCGCTTGAGCTGAAGCGGTTCGGTAGGGGAAAGCTGCCGCGCGCGGCGCTGGCGGCCCTTCTGCTGCTGCCGCTCCTGTACGGCGCGCTGTATTTGTGGTCCTTCTGGGACCCGTACGGGCGGCTGGACAGGATTCCGGTGGCGCTGGTCAACGAGGACAAGGGCGCCGACGTCGACGGGAAGCGGATCTCGGCGGGCGACAGCATCGTCTCCGGGCTGCGCGACAGCCACACCTTCGACTGGCACCCCGTGGACGCCGGGAAGGCCGCCAGGGGCGTCGAGGACGGCTCGTACTACCTCTCGCTGTCCATCCCGAAGGACTTCAGCCGGCGGATCGCCTCCAGTTCCGGGGACCACCCGGAGACCGGCGCCCTCAAGGTCCGGACGAACGACGCGAACAACTACATCGTCGGGCAGATCTCCCGGACGGTGTTCTCCGAGGTGCGCTCCGCGGCCTCCGCGAAGTCGTCGCGTACCTTCCTCGACAAGATCTTTGTGTCGTTCTCGACGCTGCACGGCAGGACCGAGCAGGCCGCGGACGGCGCCGACCGGCTCAAGGACGGCATCGGGCAGGCCAAGGACGGCACGGGCAAACTGGCCGACGGTCTGGGCACCGCGAAGGACGGCAGCGGCAAACTGGTCACGGGCCTGGGCGACCTCGACGCGGGCGCCGGGCGGCTCACCCAGGGCAGCTTTGACCTCGCCCGGGGAGCCGGTACGGCGGCCCGCGGCTCGCGCCAACTGGCCGACGGTTCCGGGCAGGTGGCGCAGGGCACCCAGCAGCTGGCCGACACGGTCAACGGCGTCGTCGGCAAGGTGGGCCCGTTCATCCGGGCGCACGGCAAGGAGATCGGCGAGGCGGCACAGCTCGTCGCGGACGGCTCGCAGGCGGTCCGGGACCATCTGGACAAGCTCCCCGCCGCGGCCGCCGACGGGGCGAAGCTCTCGCGGGGGATCTCCGACCGTCTGGCCACCTACTACCGGCTGCGCTGCGAGAGCGGGGTGCAGCTCGACACCTCCTGCGCCGAGCTGAAGAAGCTCACGGAGCAGGCGGACACCGCGGCGGACAAGGCCGAGGAGGTCAGCGGGTACGTCCACGACCAGAAGAACCTGGAACAACTGGGGCGGGACCTGGACACCTTGCACTCGCTGGCGAGTGAGCTGGCCGAGCACGGGCCCACACTGGGCGCCGACATGGACGCCGCGGTCAAGAAGATCAACGACCTGAACGACGGTGCGCACAAGGTCTCCGCGGGCGCCCGCAAGCTGGCCGCGGGCAACGCCCAACTGGCCGCCGGCGCGGACAAGCTCAACGACGGTGCGCACCAGCTGCACGACGGCACCGGCCGCGCCGCGGCCGGAATGGGCGACCTCGACTCCGGTGTGGGCAAGCTCAAGGACGGCGCGCAGACACTGGACGGCGGCATGTTCAAGCTCTCCGACGGCTCGCAGAAGCTGGCCGGCGGGCTGCACGACGGGGCGAAGCAGATCCCCGACTACGGCAGGAAGGACCGCGACGCGCGCACGCTGGTGATGTCCGATCCGGTGCAGCTGGCCTCGGACTCCGCCCACAAGGCGCCCAACTACGGCACCGGGTTCGCCCCGTACTTCATCCCGCTGTCCTTGTGGGTCGGCTCGATGGTGGCGTACATGCTGATCCAGCCGCTCAACCGGCGGGCGCTGGCGATGGGCGCGTCCTCCTGGCGGGTGGCGGCGTCCGGATGGCTGCCGGTGTTCGGGGTGGGGGTGCTGCAGACCGCGGCGCTGATGTCCGTGCTGCACTTCGCGCTCGGTCTGGAGATGGTCCGGGCGGCCGGCACGATCGGCTTCCTGGTGCTGGTCACGGCCTGTTTCTCGGCGATCGTGCAGTGGCTGAACGCGCAGTTCGGGCCGGCCGGCCGGATCCTGGTGCTGGCGCTGCTGATGCTCCAGCTGACCTCGGCGGGCGGCACCTATCCGGTGCAGACCAGCCCCGGCTTCTTCGGCGCCATCCACCCCTATCTGCCGATGAGTTACATCGTGGAGGGGCTGCGCCGGCTCATCACGGGCGGTGGGCTCGCGCCCGTATGGCAGGGCAGTGCGGTGCTGCTGGCGTTCACCGCCGGGGCGCTCGCGCTGACCTCGCTGACGGCGCGCGGCCGGCAGGTGGTGCGGATGAAGGACCTGCATCCGGAGCTGAGCCTGTGAGCGCCCACCCGTCGCCCGCCACCACCCTGCCGGAGGCGCTACGCGCCGCGCATCGATCGGTGGCGACCGGCACAATCACCCCCATGGACAGCTCCAATACACGCCGCGACGCCACCCGGCGCAAGCTCTTCGAGGCCGCGGTCACGCTCATCGCCGAACAGGGCTTCTCGTCCACCACGGTGGACGAGATCGCCGAGCGGGCGGGCGTCGCGAAGGGCACCGTCTACTACAACTTCGCGAGCAAGAACGTTCTCTTCGAGGAGCTGCTGCGGCACGGCATCGAGCTGCTGGCGACCTCCTTGCAGGCCGCCGCCGAGGAGGTCACCGACCGGGGCGGCAGCCGGATCGACGCGCTGGACGCGATGATCCGGGCTGGTCTGCACTTCATCTCCCGTTACCCGGCGCTCACCCAGCTCTACGTCGCCGAGCTGTGGCGCACCAACCGGGCCTGGCAGTCGACGCTGATGGTGGTGCGCGAGCGGGCCATCACGGTGGTGGAGGACGTGCTGCGCGAGGCGGTGGCCCATGAGGAGCTGAGCGAGGACATCGACATCCCGCTGACCGCGTCGGCGCTGTTCGGGATGGTCCTGGTGGCCGCCCTGGACTGGCAGTCCTACCAGCCGGACCGGTCGATCGACGAGGTGCACGCCGCGCTGTCGCGGCTGCTCCAGGGGCGGGTCAGCGGCCGCCCCGCGTAGTCCTCGGAATACGAGTGCGCGCCGTATTGGTCAGGTACGGCGCGCACCCCTTTTCTTCCCCGTGGGCCCGCACAAAAGAGTGCGCCGCCCTGGCACGGACCGTTCCCCCACCGATCCGACCAGGGCGGCGATTCCCCCGTGCTCCCCCGTGGAGCCCCCGTGGCTCCCCCCGTATTTCCCCCGTACTTCCCCCGTCACGTCCGGGAGCCGCGCCGCTCCGCCGCCCCGTGTCGGCGGTGCGGCGCCGCTTCCCTTCCGTGGTCCCCACTCTTTCGTCCGGGAGGCCGCCGGCCTATCCGCGTACCTACTCATCTCGGCGTCTGAGTACGGATACTCAAACCTGAGCACCGGCCCCCAACCACCGCCTACGATCGGCCGGGTGTCCGTACTTCCCTTGGTGTTCACCAGTGGCTGGGCGAGCGGGATCAACGCCTATGCCGTCGTCCTGCTGTTCGGCCTGCTCGGCGCGACCGGCGTCACCGATGAGGTGCCCGCGTCGTTGCAGCGCCCCGATGTGCTCATCGTGGCCGGGGTGCTCTTCCTGTGTGAGGCCGTCGCCGACAAGATCCCGTACGTGGACTCGGTCTGGGACGCCGTGCACACGGTGATCCGGCCGGTCGCCGGCGCCGTGGTGGCGGCGCTGCTGGCCGGGCACAACGGTTCGCTGCCCGAGCTGGCGGCGGGCGCGGTGGGCGGCTCCACCGCGCTGCTGAGCCATCTGGTCAAGGCGGGCACACGGATCGCGGTCAACACCTCGCCGGAGCCGGCCAGCAACATCGTGCTGAGCCTGCTGGAGGATCTGGGCGTCGCCGGGATCATCGCCTTCGCGGTCTTCCATCCGGTGGCCGCGGCGGTCATCGCGGCCGGGCTGCTGGCCGCGGGCATCGCGCTGGTGGTCCTCCTCTGGTCGCGGATCCGCCGCTTCCTGCGGCGCAGGCGTCAGCGGCGCGAGGACAAGCGGCTGGCCACCGCGGGCGGCGCGGTGCCACCGGCCGGCTGAAGCGGCGTCGGCACAGGGCCTGGCAGCGGCCGTGCGGGCGTTGTCGGTGGGGCCGGATAAAGTCGCAGGCATGGCACGGATTGCGGTGATCGGCGCCGGGATGGGCGCGATGGCAGCCGCCGCCCGGCTGGCCGTCGCGGGCCACCAGGTGGCGGTGTTCGAGCGTGCCGCGACGCATGGCGGCGCGGTGCGACGGTTCGAGCGGGACGGCTTCGCCTTCGATACGGGGCCGGGCCTGCTGCATCTGCCCGCGGTCTACCGCGATCTGTTCCTCAAGACCGGCCGCGAGCCGCTGGAGAGCTGCGTCGAGCTGTCCCAGGTCGACCCCGCGAGCCGCCATGTCTTCGCCGACGGCACGGCCGTATCGCTGCCGAACGCCTCGCGGGCCGGTGTCCTCGCGGCCCTGGACGAGACGCTGGGCGCCGGCTCCGGTGAGCGCTGGAGCGCGCTGGTGGGCCGCGCCCGCGAGGCCTGGGACGCCACCCGCCGGCCGCTCCTGGAGGAGCCGCTGTGGCGGGAGTGGCGGATGCTGGGGCGTGATCCGTATCCGGCGGTGCGCAGGCGCGGGCTGTTCGGCCGGGGCAAGGGCCCCACGACGGCCACCCTCGCCGAGGTCGCCCGCCGCGAGCTGGCCGACCCCCGGCTGGTCGCGCTGCTGGAGAGCCATGCGCTGGCGTACGGCTTCGACCCGCGCAGCGCCCCCGCGAGCGCCGTCGTGCTGCCGTACATGGAGCAGACCTTCGGGAGTTGGTACCCGCGCGGCGGTATGCGGGCGCTGGCCGACGCGCTGTACGAGCGCTGCCTGGCGCGCAAGGTGGAGTTCACCTTCGGGGCGGAGGTGACCGGGATCGTCGAGAAGGACGGGCGGGCGGCGGGCGTCGAGCTGGCCGACGGCCGGGTGGCGGACGCGGAGTTCGTGGTGGCGGGCATCGATCCGGCCGGGCTTCCCGCGCTCCTCGGGGGGCGGGATCCGTACGGGGAGGACGAGGTGCGTCCGCGGACCGGTCCGGGCGACCGTGCGCCGGGGCGGCTGACGGTCTGTGTGGCGCTGCGCGGAGCGCGGGAGGCGGGAGCGGCGCATCGGACCGTCGTCCATGCGCCGGACCGGGCCGCGGAGCTGGCGGGCGTGTTCGGGGACGGCCTCGATCTGCGGACGCCCTGCGAGCGGCCGACGGTGACGGTGCTGCGCCCGGACGATCCCGCCTCCCGGCCCGATGACGGCCATGAGGCCGTGACGCTGACCGCGACCGTGGCCCCGCACGGGCCGGTCGACTGGAGGGACCGCGAGGCGGCCGCGGCGGACGCCGACCGGCTGACCGAGATCGCCGAGGCCGCGGTTCCCGGGCTGCGGGAGCGGATGCTGTGGCGGGAGGTTCTGCCGCCCACGGACGACATGTTGGTGCCGGGACCGGCGCTGGCGGGGCAGGAAGGCCGCTTTCTGCGGCCCGGCAACCGCACCCGGATACCGGGGCTCTACGCGGTCGGTGGCTGGTCACACCCGGGCGGCGGGCCGGCGCATGCCGGGATGTCCGGCGCGATCGTCGCGGGCCTGATCGTCAACGGTGATGACTGGCACGGCTCGACATGAGGGCGTAGCGGCGGCCGCGGCCGGCGGTGGTCGCCGCGGCCCTGCGTGTCCCGCCCGGACTCAGTAGCGGTAGGGCTGCCCGTCGTACGTCTGCTGCTGGTAGGGCGGGTAAGGCTGCTCGGGCGGGAGTTCGCCGTCGCGCTGCTGGGGGACCCAGACCCCGCCGGGCGGCGTCTCGCCGTAGCCCTGTTCCGGGTTCTGGCCGAGCGGCTGCCCCTGGCTGTCGTACTGCTGCGCGCCGTAGGGCGGCTGGGCGTAGGGGTCCGGCTGCTCGTACGGGTCGTAGGTGGCGGCGTACTGCTGGGCGCCGGTGTACGGGTCGGCGTAGGGCGCCTGCCGGCCCTGGCCGTCGCCGTAGGCCGCGTAGGGGTCGGCGTAGCCGTCCTGGCCTGCGGCGGGGCCGTAACTGCCGCCGTACGCATAGCCGTTGCCGTCGCTGTTCCCGTTGTCGGGGGCGCTGCCGTAGGCGTCGTAGCCGGGCTGCGGGGTGCGGGCGTCGGGGCTGTATATGCCGTACTGGCCGGTCTCGTCGGGCATCGGCTGCGGGGCGTAGACGGCGCCGGCGCCGGCCTGCGCATAGTCGTCCTGGACGGCGAAGGGCTGCGTGGCATAGGCGCCCTGGTCCTGGGGGGCGCCCTGGTCCTGGTACGGATCCTGGCCGCGGTAGCCGCCGTTGGCCTCGTAGGCGTTGGGCGCGTAGTCGTTGGGCGCGTAGTCGTTGGGCGCGTACGCGGTGGCCTCGTAGTCGCCCGCACGGTAGTCGTAGGAACTCTGCCCGGCGTAGGTGTCCTGGCTCTGGAAGCCGCCGGTGGACTCGAAGGTGTCCTGGCCCCCGTCGGCGCCCTGGCCCGGGCCGTCGGCGGGCGCCACGGCCTCCAGATCGGAGACCTGGAGCGTCGGCTCGGCGGCCGGCCGGCCCGTCGGCCGGGCCCGTCGGCGCCTGCTCTCGCCGGGCTTGCCGCCCAGCGCCCAGCCGGTGTTGAAGCCGCGCTTGAAGGAGAGCGTCACATTGGTCTGGCCGATGGCGAAGGCGATGGCGCCCACCCCGATCACGATCACCGAGGGGATGATGACGCCGACGACCACGCCGAGGAAGCCGCTGAAGGCGAGCAACCGCCAGCGCAGCCGGGCCTTGTACTGGAGCAGGACCTCACCCAGCAGCCACAGGGCGACCAGGCCGAACGCGATGTAGAGGACCGTCCAGCCCATATACGCCCCTCTTCCGCCGCTCGCCGGCAACCGTGATCAGGACTGCTGGTGCAGGCCCAGATTCTCGTAGATTTCCAGGGTCGCCGTGGAGTGGTTCAGGGTAATGAAGTGCAACCCGGGAACGTCCTCGGCCATCAAGCGCGCACACAGGTCCGTTGCGTACTCGATGCCAATGGAGCGTACCGCCGCCGGATCGTCCTTGACCGCGAGGATGCGCTCGGCCAGCTCGGGCGGGAAGGCCGCATTGCTGAGCTGTGCGAACCGCTCGATCTGGCGCACGTTCGTCACCGGCATGATCTCCGGAATGATCGGCGTTGAACAGCCCGCCGCCGCAACCCGTTCCCGCAGCCGGAAATAGTCCTCGGGGTAGAAGAACATCTGGGTGATGGCGAAGTCCGCGCCGGCCCGGCACTTGTCGACGAAGTGCGCGACGTCCGTGTCCCAGTCCGTCGAGCGCGGGTGCATCTCGGGGAAGGCGGCGACGCCGACGCAGAAGTCGCCGGACTCCTTGATGAGGCGGACCAGGTCGGCGGCGTAGGCGACGCCGTCGGGGTGCTTGACCCACTCGCCCATCGGGTCGCCGGGCGGGTCGCCGCGCAACGCGAGCATATTGCGGATCCCGGCGTCGGCGTACTGGCCGATGATGTTGCGCAGATCCGCCGTGGAGTGATTGACCGCGGTCAGATGGGCGACCGGGGTGAGGGTGGTGTCGGTGGCGATACGCTCGGTCGCGCGCACCGTGCCGTCACGGGAGGTGCCGCCGGCGCCGTACGTCACCGAGACAAAGGTCGGGGAGACGGCCTCGATCCGACGAATGGCGTTCCACAGGGTCCGCTCACCCTTCTCGGTCCTCGGGGCGGCGAACTCGAACGAGTAGGACTGCTTGCCGGAAGCGAGCAGTTCGCGCACGGTGCGTGCGCGATCAGTCCTGGTGGAAGCTGTACCTAGGGCCATACCGGCAGGTTAACCACCGGCCGGGCACACACCAACCGTCATCGGCGTTATGCCTGGTTGGTCCGGTTCGTGTCCACTGGTTGGACATTTTCCGGCCTCCCGGATGACCGGAAGGCGTCACAGAACCGCCCGACGCCCGAAGAACGCCGCCGGCAGTCCCTGGTTCTAGGCCCTGTCGTCCCAGGTACGGATGCGCTTGGCCAGTGCCGCGGCCGCCGCGCCCGGATCGTCCGCCTGGGTGAGGGCGCGGACCACCACGACCCGGCGGGCGCCCGCCTTCAGCACCTCGTCCAGATTGCCGGCGTCGATCCCGCCGATTGCGAACCAGGGGCGCTCGGGCGCCCGCGACGCGGTGTAGCGGACCAGGTCGAGGCCGGGGGCATGACGGCCCGGCTTGGTGGGCGTCGGCCAGCACGGGCCGGTGCAGAAGTAGTCCACCCCCGCCTCGGCGATCGCGGCGTCCACCTCGGTCTCGGCGTGGGTGGAGCGGCCTATGAGGACGTCCGGGCCGAGAACGGCGCGGGCGGCCGGAACCGGCAGATCCCCCTGCCCGAGATGGAGCACATCGCTGCCGATCGCATGGGCGACATCCGCGCGGTCGTTGACCGCGAGCAGCTTGCCGTGCCGCCGGCAGGCGTCCGCGAAGACCTCCAGGTGTCTGAGCTCCTCGCCGGCCTCCATGCCCTTGTCGCGCAGCTGGACGATGTCCACGCCCGAGGCGAGCACCGCGTCCAGGAACTGCGCGAGGTCGCCCTGCTGCTTGCGGGCGTCTGTGCAGAGGTAGAGCCGGGCGTCGGACAGGGCCTGTCGTGCGGTGGTCATCGGGCGGCTACCCCCCAGGTCGGGGACGTACGGGCCGGGCCTTCCGGCCCGTACGTCCCTCAGATGTGGATACGGATGCTGGTGCGGATACTGATGAGAGCGCCGCGCGGGGCGCGTCAGACGGCGAGGGCCTGGGCCCGGCGCTTCACCTCCGTGCCGCGATTCTCGCGCAGCGCCTGCGCCGGCGTACCGGGCAGGGTCTCATCCGCGGTGAACAGCCATTCCAGCATCTCCTCGTCGGTGAAGCCGTCGTCCTTGAGCAGGGTGAGCGTGCCGACGAGGCCCTTGACCACCTTGTCGTCCTGGATGAAATCGGCGGGCACGTGCAGCGCCCTGTTCTCGCCGCGGCGCACCGCGATCAGCTGGCCTTCCTTGACCAGCTGCCGGACGCGCGTCACCTCGACGCCGAGCTTTTCGGCGATGTCGGGGAGGGTGAGCCAGGCGGGGACGAGTCCATCGATGTTTGCGTCAATCTCGGTCACAGGACAAGCGTGCCACCTCGCACTGACAGCCGGTAGCCGGGCATCGCCGTCAGGGGCTTCGTGCACACCGGAGGGTGACGGCGCGCTCCGGTGCGGCCACCGGCTGCGCGCCCGCGGCGCCCCCGGCCCGCGACGCCCCGGCTACAGCGCCGCGGCCTTCAGCGGTACCGCTGCGTTCGCGGCCCGCTCCCGGTCGAGGGCCACGCCCCGCTCGATGAGCTTGCGCCCCTGGGCGAGGTCCCGCGGCCGGCCCACCGCCAGCAGCGCGACCAGCCGCCCGTCGCGCAGCCAGATCACCGACCAGGCGGCCCCGGCCGGATCGCCGCGCCAGACCAGCTCGTCGGCGTCCACATGGTGGCCCGCGTACTGGACGAACCGGCCGAACTGCTCGGACCAGAAGTACGGGACGGGGTCGTAGACCACCCCTTCCGCCTCACCGCGGGCGATGTTCTCGGCGACCGTACGGGGGCCCTGGAGGGCGTTGTCCCAGTGGTGGATCAGCAGCCGGCTGCCGTAGCGGGTCGACGGGAAGGACGCGCAGTCGCCGACCGCGTACACATCGGGCACGGAGGTGCGCAGCCGTTCGTCGGCCAGCACGGAACCGTCCTCGGGCGACACCGCGACGCCCGAGCCGGCCAGCCAGGCGGTGGCGGGCCGGGCGCCGATGCCGACGACCACGGCGTCGGCGGGCAGCCTCGTGCCGTCCGCGAGCGTGACCGTGCCCGAGGTGACGGACGCGACCCGGGCGCCGGTGCGCAGCTCGGCGCCGGCGTCCGCGTACCAGCCGGTCATGTGGGCGGCGACCTCGGCGGGCAGCGCACCGGCCAGCGGGCGGTCGGCGGCCTCGACGACGGTGACCGCGCAGCCCGCCTCGCGCGCGGCGGTCGCGAACTCGGCGCCGATCCAGCCGGCCCCGACGACCACGATCTCGTGCTGCGCGGCGAGCACCGGCCGCAGCCGTTCGGCGTCGTCGAGGGTGCGCAGCAGGTGGACGCCGGGCAGCCCCTCGCTGCCGGGCAGCAGGATCGGGTCGGCGCCGGTGGCGATGACCGCGTAGTCGTACGGCACCGGGCCCTCGGCGGTCTCGACCAGATGGGCGTCCGGTACCAGGGCGGTGACCCGGCGGCTGAGGTGGAGTTCGATGTCGAGCGCGGCGAAGTCGACGTCGAAGGTGGAGCCGTCCGCCTTGCCCAGCAGCACCGCCTTGGACAGCGGGGGGCGGTCGTAGGGCTGGTGGGGCTCGTCGCCGAGGAGCGTGATCGCGCCGCGCCAGCCCTGTTCGCGGAGGGCGACCGCGGTCTGCACACCGGCGATTCCCGCGCCGACGATCACGACGTGCGGCGTGCGGTCAGGGGCCTGGGAAGACTTGCTCTGCTCGCTCACCCGATCACTCTAGGACGGCGGAAGACGCCGTTCGCAGCAGCGCGCAAGGAGATCTCTGACACAGCGTCACAGTCGGTCGCCCGGGGGCGCGGCCCCATGGGCGCACGGCCTCGCTCCCTTACGACGCGTTGCGGCCCCGTATTAGGGTGACGGCTACACGCACTCGCGGGAGCCCGGACGCACCGGGCTGAGAGGGAGGCTGGCCGGCCTCCGACCGTACGAACCTGATCCGGGTCATGCCGGCGAAGGGAGGGGCTGGACGCCCATGCATCCATCTGCCACACCGTCGAAATCAGCCACCAAGCACCCCGATGTGCTCGTCATCGGGGGCGGCATCATCGGCCTGGTCACCGCCTGGCGGACGGCCGGCCGCGGTCTGAGCGTCGCGGTGGCCGACCCCGCGCCCGGTGGCGGCGCGGCCCACGTCGCGGCCGGCATGCTGGCCGCGGTCACCGAACTCCACTACGGCGAGCAGACCCTGCTGGGCCTCAACCTGGCCTCGGCGCGCCGCTATCCGCGGTTCACGGACGAGCTGGAGGAGGCCGCCGGGCAGCGGATCGGCTACCGGCGGTGCGGCACCCTGGCCGTCGCACTGGACGCCGACGACCGTGCCCACCTGCGCGAGCTGCACGCCCTGCAGATCCGGTCGGGACTGGACTCGCAGTGGCTCACGGGGCGCGAGTGCCGCCGCCTGGAGCCGATGCTGGCCCCCGGGGTACGCGGCGGTCTGCGGGTCGACGGCGACCACCAGGTCGATCCGCGCCGGCTGGCGGGCGCCCTGCTGGTGGCCTGTGAGCGCGCCGGGGTGGTCTTCCACCGGAGCCGGGCCGAGCGGCTGACGGTCGACGGCGGCCGTGCGTCCGGGGCCGAACTCGCCGACGGCACACGGCTGTCGGCCGGTCAGGTCGTCCTGGCCGCGGGCAGCCACAGCGTCCGTCTGGCCGGGGTGCCCGACGAGGTGCTGCCGCCGGTGCGCCCGGTCAAGGGCCAGGTGCTGCGGCTGCGCCTCCCCCAGATGCCGGCCGGCTCCGCGGCCTTCCTGTCGCGCACCGTACGGGCCGTCGTCCACGGCGGCCCCCTCTACCTGGTGCCGCGGGAGAGCGGCGAACTGGTCGTCGGCGCCACCAGCGAGGAGATGGGCTGGGACACCACCGTCACCGCGGGCGGGGTCTACGAGCTGCTGCGGGACGCGCACGAGCTGGTCCCCGGCATCACCGAGCTGCCGCTCGTGGAGACCTGCGCCGGTCTGCGCCCCGGCTCCCCCGACAACGCGCCGCTGCTCGGGCCGACCGAGCTGCCCGGCCTCCACCTGGCCACCGGCCACTTCCGCAACGGTGTGCTGCTGACGCCGGTCACCGGTGACGCGATGGCCGAGGTGCTGGCCACCGGGAGCCTCCCGGAAGAGGCCCGCCCCTTCTCCCCCACGCGTTTCTCGGCCACCGCCCCCGGGCCCGAGCGCGTCCGCGCCCCACAGGAGCAGCCCGTATGACCGCCCCCACCGTGTCCGTGTCCGTCAACGGCGAGGCCCGCGAGATCCCCGGCGGCCTCACCCTCGACCAGCTCGTCGCCACCTTGTCGAAGGCCTCCGCCGGGGTGGCCGCCGCGGTCAACGAAACCGTGGTGCCGCGCACCCAGTGGCCCACCACCCCGCTCGGCGACGGCGACCGCGTCGAGGTGCTCACCGCGGTCCAGGGAGGCTGATCCGCAGACATGACCGATACCGCAATCGTCCGGGGGACGACCCCCGCCGCGTCCGACAGCGGCTCCCCCGCGGGCCCCGACACCCTCACCATCGCCGGCACCACCTTCGCGTCCCGTCTGATCATGGGGACCGGTGGCGCGCCCAGCCTCGACGTCCTGGAGCGTGCGCTGCTCGCCTCCGGTACAGAGCTGACGACGGTCGCCATGCGGCGGCTGGACCCGGCCGTGCAGGGCTCGGTGCTGTCCGTACTGGAACGGCACAAGATCCGGGTGCTGCCGAACACGGCGGGCTGCTTCACCGCGGGCGAGGCGGTGCTCACCGCCCGGCTCGCCCGTGAGGCGCTCGGCACGGACTGGGTCAAGCTGGAGGTCGTCGCCGACGAGCGCACCCTGCTGCCCGACCCGATCGAGCTGCTGGAAGCCGCCGAGACCCTGGTGGACGACGGTTTCACCGTGCTGCCCTACACGAACGACGATCCGGTGGTGGCGCGCAAGCTGGAGGACGTGGGCTGCGCCGCGATCATGCCGCTGGGCTCGCCGATCGGCTCCGGCCTGGGCATCCGCAATCCGCACAACTTCCAGCTGATCACCGAGCGGGCCGGCGTCCCGGTCGTGCTCGACGCGGGCGCGGGAACGGCCTCGGACGTCTCGCTGGCCATGGAGCTGGGCTGTGCGGCGGTGATGCTGGCGTCCGCGGTGACCCGTGCGCAGGAGCCGGAGCTGATGGCCGCGGCGATGCGGCACGCGGTCGAGGCCGGCCGGCTGGCGTATCGCGCGGGCCGGATTCCGCGCCGGCACTTCGCGCTGGCGTCCTCGCCCACGGAGGGTGTCGCGGAGCTGGATCCGGAGCGGCCGGCGTTCTAGGCGGCGGGGAGGCCCTCCGCCACGCCTCTCCCCCGCCTCTCCTGTCACCATTCCGCTGCAGTACGGCCGTACCGCGGCCGCGGAGTTCGAGCTGTCGGTCCTTGCTCGTAGACTCGTCTGCCGTGGATACGACCCTTCAGGACCCGCTCGTGGGTCAGCTGCTCGACGGCCGCTATCGCGTTCTGGCGCGCATCGCCGCAGGTGGTATGGCCACGGTCTACCGGGCCATGGACACCCGGCTCGACCGTGTGCTCGCACTGAAGGTGATGCACCCGACTCTCGCCACGGACGGGGCGTTCGTGGACCGCTTCATCCGTGAGGCGAAGTCGGTCGCACGGCTGTCGCACCCGAATGTGGTGGGCGTCTTCGACCAGGGCACGGACGGTACGTACGTCTATCTGGCGATGGAGTATGTCGCCGGCTGCACGCTGCGCGACGTACTCCGCGAGCGGGGCGCCCTGCAGCCGCGGGCCGCGCTGGACATCCTGGAGCCGATCCTGGCCGCCCTGGGGGCCGCGCACCGCGCCGGTCTGGTGCACCGCGACATGAAGCCGGAGAACGTCCTGATCGGCGACGACGGCCGGGTCAAGGTCGCCGACTTCGGCCTGGTGCGCGCGGTGGACACCAACACCACCGCCTCGACGGGCTCCGTCCTGGGGACCGTCTCCTATCTCGCCCCCGAGCAGATGGAGCACGGCACCGCGGACGCCCGGGTCGATGTCTACGCCTGTGGCGTGGTGCTCTACGAGATGCTGACCGGCGGCAAGCCGCATACGGGCGGCTCCGCGGCGCAGATCCTCTACCAGCATCTGCACGAGGATGTGCGGCCGCCCTCCGGGCTGGTGCCCGGCCTGGCGCCGCAGCTGGACGAGCTGGTCGCGCTGGCCGCCGCCCGCGATCCCCAGCAGCGCCCGCAGGACGCGGTGGCGATGCTGTCCCGGGTGCGGGCGGCGCGGTCGGAGCTGTCCGACGAGCAGCTGGATGTCGTCCCTCCGCAGGCCAAGGAGGTGCCCGCGGCCGTCCTCGGCAGCGCCGGTGCCGAGGACGGCTCGGAGCGTACGGATGTGATACCCCGGCCGGGCGGCATACAGCTGCCGCTGCCGGGGGCGGACGAGGCGGAGCTGAACCGCACCAGCCGGCTGGAGGTGCCGCCGGCGGAGCAGACGACGCGGCTGCGTCCGGTGCCCGCCGCGGCGCCCCGTGGGGGCCTGCTCCAGCGCCGGCGGCTGGCCACGGTCATCGCGGCCGTGCTGCTGCTCCTCGGTGTCGGCACGGGCGTCTGGTACATCAACTCCGGCCAGTTCACGACCGTCCCCGCGGTGCTGGACATGCCGCAGGCCAAGGCCGAGAAGACGCTGCGGGACGCGGGGCTGGGCGTGAGGGTGGTGCGCGGCTTCAGCTCCAATGTGGAGCGCGGCCATGTCATGAAGACGGATCCGGCGAACGGCAAGCGGATCCGCGGCACGGGCACGGTCACCCTCACCGTCTCCCGCGGTCCCGACATCGTCACCATCCCGGATCTGTCGGGCACCCCGCTCGCGGACGCCAAGCGCAAGCTGCGCGACCTCGGGCTGGTACCGGGCATCGAAACCCGGGATTTCAGCAATGAGGTCGCCAAGGGCTCGGTGATCAGTACGGATCCGGCGGCGGGCAGCAAGCGGCGGCCCGACACGGCGGTGGCGCTGACCATCAGCCGGGGCGCGAAGGTCGTTGTGCCGGGTGTGGTCGGCTACGAGCGGGCGGACGCGGTGACCGAGCTGCGCGACGCCGGCTTCGAGGTGCGCTTCGCGGACCAGCCGGTCTTCTCCGCGCAGGACAAGGGCACCATCGCCCGGCAGTCCCCGGGCGAGGGCGAAACGCGCGGCGAGGGCGACACGATCACCCTCACGCTCTCCAAGGGCCCGGAGATGATCACCGTCCCGGATGTCACCGGCGAGAACGTCGAGGACGCGAAGAAGGAGCTGACGGATCTCGGCTTCGCGGTCGAGGTCAAGAAGCCGTTCCTCTTCCCGCAGGACACCGTCGACACCCAGTCCGTCGACTCCGGCGAGAAGGCGCCGAAGGGCAGCACGATCACCATCAAGCTCAAGGGAGCGCTGTAGGGCCACCGGCTCCGCGGTCCGGCCGCCGTCCCCCGGGACGGCGGCCGTGCGGCACCTGGCACCCTGGGAGGGTGAGCAGATCCCCCTCCCCCAAGGGCGCCGAGCAGCGCGCCCGTGCACGTAATCCGGTCGGCGGGCATGTACCGGTCGCCGGCGGCCTGGCGAAGGTCGGCATTCCGTACGCCCAGGAGATGGGCGACGAGGTCGTGCAGGTCTTTGTGGCCAATCCGCGCGGCTGGGCGACGACGCCCGGCAACCCCGAACAGGACGAGGCGTTCCGGGTGGCCTGTGCGCTCCAGGGGATCCCGGCGTATGTCCATGCGCCGTATCTGATCAACTTCGGGTCGCACACCGAGGCGACGGTCGACAGGTCCGTGACATCGCTGCGCCACTCGCTGCGCCGCGGCCGGGAGATCGGTGCGCTCGGGGTCGTCGTGCACACCGGCTCGGCGACCGGCGGACGGCCGCGTGCGACGGCGATGGCACAGGTCAGGGAGCGGCTGCGGCCGTTGCTCGACGAGCTGACGCGCCCCGACGACCCCTGGCTGCTGCTGGAGCCGACAGCCGGGCAGGGCGCTTCGCTGTGTGCGCTGGCGGAGGATCTCGGGCCGTACTTCGACGCGCTGGACCGGCACCCCAAGCTGGGGATCTGCCTCGACACCTGCCATGCGTTCGCGGCCGGGCACGACATGGCGGCGCCGGGCGGGACGAAGGCGCTGCTGGACGAGCTGGTGGAGGTCGCCGGCGAGGGCCGGCTGAAGCTGATCCACGCCAATGACTCCAAGGATGTCGTCGGCGCCCACAAGGACAGGCACGAGAACATCGGCGCGGGTCATATCGGCGCCGAGGCGTTCGGTGAGCTGTTCCGCCATCCGTCGACGGTCGGCGTGCCGCTGGTCGTCGAGACGCCGGGCGGCAAGGAGGGGCATGCGGCGGACGTGGCCCGCCTCAAGGAGCTGCGCGCGAGCTGAGCCCGCCGGCCCTGCGATCCCCCTTGAGGAATACCCCCAGGGGGTATACGGTTCCTGCTGTCGGACAGGAACCGTCATCTCGCGTTGGGGGCATCCCATGGAGCACACACACCACGAGCACCAGGCGATCGCACAGGCACCCGGCGAGCACGGCGGCCATCCGGACCACGCCGGTCACACGGATCACTCCGGCCATGCCGCCCACGCCACCCACGGCCCCGTCAGCTGGGCGACGGCCGCCAGGGCGACCCTGCACTGCCTGACCGGCTGCGCCATCGGCGAGATCCTCGGCATGGTGATCGGCACCGCACTGGGCTGGCACAACGTCCCGACGATGATCCTGGCGATCGTGCTGGCCTTCGCCTTCGGCTACTCGCTCACCCTGCGCGGCGTCCTGGCGGCGGGCGTCGACTTCAGGACGGCGTTCCGGGTCGCGCTGGCCGCCGACACGCTCTCCATCGCCGTGATGGAACTGATCGACAACGGCGTGATCGCGGTCTGGCCCAGCGCGATGGACGCACAGCCGGCGGACGCGCTGTTCTGGGGCGCCCTGGCCGCCTCACTGGCGATCGCCTTCGTGGTGACCACGCCCGTCAACAAGTGGATGATCGGCCGCGGCAAGGGCCATGCGGTGGTGCACCGCTACCACCACTGACCGCCGGAGCCCGACAGCCACGGAACCACCGGCCGCACACCCACCGGGGGTATACGGGATCAGAGCTCGGGGCCGTCCCCGGGCTCTTCCTGGTACGAGTAGCGCTGCTCCCGCCAGGGGTCGCCCACATTGTGATAGCCGCGCTCTTCCCAGAAGCCGCGGCGGTCGGCCCGCATGTATTCGATACCGCGGACCCACTTGGGGCCTTTCCAGGCGTACAGATGCGGAACGATCAGGCGGACCGGGAAGCCGTGCTCGGCGGTGAGCAGTTCACCCGAGCGATGTGTGGCGAAGATGCACTTCTCCGCGGCGAAATCCTCCAGCCGCAAATTCGAACTGAAGCCGTACTCGGCCCACACCATCACATGGGTGACATCGGGCGCGGGCGGCGCAAGATCAAGAATCGTCCGGGTGCGCACCCCGCCCCATTCGGCTCCCAGCATGCTGAATTTCGTCACGCAGTGCATATCGGCGACGACCGTGGTGTACGGCAGCGCCGTGAATTCCTCGTGCGACCAGCAGTGCTTCGCGCCGTCGGCGGTGGCACCGAAAGCCCGGAACTCCCAGCGTTCGGCACGGAACTTGGGGACCGGCCCGTAATGCGTCACCGGCCAGCCCCGCTGCAGCCGCTGCCCCGGAGGCAGCGCAGGAGGCTCCTCTTCGCGGCTTTCCGGCTGACCCATGCCCTCCATGTTGTCAGACCGGAAGGGGTGCCGATGACCAGGGAGGGAGGGAATCGGGCAACTCGTACTAAGCGTGAACTTACTGGACGTTCCGCTCCGGGCGGTGCGAGGATGCGCGGCACCTGCCCAGTTCTCGCGTGGAAGGAGCCCGCAGCCATGCAGGGCGACCCCGAGGTCATCGAATTCCTCAACGAGCAGCTGACCGCCGAGCTGACCGCGATCAACCAGTACTTCCTGCACGCCAAGATGCAGGAGAACTTCGGCTGGACGAAGCTCGCGAAGTACACGCGCTCCGAGTCCTTCGACGAGATGAAGCACGCAGAGCTCCTGACGGACCGGATTCTCTTCCTCGACGGTCTGCCGAATTACCAGCGGCTGTTCCATGTACGGGTCGGCCAGTCCGTCACCGAGATGTTCCAGGCGGACCGGCAGATCGAGGTCGAGGCCATCGACCGGCTCAAGCGCGGTATCGAACTCATGCGCAACAAGGGCGACATCACCTCGGCGAATATCTTCGAGGACATCCTCGCCGACGAGGAACACCACATCGACTATCTCGACACCCAGCTGGAGCTGATCGAGAAGCTGGGAGAGGCGCTCTACATCGCCCAGGTGATCGAGCAGCCGAGCTGAGCGGGCGGCGCGATGGCGGGAGCCTGCCGGACGGCCCTCAGAACTACGCGGCCCCCGAGAGCGCCGCGGGCGCCCCTGCGCCCGCCTCCGCGCCCAGGGGATCGGGCGCAAGCGACTCGGGCGCGAACGGGTCGGGCGACAGCGCCGTGGACGCGCCGTTGTCGATGAGCTCCCGGCGGGGGCAGTCGCCCCGGCCGAGCAGCGCCTGAATGCGGCGCACGCAGCCTCCGCAGTCGGTGCCGGCCTTGCAGGCGGAGGCGATCTGGCGGGGCGTACAGGCGCCCGTATCCGCGTGTTCGCGGACCTGCTGCTCGGTGATCCCGAAGCATGAGCAGACGTACACGCGGTTTCACCTCCATGGGGCGGCTCGGCGATGACTCATCGATCAGCTGATCTTGAGTGAGGTAACCCTTACCTTACCTGGCCCGGCGGGGGCTTCACAACGCAGTGGGGCGCGGATCACAGGATCCGCGCCCCACTCTCGTCTTGCGCCTTCGTGCCCCTGACCGTCAGCGCAGGTCAGCGGCGGACGGCCTCACTGGTCGCGGTACATCTCCGCCACCAGGAACGCCAGGTCCAGCGACTGGCTGCGGTTGAGCCGCGGGTCGCAGGCGGTCTCGTAGCGCTGGTGCAGATCGTCGACGAAGATCTCGTCGCCGCCGCCCACGCACTCGGTGACATCGTCACCGGTCAGCTCGACGTGGATACCGCCCGGGTGCGTACCGAGGCTCTTGTGGACCTCGAAGAAGCCCTTGACCTCGTCGAGCACATCGTCGAAGCGCCGGGTCTTGTGACCGGAGGCCGCCTCGAAGGTGTTGCCGTGCATCGGGTCGCAGATCCAGGCGACCTGCGCGCCGGAGGCGGTGACCTTCTCGACCAGCTCGGGGAGCTTGTCGCGGACCTTGTCCGCGCCCATGCGGGTGATGAAGGTCAGCCGGCCCGGCTCACGCTCGGGGTCGAGGCGCTCGATGAGCGTGAGCGCGTCCTCGGGCGTGGTCGTCGGGCCGAGCTTGACGCCGATCGGATTGCGGATGCGCGCGGCGAACTCGATGTGCGCGCCGTCCAGCTGACGGGTGCGCTCGCCGATCCAGACCATGTGGCCGGAGACGTCGTAGAGGTTGCCGGTACGCGAGTCGACCCGGGTCAGCGACGACTCGTAGTCGAGCACCAGCGCCTCGTGGGAGGAGTAGAACTCGACGGTACGGAACTCCTCCGGGTCCACCCCGCAGGCGTTCATGAAGTTCATCGCGCGGTCGATCTCGCGGGCCAGCGCCTCGTAGCGCTGTCCGGAGGGCGAGGACTTCACGAAGTCCTGGTTCCAGGCGTGCACCTGACGCAGGTCGGCGTAGCCACCGGTGGTGAAGGCGCGCACCAGGTTCAGCGTCGCGGCGGACGCGTGGTACATCCGCTTCAGGCGCTGGGGGTCCGGGATACGGGCCGCCTCGGTGAACTCGAAGCCGTTGACGGAGTCGCCGCGGTAGGTCGGCAGCGTCACCCCGTCGCGGGTCTCGGTGGGCTTGGAGCGCGGCTTGCTGTACTGGCCGGCGATCCGGCCGACCTTGACCACCGGGACGGACCCGGCGTAGGTCAGGACGGCACCCATCTGGAGAAGCGTCTTGAGCTTGTTACGGATGTGCTCGGCGGATACGGCGTCGAAGGCCTCCGCGCAGTCGCCGCCCTGAAGCAGGAACGCCTCACCACGGGCGACCGCTCCCAGGCGCTCGCGCAGCTGGTCGCACTCGCCCGCGAAGACGAGCGGCGGATAGGACTCGAGCTCCGCGATCACATCGCGCAGAGCCTCTTGGTCCGGCCAGTCAGGCTGCTGCGCCGCGGGCAGGTCTCGCCAGGTGTTGCCACCGGCGTGGGATTCAGCGTTCACGGTCACAAGCCCCACATTACGGGGTCCCGTAGGGGTGTCCGTCCGGCATCCGGACTTTGAGACGCACTGCACTCGGACGGTCCGGTAGGGTGCCCTCCATGTACACGCGACCGGCCATGAACATGAACTGGTGGTGGACCGCTCATCCGGCGGCCCACTGATTCGCGCGCACACCACACACTTCGCGAAGGCCGCCCGAGGGGCGGCCTTCGGTGTTTCCGGCGGCCGTACCCCTTCTCTGGCTCACCCGGAAGGAACCCGCCATGCACCGCGAGCCCCACACCGACGCCGCCGCGCTCGTCCAGCGGCTGCTCGACCCCGCCTGCCCGCCGTTCGCCCTGCTGCGCCGCCGCTCCCCCGGGCGGGAGACGGGCGACACCGTAGAGGTGCTGATCGGCGAGGTGACCGAGGTCGAGCGGCTGGCCGACATCCCACTTGCTGAGACGGTGCCGGATGCGCCGGTGATCGACGCGCTCGCGCTGATCCCGTTCCGGCAGATCCGCGAGCGCGGTTTCCGGGCCCACGACGACGGCACACCGCTGGCCGTGCTGCGCCCGGGCGAGAGTGCCGAACTGCCGCTGGACGAGGTGCTGGCGGCGCTCCCGGCGCATGACGTACGGGTGACGGACGGGGCGTTCGATGTGGACGACGACGCCTACGCCGAGATCGTCGGGCGGGTGGTGCGGGACGAGATCGGCACCGGCGAGGGCGCGAACTTCGTCATCCGCAGGACGTTCGAGGGCGAGATCGCGGACTTCTCGGCGGCCGATGCGCTGGCGCTGTTCCGGCGGCTGCTGGCCGGTGAGCGCGGGGCGTACTGGACGTATGTGGTGCACCGCCCCGGGGTGCGCACGCTGGTCGGCGCCAGCCCCGAGGTGCATGTCCGGATGACCGGGGGCACGGTCGTGATGAATCCGATCAGCGGGACCTACCGCTACCCGGCCGGCGGCCCCACCGCCGAGAGCCTGCTGGCGTTCCTCGGCGACCGCAAGGAGGTCGAGGAGCTGTCCATGGTGGTGGACGAGGAGCTGAAGATGATGTGCACCGTCGGCGACAAGGGCGGGGTGGTGATCGGGCCCCGGCTCAAGGAGATGGCGCATCTCGCGCACACCGAGTACGAGCTGCGCGGCCGCTCCACCCTCGATGTGCGCGAGGTGCTCAAGGAGACGATGTTCGCGGCGACGGTCACCGGGTCGCCGGTGCAGAACGCCTGCCGGGTCATCGAACGGCATGAGCCGGTCGGCACCGACGGGCGGGGGCGCGGCTACTACGCGGGCGCGCTGGCGCTGATCGGGCGGGCACCGGGCGAGGGGCGGGACGAGGGCGTGGGCGCGCAGACGCTGGACTCGCCGATTCTGATCCGTACCGCCGATATCGCCGCGGACTGCCGTCTCCGGGTGCCGGTCGGCGCCACGCTGGTGCGCGCCTCCGACCCATACAGCGAGGTCGCCGAGACGCACGCCAAGGCGGCGGGGGTGCTCACCGCGCTGGGGGTACGAGAGGCCCCGGCGCGTCCGGCGGCCGAGGGCCGGCCGCCACGGCTGGCCGACGACCCGCGGGTGCGGGCCGCGCTGGACGCCCGCCGGGCCGACCTGGCCCCCTTCTGGCTGCGGATGCAGACCACCGCGCCGACCGCCGAGCTGAGCGGACACGCCCTGGTGATCGATGCCGAGGACACCTTCACCGCGATGCTGGCGCATCTGCTGCGGACCTCCGGGCTGGAGGTCACCGTGCGCCGCTTCGACGAGCCGGGGCTGCGCGAGGCCGCCCGGGCGCACCAGGGCCCGGTCGTGCTGGGCCCTGGGCCGGGCAACCCGTCCGACGCCGCCGACCCCAAGATGCGCTTTCTGCGGTCGCTGACCGCCGAGCTGGTCGCCGGCCACCGGCACGGTCTCTTCGGCGTCTGCCTCGGGCACGAGCTGCTCGCCGCGGAGCTGGGGCTGGAGATCGTCCGCAAGGAGGTGCCCTTCCAGGGCGCGCAGGAGCGGATCGACTTCTTCGGGCGCCAGGAGACGGTGGGCTTCTACAACACCTTCACGGCCCGCTGCGACGACTCCACCGCGGCCGAACTCGCCATGCACCGCGTCGAGTTGAGCCGGGACGCGGAGAGCGGCGAGGTGCATGCGCTGCGCGGTCCGGGCTTTGCAGGGGTGCAGTTCCACCCGGAGTCGGTGCTGACGTTGGACGGCGCCTCGGTCACTGCGCAGTTGCTGGCAGCTGTCCTCGTGTGACCAGCATGTTCTCGTTGGTGCGGCCGGTCAGATAGTCCTCGACATTGGCGACGGTGGCCTCGACGATCTGGCCGACCGCATCCTCGGTGAAGTACGCCTGGTGCGAGGTGACCAGCACGTTCCCGAAGGTCATCAGGCGGGCCAGGGTGTCGTCGTTGATGATGTCCAGGGACTTGTCGAAGTAGAAGAGCCCGGCCTCCTCCTCGTAGACGTCCAGGCCGACGCCGGCGAGCCGGCCGGCCTTGAGCGCATCGACGAGGGCGGCGGCGTCGACGAGCCCGCCGCGGCCGGAGTTGATCAGGATCGCATCGTCCTTCATCGCCGCCAGCGCGGCGGCGTCGACGAGGTGTCGGGTGGCCTCCACCAGCGGGACGTGCAGGGTGATCAGATCGGCCTCGGCGAACAGCCGCTCCCGGGCGACGTACTTCATGCCCAGCTCGGTGCAGCGCGGGCTCTCGACGAGGTCCCAGCCCAGCAGGTTCATCCCGAAGCCATGGGCGATCCGGGTGAACGCCGCGCCGATCTTGCCGGTGCCCAGCACGCCCGCGGTACGGCCGCGCAGATCGCGGCCCATCAGGCCGTCCAGCCGGAAGTCGAAGTTACGGGTGCGGTTGGTGGCCCGTACGATCCCCCGGTTGACGGCCAGCGCCAGGGCCCAGGCGAATTCCGCGACCGCGTACGGCGAGTAGCGGGAGACCCGGCCGATGGTCATGCCGAGGTCGGCGGCGGCCCGCAGATCGATGTTGTTGAAGCCCGTGGAGCGCTGGGCGATCATCTTCGTCCCGCCGGCCGCGAGGGTCTGCAAAACATCCGCGCTCAGATCGGCGTTGACGCTGGAGCTGACGATCTCGTAGCCGCGCGCGATGGGGGCGGTGTCGCGGTTGAGGAAGACATCCACGCTGCGGACCTGGTGACGGCCGGCGAAGGCCTTCTCCAGGAACGGCCGCTCATCCGCCTGCACACCGAATGCGACGATGTCCACGAGCTCTCCCGGATTCTCCCGCCGGTCCTCTTCGCTGGTCCCTTTCCCTCCGACCTGTGGGCGATGGGCCGGATATGTCGCGTATGGCGAATATACGGCCCATCGCCCGGCAGTGCCGCCCGGGATACGGGACGGGGGCAGGACAACAGGAGCGAAGCGGAAGCGGCCCGGCTCAGCCGAAGAAGACGCCGACCTCGGCGTAGCGCGCCGGATCGACGGTCTTCAGCTTGGCGGTCGCCTCCGCGATCGGCACCCGGACGATGTCCGTGCCGCGCAGCGCGACCATCTTCCCGAAGTCACCGTCGCGCACCGCGTCGATGGCGTGCAGTCCGAAGCGGGTGGCCAGCCAGCGGTCGAAGGCGCTCGGTGTGCCGCCGCGCTGGGTGTGCCCGAGGACGGTCGTCCGGGCCTCCTTGCCCGTACGTGCCTCGATCTCCTTGGCCAGCCACTCCCCCACACCGGACAGCCGGACATGCCCGAAGGAGTCGGTGGAGTCGTCCTTGAGCACCATCTGGCCGTCCTTGGGCATCGCGCCCTCGGCGACGACCACGATCGGGGCGTAGCGGACCTTGAAACGGGACTCGATCCACGCGCAGACCTGCTCGATGTCGAAGCGCTGCTCGGGGATGAGGATGACATTCGCCCCGCCGGCGAGACCGGAGTGCAGTGCGATCCAGCCGGCGTGCCGGCCCATCACCTCGACGACCAGGACCCGCATATGGGATTCGGCGGTGGTGTGCAGCCGGTCGATGGCTTCGGTGGCGACGCCGACGGCGGTGTCGAAGCCGAAGGTGTAGTCGGTGGCCGACAGATCGTTGTCGATGGTCTTGGGGACACCGACACAGGGGATCGCGTGTTCGTCCGAGAGCCGGGCGGCGACACCGAGGGTGTCCTCGCCGCCGATCGCGATCAGCGCCGCGATCTCCTCCTTGGCGAGCGTCTCCTTGATCCGGCGGACGCCGTCGTTCTCCTTGAAGGGGTTGGTCCGCGAGGAGCCGAGGATCGTGCCGCCACGGGGCAGGATGCCGCGCACCGCCGAGATGTCCAGCGGCACGGTGTCGCCCTCCAGGGGCCCGCGCCAGCCGTCCCGGAAGCCGACGAAGTGATATCCGTACTCCTGGGTGCCCTTGCGGACGATGCCCCTGATCACTGCGTTCAGACCCGGGCAGTCGCCACCGCCGGTCAGTACTCCGACCCGCATCGCTGCTTCACCTACATCCCGTCAGTGGCCGCGCACGGCCGTGATTTGAGCCGACGCCGGTCACGCTAATGGTGATCTGGGTCACTTCGGGATGGGACAAACGGTGATTTCGGTGATTTACCAGGGAGTTGACGCGAGGTGTTCACCCGTACGGGCGGATCGCACCGGCCGCGGCCGGTGATCTTGCCGGTCACACCTCGTCGAGGCCACGCTCGATCGCATAGCGCACCAGCTCCACGCGGTTGTGCAACTGGAGCTTGCCGAGGGTGTTCTGGACGTGGTTCTGCACCGTGCGGTGCGAGATCACCAGCCGTTCGGCGATCTGCTTGTACGAGAGTCCCTTGGCGACCAGGCGCAGCACCTCGGTCTCACGGTCCGTCAACTGCGGTGCACCCGGCTCGTCCGGTGTCGCCGGGGCCGGCTCGGTCGCCAGCCTGCGGTACTCGCCCAGCACCAGACCGGCCAGGCCCGGCGTGAACACCGCATCGCCGGCGGCCGTGCGCCGCACCGCGTCCAGCAGCTCCTCCGTGCTCGCCGACTTCAGCAGATAGCCGGTCGCACCGGACTTGACCGCCTCCAGGACATCGGCGTGCTCACCGCTCGCGGACAGCACCAGCACCCGCAGCGCCGGATTGGCGCCGACCAGCTCCTTGCACACCTGGACGCCGGGCAGCCCCGGCAGATTGAGGTCCAGGACCAGCACATCGGGCGCCGCGGCCTGCGCCCTGCGCACCGCCTGCGGGCCGTCGCCGGCCGTCGCGACCACCTCGAACCCGGCCTCCGCCAGATCCCGCGCGACCGCATCGCGCCACATCGGGTGGTCGTCGACCACCATGACCTTCAGCGCCGTCTGCTCCGTCACGCTCTTGCCTTCCCCCGCCTTCCGCCCTCGGGCGCAGTGCCCTTGGGGACCGTCAACTCCACTTCCGTGCCCTGGCCGGGGACCGAGACCCACTCCGCGCCGCCGCCCAGGTCCCGCAGCCGGCCGCGGATCGACAGGGCCACCCCCAGACGGCCCTCGCGCTCGGCGTCCGCGAGCCGGCCCTCGGGGATGCCGGGGCCGTCGTCGCGGACCGTCACGATCACCGCATGCGGCTCGTCCTCCACCAGGATCCATGCGTGGGCGTCGCCCCCCGCATGCACCCACACATTGTCCAACGCGGCACTGACAGCGGCCGCGAGCTCCGCGGCCGCGGCGGCCGGCAGCTCGACCGGGGCGCCGGGCTCGGAGAAGGTGACGCCGGCGCTCGCGTACGGAGCGAGCAGCGCCCGGACGTCGCACGACCCGCCGGCGACCGGTGGCGGTGCGGCCACGACAGGCGCCGCCTCACCCACTCCGCTCTCACCGGCCGCGTACGGCACCGCCGTTGCCGCGCCGCCCGGCCGCGCCCCGTGCGCCGACGGCACCATCCCGCCGGCGACCAGGGTGCGCAGCGCGACCTCCTGTTCGCCCGCCATCCGGCCCAGCTCGGCCGCCTCACCGCCGATCGCGGCACCGCGCCGCTGCACCATCGCCAGCACCTGGAGCACGCTGTCGTGGATGTCGCGGGCCAGCCGCTCCCGTTCGCGGGTGGCGGCGTCGATCTGCAGCGCACGGGCGAGGGTGCGCTCACTGGCGCGGGCCACCTCGACGACATAGCCGATGGCGACGCTGGCCACCCACACCAGCACCACGTTGTGGATGGTGTCGCGGGCCAGCTCCTGGCGTTCGACGAGATTGGCGACCGCCACGGCGCTGGAGGCCACCGCGGCCCAGCGCCAGCCGCCCTTGATGGCGAAGCCCAGGACGGCGCCCGCGGTCCAGATGGAGGGCAGCGTCGGCGAGCCGTCCATGATGCGGGCGTGGCTGTCGACCAGCGGTGTGATGAGGATGCCGCCGACCGCGAAGCCGAGGTCGGCGATCAGGAACCGCCGGGTACAGCGCTCCGGGGAGGTCGTACGGCGCCAGGTCAGCGCCATCCAGACGGTCAGCGCGCCCATGTACGCGGCGGCGCCCAGCGGATGCTCGTACCTCCGGTAGGAGAGCGCGACCAGGCACAGGGTGTAGACGAGGGTGAGGATCCGGTAGCCGGTGAGCGCGCGCCACAGCGGGAGCTCGACGGACATCCGCAGCACCTTGGGGTGCTTGCCGTGGCGCCTGGCGGCAGCCATGCCGCCGGTCACCGTCCGTATGTCCGCATCCGTCATTGCCGGCCCCCACCCCTCGCCGGGCGCGCCCACGCCCGGCCTCGGCACTGCCCGTCTATTCGGCGGCGGCCTTCTTGGCCTGCTCCGCCTCGGCCTTCTTCTTCGCCTCCGCGGCCTTCGCCGCATCGGCGATCTGCCGCTTGGCCGCGGTCGCGTAGATGTCGACGTACTCCTGGCCGGAGAGCTTCATGATCTCGTACATGACCTCGTCGGTGACCGACCGCAGGATGAAGCGGTCGCCCTCCATGCCCTGATAGCGCGTGAAGTCCAGCGGCTTGCCGATACGGATGCCCGGCCGGATCATCTTCGGCACGATCTTGCCCGGAGGCTGCACCTTCTCGGTGTCGATCATCGCCACGGGGATGACCGGCGCACCGGTGGCCAGCGCCACCCGGGCCAGCCCGCCCGGCTTGCCGCGGTAGAGCCGGCCGTCCGGGGAGCGGGTGCCCTCCGGGTAGATGCCGAACAGCTCACCGCGCTCCAGCACCTCGATGCCGCTCTTGATCGCCGCCTCGCCGGCACCCCTGGCGCCCGAGCGGTCGACCGGCAGCTGGCCCACGCCCTTGAAGAACGCGGCGGTCAGCCTGCCCTTCACCCCCGGGGAGGTGAAGTACTCGGCCTTGGCGATGAAGGTGACCTTGCGGTCGAGCACCGCGGGCAGGAAGAAGGAGTCCGAGAAGGACAGGTGGTTGCTCGCGAGGATCGCCGGACCCTCGGCGGGGATGTTCTCGATGCCTTCCACCCAGGGCCTGAAGGCAAGCTTCAGCGACCCGCCGATGGAAAACTTCATTGCGCCGTAGATCAACCGACTGCCTCCTGTGTGTGACGCAAAGACCTTAACCTGCCCCGGCGGCCCCGCTCGCCCCGCGCCGGTCCTCGGGCCTACCCGCCTGCTGTCACTTTGCGTACTCTTAGGTAACTCGCCAGGTCCCCTTATCGAACGGAGTCCCCCGGTGCCGCTCCTTCCCGGAGCCGAGCCGTTCCGCCGTGACGGCGGAGAGGTCGGCGTCCTTGTGTGCCACGGCTTCACCGGCTCCCCCCAGTCTGTGCGCCCCTGGGCCGAATATCTGGCCGACCAGGGGCTGACCGTCGCCCTGCCGCTGCTGCCCGGTCACGGCACCCGCTGGCAGGACCTGCAGATCACGACCTGGCAGGACTGGTACGCCGAGGTCGACCGCGAACTGCGCGCGCTCACCGAGCGCTGCACCAAGGTCTTCGTCTGCGGCCTGTCGATGGGCGCCGCGCTGGCGCTGCGGCTGGCCGCCAAGCACGGCGATGCGATCAGCGGGGTGGCCGTGGTCAACCCCGGCAACAAGGTGCATGACGCGGCCGCGCCGCTGCTGCCGGTGCTGCGCCACCTCGTACCTACGACCAAGGGGATTACGAGCGACATCGCCAAGCCCGGCTCCGAGGAGGTCGGCTACGACCGGGTGCCGCTGCACGCGGCGCACTCGCTGCGCCGGCTCTTCCAGCAGGTCGACTCCGAACTCCCGGGCGTCACCCAGCCGTTGCTGGTGATGACCAGCCCGCAGGACCATGTCGTACCGCCGGTGGACTCCGAGCGGATCCTCGCCCGGGTCTCCTCGACGGACGTCCGGCAGACGCTGCTGGAGCGCAGCTACCACGTCGCCACGCTCGACCACGACGCGGAGCAGATCTTCCGGGACACCTTCGCCTTCATCTCCCGGCTCGCCCCGGAGGCGCGGACGGACGCGGCGGACGCTGCCCAGGAGGGAACGGCGACCCGTGGCGGAGCGTAGCCCCCGCGACCCCCGGGACCCGCTGGACGAAGAGGCCGCCTGGGCCGAGATCGTGGCGGGCTACGGCGAGCAGCCGTCGTTCCCCGCGGCGGGCGACGCCACCAAGGACGCGAAGAACACCCACGACGCGACGGACGTGAAGGCCGTGCGGCACATGAAGTCCGATCCGGACGACGGGAAGGGCGATCCGGACGGCCGGAAGAGCGATCCGGACGACGGGAAGGGCACCGGCGACGAAAGCGGCCCGAGCGACACCGCGCGTCCGGGCGACACCGCGCGCCCGGGCAGCTTCGTCGTCTTCGCACCGGGCGTCGGACCGCGCGACTGGGCCGCCGCCGAGCCGTCCGACGACGACTTCGACGAGACCGACGAGGGCCACTTCACCCCGCCCGAGCCGCCCCCGCTGCCGAAGGCCGATGTCACCGCCAAGTTCGCCTGGATCGCGGCGCTCGGCGGCCCGCTGCTGCTGGTGGCCATGGTGGTCTTCCAGCAGCCGGTGACGTGGTGGATCACCGTCCTCGGCATCGGCGGCTTCCTGGGCGGCTTCGCCACCCTGGTGGCGAGGATGAAGAACGACGACGACGGCGACGATGACGACCTGCCGGGCAGCGGCGCGGTGGTGTGAGGTATTCAGCCCGCCATATTTCAGCCCGTCCGGCGATCGAGGACACGCGGCCGAAGGTCGCGTAACGCCAGGGCGTGTCCGCCCTGGCCGCCGGCCGGCACCCGCAAGGCCGCCAGCACCGGCAAGTGATCCGACGCGGCCTGAAGGTCAGCCTCCCGCACGCCCGGAAGGCCATGCGGGACCCCGCATCCCAGCACCTCGACGCCGTCGGTGGTGAAGACCGCATCGATCCGCTGCCGCGGCTCAAGGGGCGTGGAGGTGAACTCCCCGCCCCACGGCTTGGCCGCCCAGCCATCCGTGAGCGCGCCCGCCACCCGCCGGAAGCTACGGCCCTCCGGCCGGTCGTTGAGGTCGCCACCGACGACGGCGTGCGGCGCCTCCAGGGCGGCGAGCCGCTCCAGCAGCAGCCCGGCCTGCTCGTACCGCTCCTGGTCGGCGAGGCTGAGATGGCAGCTGAGCACGCCCAGCCGGGCCCGGCCGAGCCGGACCACCGCGGTGGCGAAACCGCGCTGGTGCAGCCCGGGGGTGCGGGGCAGCAGAACGTCCTCCGTGCGCTCCACATGGGCGCGGAGCGTGGAGAGGATCATCGGGCCCGCGGTCGTGCCGCCGCCGGTGACGTACACCAGCCCGGCCGCGCGGGCCAGCCGCTCGGCGGCCTTGCGCCAGCGGAAGAACCGCGGCGCCTCCTGGATCAGCACGAGATCGGGGGCGCAGGCCTGGATGACCCTGGCCAGCGCCGCCCGGTCGTCGCGCATCGAGCGGATGTTGTAGCTGAGCACACGGACGATCGCCGAGCCTTCTTCCTCGGTGCCGGACGCGGGGAGCCCGGGGTGCTCAGCCACCATCGGCGGTCAGCCCTGGCGCGCCAGGTCGGCGGCGCCGACCAGTCCTGCCTTGCCGCCGAGCTGGGCGGCGAGGACCTGGGCGTGCGGGCGGTACTGGTTGCCGACCAGCCAGCGGCGGAAGGACTTGCGGATCGGGTCGAGGACCAGCTCGCCCTCGTCCGAGACGCCGCCGCCGACGATGAAGGCGGAGGGGTCGAAGAGCGAGGCGAGGTCGGCCAGGCCCGCGCCGGCCCAGCGGGCCAGTTCGCGGAACGAGTCGATGGCGACCGGGTCGCCCTGGCGGGCGGCCTCGCTGATGTGCCGGCCCTCGATGCCCTCGGGGGTGCCGTCGCCGAGCGACAGCAGGATCTGGGCGTTCTCGGGGGTGGCGAAGGCGCGCTGGCGGGCGTAGCGCAGCAGGGCGCGGCCGGAGGCGTACTGCTCCCAGCAGCCCTGGCTGCCGCAGCCGCACAGCAGGCCGTCGGGCACGACCCGGATGTGGCCGAATTCGGCGGCGACGCCGAAGCGGCCGCGGCGCAGCTTGTTGCCGATGATGATGCCGCCGCCCAGGCCCGTGCCGAGGGTGATGCAGATGACGTCGCTGTGGCCCTGGCCGGCGCCGAACTTGTACTCGCCCCAGGCCGCGGCGTTGGCGTCGTTCTCGACGACGACGGGGAGGCCGACGCGCTGTTCGACCTTGTCCTTGAGCGGTTCGTGGCGCCAGTCGATGTTCGGTGCGAACAGGACCGTGGCCCGCTTCTCGTCGACATAGCCGGCGGCGCCGATGCCGACGGCCTCGACATGATGGCCGGCCCCGACAGTGCGGACCGCGTCCGCGATGGCTTCGGTCAGCGCATCGGTGGACTGCGGCGTCGGAACCTTGCACGTCTCAAGGATCGAGCCCTCTTCGTCGACCACGCCGGCCGCGATCTTCGTGCCGCCGATGTCGACGCCGATGGTGAGTCCCATGTGTCCCTCAGTTTTTCGCTCGAACCCCGCCAGGATCCACCGTACCGGAGATGGGGGGACGTCCCTGGTCGTTGAGCCTTTGGGGGATCAGTCGAGATCGATCCGCTCGGTGCCGGTAGGGCCGTCGTCATCGCGCGGATCGTCGTCGCGGCGGCCGCCGGGCCGGTCGTCGACGTCGTCACGGGTCCAGCGGCGCTCACTGCCCTCGACGGCGGAGCGGTAGGCCGCGAGCAGCTCGGAGCCGGCCGCGGCGAGGTGGTCGAAGATGTCGGGGTTGCGCTCGATGACCGGCTCGACGGCGGCCTTGGCCTGCTTGAACAGCTGGTTGACGGCGCCCTGTGCGGCGATCCCGCCGAGCGCGCCGGGCAGCTGGATGCCGGCGAGCTTGTCCGTCACCGCGTCGGCGAGCTTGCGCAGCTCCTCGGCGGCGCTGCCCGGCTGCGGGCCGTGCGTGGAGCGGCGGCGGGCCTTCTCGGCCGCGAGGTCCTCGGCGCAGGCCGTCTCCCAGGCGTCGGCATCGGGCTCGGCACTGTGGTCGGCGGGGCGCTCGGTGGCATCGCTCATGATGAACTCCGTGGACTCCTGCGGCGAGGCGGTACGGCGAAGGGGTGCGGGACGGGCACGTCGGGACGGCTCACCCTCGACGTTACCCGAACGGTGGTACCGCGTTCAGTCGCTCTTGGGCCACAGGCCCGGGTCGGGGGTGAAGCGGATCTCCAGGACACCGTCGCGCAGGCCGGCGCCGGAGACGGTGCAACGGCGCAGCGCGGAGGGGAGCGTACGGATCCGGCGGAAGCGGCCGACGGTCACCACGATCTCGTCGCCGCGGCGCACCAGGCCGAGGCCCCTGCGTTCGGCGCCGGGCAGCGGCACCTGCCAGACCAGGATGCCGTCGGTGGCCAGGCGGTCCTCGACGGTCCACGGGTCGGGGCGGGGTCCGTCGACGGGCCCGGTCCCGCCGGTTTCGCCGATCTCGCCGGTCGGCCCGTCGATCAGCTCGTCGAGCTCGTCGACGCCCTGGGGGTCACGGCCCAGGTGCGGCACCTCGTGGACGGGCACGTCGGGGAATTCCTCGCGCAGCGCCTTGAGGGCGGTCTGCTGGCTGCCGGAGAGCGCGGCGAGGAACGGGTCGGCGGAGCCGGTGGGCAGCAGCCGGTTGACGACCACGCCGTCGGTGCGGCGGCCGTGCAGCGCGAGTCCGGCGCGGATGGTGCGCAGGTTGGCGGCGGCGACCGGACCGGCCTCGGTGACCAGGCGTACGGAGGTGCCGGGGTCGTCGATCGCCCGCTGGACGGCGGCGAGTTCGGTCTCCCAGCGCTCGGCGGCCTCGTACAGCTTCTGGGCCGGCATCGGGACGCCGGCGAGCTGGGCGAGCACCGGGCGCAGCGCGCGGGCCGCCTGGCGCTCGGGCGGCAGCAGACGGCGCAGATAGCGGCGTACCTGGGCGGGCAGGGCGAGCAGCCGGATCGTTTCGGCGGCCGACGGCATGTCGACGACGACCATGTCCCAGTCGTCCGAGGCGTGTTCGGCGCGCAGCGCGTGCAGCAGCGCGAAGTCCTCGGAGCCGGGGAGTTCGGTGAGCTCGTCCTCGTCGAGGGGGGCCGCGCCGAGCAGGTCGAGGGCGGCGCCGGCGCGCTCCTGGAAGGCGAGGAACTCCTGGCGGAAGCGGTCGCCGGGGTCGATCCGCCGGGCGTGCAGACCGGGCGCTATCGGGGTGGGCGCGTCGGCGCCGAGGGGGGTGCCCAGCACCGTTTCCGAAGCGCTGCTCTCGGTGGTGAGCAGGAGTGCCCGCGCGCCCCGCCGGGCGCCGGCCAGGGCGGTCGCGGCGGCGAGCGTGGTGCGGCCCGCGCCGCC
>NZ_QUAC01000235.1 GCF_003389455.1 Streptomyces inhibens | reverse complement strand
CCGCCCTCCCATACGGCACCCCCGACACCCCCCGCCTCGCCGTACGCGGCGAAGCCCGCCTAGAGGTCGACCCCGAAATCGCCCGCATCACCGTCACCGTCAGCGCCCGCGGCACCGACCGCAAAGCCGCCCTCACCGACCTCACCCGCCGCAACGAACAAGCCCTCACCCTCATCAAGAGCTACGGCGACGCCATCGAAAAACTGGAAACCGGCACCTTCAGCCTCACCCCCCAACTCACCGAAAAGGGCCGCCACGAACGCATCCGCGCCTACCACGGACGCGTCACCCACACCGCCACCCTCAACGACTTCACCACCCTCGGCGAACTCACCACCCGCCTCGCCGACCTCGACCTCACCCGCGTCGACGGCCCCTGGTGGGCCCTGCGCCCCGACTCACCCGCCCACCGCAACGCCCGCACCCAAGCCGTCCGCGAAGCCGTCCAGCGCGCCCGCGAATACGCCGAAGCCCTCGGCGCCCGCCTCGACGCCATCGTCGAAATCGCCGACCTCGGCGCCGAGAACACCACCCCCATGGCAGCCCCCGCCATGCGCGCCTTCGCCGGCTACGGCGGCGCCGCCGTCCAGGAATCCACCCCCGCCCTCGACCTCGAACCGGAGCGCCAAACCGTCTACGCCAACGTCAACGCACGCTTTACGATGACCCGTCCCGCACTGTGAGACCGAGCCGCGCGAGGGCGATATTCTGCTCATCGGAGCGCCTTCGCGCGCATTCCATTACTTGTCAACAGCCTTTCACCAAGCGCTCGTTGAGCAGTCACTTCTTTACAGTTCCCTACCGCCCGGTAAGTCATAGAGTCGAAACATGCGCCGAGCAAAGATCGTCTGCACACTAGGACCCGCCACCGACTCGTACGAGCAGATCAAAGGCCTCGTCGACGCCGGAATGGACATCGCCCGCTTCAACCTGAGCCACGGCACCTACGCCGACCACGAGGCGCGATTCGACCGGGTCCGCAAAGCATCCGAAGAAACCCGCCGCAGCGTCGGCATCCTCGCCGACCTTCAAGGTCCGAAGATTCGCCTCGGCCGATTCCGCGAAGGCCCCGTACTTCTCGAACGCGACGACGAGTTCACCATCAC
This sequence comes from Streptomyces inhibens, assembly GCF_003389455.1. Lineage (GTDB taxonomy): Bacteria > Actinomycetota > Actinomycetes > Streptomycetales > Streptomycetaceae > Streptomyces > Streptomyces inhibens. Next base: position 28,343 of record NZ_QUAC01000235.1, on the reverse strand, counting down.
CGTCGAGCCGTCCACCGAAGGCGACCGCCACATCTGCGGCACCACCTACGACGGCCTCGCCGCCGACGTCACCACCGGCGAACACATCCTCGTCGACGACGGCAAAGTCACCCTCGAAGTCATCGACGTCGACGGCCCCCGCGTCCGCACCAAGGTCATCGAAGGCGGCATGGTCTCCGACCACAAAGGCCTCAACCTTCCCGGCGTCGCCGTATCCGTCCCCGCCCTCTCCGAAAAGGACCAGGACGACCTCCGCTGGGCCCTGCGCTACGGCGCCGACATCATCGCCCTCTCCTTCGTCCGCAGCGGCCGCGACATCGAAGACGTCCACCGCATCATGCGCGAAGAAAACCGCTTCCTCCCCGTCATCGCCAAGGTCGAAAAGCCCCAGGCCGTCGACAACATCAACGACATCGTCGCCGCCTTCGACGGCATCATGGTCGCCCGCGGCGACCTCGGCGTCGAAATGCCCCTCGAAACCGTCCCGATCGTCCAAAAGCGCGCCATCAAACTCGCCAAGCGCAACGCCAAACCGGTCATCGTCGCCACCCAGATGCTCGACTCGATGATCGACAACTCCCGTCCCACCCGCGCCGAAGCCTCCGACGTCGCCAACGCCGTCATCGACGGCACCGACGCCGTCATGCTCTCCGGCGAAACCAGCGTCGGGAAGTACCCCACCGAAACGGTCAAGACGATGAGCCGCATCGTCGAAGCCGCCGAGGAAGACCTCCTCGCCAAGGGCCTCCCGCCGCTCACCGAAGCCAACAAGCCCCGCACCCAGGGTGGCGCCGTCGCCCGCGCCGCCGCCGACATGGGCGACTTCCTCGGCGCCAAATTCCTCGTCGCCTTCACCCAGTCCGGCGACACCGTCCGCCGCCTCTCCCGCTACCGCTCACCCATCCCGCTCCTGGCCTTCACCCCCGACCCGGCCACCCGCTCCCAGCTCAACGTCAGCTGGGGCGTGGAGACCTTCCTCGGCCCGACCGTCAACTCCACCGACGAGATGGTCGCCCAGGTCGACGAACAGCTGCTCAAGATCGGCCGCTGCCAGAAGGGCGACGTCGTCATCATCACCGCCGGCTCCCCACCCGGCGTCCCCGGCTCCACCAACCTCGTCCGCGTCCACCACATCGGCGAGGACGACACCCCGAAGTAGCCCCACCCGCACCGCGATCCCGCTGGGCCGAGGTCCTGACTGCCGTCCCTGTCAGTACTTCGGCCCGATGTGTTGGTCCATGAGGGCCACGGAGTCGCGTTTGGCGACGGAGATGTTCTGCGCGGTGCGCGACTGACGCGCGGGCTTCCACTCGACGCCGACCTTGTCGAGGGTGTCCGTGTAGAGCCGCAGGATGTCGGTGGACATGTTGGTGAAGAAGTACCGGGGATATTCGTAGCGCCTACGTTTCCCGGCGACCATCCGTGTCGTCCAGTTGGTGATCCGGCAGCCGTCGGAGTGGATGAGTCCGCGGATGAACTCCCACGGGTGAGCGTCCACGATCCGCTGCTGCCAGTCCTGGAGCACGATCGGCCGCTCATGCTTCTTCCCGGGGCCGTGCTGGGGGAACAGGCAGGGCCAGTGGTGGCTGTAACTCGTCACCATGACGCAGCCTTGGCGCTGGATCACGCACACGCTGTTCATGGGGCGGACGTCTTTGACTGCCTGGCGGCACGCTTCGATCAGCCCAGGCCACGCATCCGCACACGCGATGCGCAGCACGTACCCGCCGCGGTGTGGCTGGCTGCTGAGGCACCCGTCTCCCAGGTAGAGGCCGAGTAAGTACGCGTACTGCTGGGCCGCTTCCGGTGATCGCGGCACGGGCTCGCACCGCGGGCACTGCGCCGTACGGGAGATGGGCTCGATCCGGCTCTGCCAGGAGCGGAGCGCGTACCGGGATATCCCAGTTTGCTTGCTCACTGAGTTGAGGCTGCGGCCTTGGGCGACGAGGGTGAGGGCTCGCTCGCGCGTTTCGCGGTCGTACATGAAGGCGAGCTTGAGTGTCGCCGTACCTTCGCGAGGCGATTCGAAGGAATGTTCACCTGGGCGAGTGAAGATCGCCAACGGTCTGCATGCCTTGGAATCGAAGGTGAAGTGCCCCGGGTGGGACTCGAACCCACACTGAATACCTTTTGAGGGTATCGTCTCTGCCGATTGGACTACCGGAGCCCCTGCAATCCGAAGGATAGTGTAGCCCCTCCGTGACTCAAACATACAGGAGCTAGGTAGGCTCATGGGGCACCACCTGCCTGGAACGAGGAGTCCCGTGAGCGCCGCCGAGCCCGAGCAGCCCGTCGCTGATGATGATCAGTCGCACGTCCCGCCCCTGACCACGCGCGTCGTGATCGCCGAGGACGAGGCGCTCATCCGTCTTGATCTCAAAGAGATGCTGGAGGAAGAGGGCTACACCGTCGTCGGCGAGGCCGGGGACGGGCAGACCGCCGTCGAGCTGGCCCGGGAGCACCGTCCCGATCTGGTGATCCTGGACGTGAAGATGCCGGTTCTGGACGGCATCTCGGCGGCCGAGAAGATCGCCGAGGAGAGCATCGCCCCGGTGCTGATGCTGACCGCGTTCTCGCAGCGTGAGCTGGTGGAGCGGGCGCGGGACGCGGGTGCGATGGCGTATCTGGTGAAGCCGTTCTCGAAGAGTGACGTCGTTCCGGCGATCGAGATGGCGGTCAGCCGGTTCACCGAGCTGAAGACGCTGGAGAAGGAGGTCGAGGACCTCACGCAGCGGCTGGAGACGCGGAAGCTGGTGGACCGTGCGAAGAGCATTCTGCAGACGCAGTACGGGCTGACGGAGCCGGCCGCGTTCCGGTGGATCCAGAAGACGTCGATGGATCGTCGGCTGTCGATGCAGCAGGTTGCCGAGGCGGTCATCGAGGACGCCGAGGAGAAGAAGCAGCAGAAGGACCAGTAGCGTCCGGCAAGATCGTGAGCGGCCCCGTACCGGTGATCGGTGCGGGGCCGCTCGTGTGTTGCCGGGTGCGGGTGGTGTGCGGGTTCAGTCCTCGCCGAGGTAGGCCTTGCGGACGGACTCGTCGTGGAGGAGGGAGGGGCCGCTGCCGGAGAGGGCGATGCGGCCGATTTCCATGACGTGGGCCTGGTCGGCGAGGGAGAGGGCGGCCTGCGCGTTCTGTTCCACGAGCAGGATGGTGGTGCCCTGGGAGCGGAGTTCGCGGATGGTTGCCATGATTTTCTGCATCATGATCGGCGAGAGCCCCATGGAGGGTTCGTCGAGCATGAGGAGCTTCGGGCGGGACATCAGCGCCCGGCCCATGGCGAGCATTTGCTGTTCGCCGCCGGAGAGGGTGCCGGAGGCTTGTTTGCGGCGTTCGCCAAGGATGGGGAAGAGGTCGTAGACGTGCCGGATGTCGGCCTCGATGCCGGCGGCGTCCTTGCGGAGGAAGGCGCCGAGCTGGAGGTTCTCGGCGATGGTGAGGCGGGGGAAGATGTGCCGGCCTTCGGGGGAGTGGGCGAGGCCGAGGGAGACGATCTTGTGGGCGGGGACGCCGGTGAGCGGCCTGCCGTCGAAGACGATCTTTCCGGAGGTGGGCTTGAGCAGGCCCGAGAGGGTGCGGAGGGTGGTCGTCTTGCCGGCGCCGTTGGTGCCGATCAGGGTGACGGCCTGGCCCTCTTCGACGGAGAACGAGATGCCTTTGACGGCTTCGATCTTGCCGTAGGCGACCCGGAGGTCCTCGACCTCGAGCAGTGCGGTCACTGGGGTCCTCCCTCGGTGCTGGCGGAGTCCTCCGCGTCGGCAGGTGCCGGGTCGGCGGCGGCTTCCGCGGCGTGGGCTTCCGCGGCCTCGACCTCGGAGACTTCGGCTTCGCCGGGGTCGCCTTCGAAGGGTTCGCCGAGGTAGGCGGCGATGACCCGCTCGTCGGCCTGGACGACTTCGGAGGTGCCTTCGACGAGCTTTTCGCCCTGGACGAGGACGGCCACGCGGTCGCACAGGTTGAAGACGAAGCGCATGTCGTGCTCGATGAGGAGGACGGCGATGCCCTTGTCCCGGATGGCGAAGACCAACTCCTCGGTGGCCCGGGTCTCCTGGGGGTTCATACCGGCCGTCGGTTCGTCGAGCAGCAGCAGGCCCGGTTCGGAGGCGAGTGCCCGCGCGATCTCCAGCTTGCGTTGTTCGCCGTAGGGGAGGTTGCGGGCGAGGTGGTCGCGTTTGGCGGCGAGGCCGGTGAACTCCAGGAGTTCCATGGCGCGTTCCTCGGAGGTGCGTTCGGCCTTCTTGAAGCCGGGGCCGCGTAGCAGGGCCGACCAGAGTCCTTCTTTCGTGCGCGTGTGACGGCCCACGAGGACGTTTTCGAGGACGGTCATGTTGGCGAAGAGTCGGATGTTTTGGAAGGTGCGGGCGACACCGGCCTGGGTGACGAGGTGGGGTTTGCGGGAGAGGCGGGTGCCTTGGTAACTGACGGTGCCTTCGGTGGGGACGTAGAGACCGGTGAGGCAGTTGAAGAAGGTGGTTTTGCCGGCGCCGTTGGGGCCGATGAGGCCGACGATTTCGCCGGTGCCGACGGTGAGGTCGACGCCCCGTACGGCGGTGAGTCCGCCGAAGCGCATGGTGACGCCGGAGGCTTCGAGGACCGTATCGGTGCTGGTCGCGAGGGTGGGTGTGGTCATGGTGTCGTCACGCCTTTGCCTTGGTGACGCCGATGCTCGCGTCTCCGTCGGGGAGGCGCTGGTCGGGCACGTCGAGCTGGCCGGTCTCGTGGAATTCGAGTTGCTTCCTGCGGTCGGGGATGAGGCCTTCGGGCCGGAAGCGCATCAGCAGGACGAGGGCGATGCCGAAGAGCAGCAGCTGGTAGTCCTGGAGGAAGTCGAGTTTGGCCGGGATGAGGAAGAGGAGTGCTGCGCCGACGAGGGGTCCGCTGAGGGTTCCCATGCCGCCGAGGATGACGGCGGCGAGGAGGAAGGCGGAGTTGGGGGGCTGGGGGCCGGCGAACTGGAACTGTTCGGGGGTGGCGGTGGTGACGACGTGGGCGTGGACGGTGCCGGCGAGTCCGGCGAGGGCGGCGCCGAGGGCGAAGGCGAGGAGCCGGAGGCGGAAGCTGTTGATGCCCATGGCGATGGCGGCGGTTTCGTCTTCGCGGATGGCGATCCAGGCGCGGCCGATGCGGGAGGCGGCGGCGCGTCGGAAGACGAGCACGACGAAGGCGGTCACGAGGATCATCAGCAGGTAGTAGTTGCCGTAGGTGGCGATGGGGATGCCGAGGATGTCGTGGGGTTCGCCGAAGTTGAAGCCGAAGATTTCCAGGTTGGGGATGTTGGGGATGCCCATGGCGCCGTTGGTGACGTCGGGGCCGGTGGTGCCGTTGAGGTTGAGCATGGCGATGCGGAAGATCTCACCGAAGCCGAGGGTGACGATGGCGAGGTAGTCGCCGCGTAGCCGCAGGGTGGGGGCGCCGATGAGGACGCCGAAGACGAGGGAGGCGGCGGCTCCGGTGAGGAGGGCTGCCCAGAAGGGGAACTGGATGCCGAGGGCGGATTCGGCGGAGCCGGAGACGAGGGCTGCGGCGTAGGCGCCGACGCCGAGGAAGGCGACGTATCCGAGGTCGAGGAGGCCGGCGAGGCCGACGACGACGTTGAGGCCCAGGGCGACGGTGGCGAAGATCAGGATGTTGGCCCCGATGATCGTGTACTGGTCGGTGTCCTGGGTGAAGGGGAAGCTGGCGGCGGCGAGGAAGGCGGCGCAGAGGGCCGGGCCGCGGTGTTTGTGGGTGAGTTCGGTGAGTCGCTTGATGAGTCCTGCCCTGTTGAGGGCGGGGATGGCGAGCACCATGAAGAGGAGGTAGCCCACGAAGGGAGCGCCGTCGTCGGTGTCGATGCCGTAGGTGAAGGCGGAGAGTCCGGCGGCGAAGGCGCCCGCGATGATGAGGATTTCGGCCCAGGCGGGGAGTTCGCGGGTGCGGCGCTTGACGGGTGTGGCGGCGAGGGCTCCGGTGAAGCGTTGCCAGGCGCCGGTGGGTGGCTGGTCGGTGGTGTGGTCGGCGGGCAGTCCGAGGGCGCCGAGGAGGGTGACCAGTGAGGTGAGGCCGGCGAGGAAGCCGCCGGGTTCGAGGTTGACGAGGCCGCCGAGTTGGATCGCGATGGCGATCAGGGTGAACCAGGTGGCGGCGAAGGTGGCGAGGGCGGCGAGGAGTACGGAGGCGTTGCGGCCGCCGGGGGTGAGCCATTGCAGGCCGCGCAGGCCGAGTCCGGCGGTGGCGAGGAGGAGGGTGAGGATGCCGCCGACGAGGGTGACGATCTGCAGGCCGGCGGGGGATCCGTAGTAGGTGAGTTCGCCGGGGAAGTCGTTGCTCCAGGTCCAGGCGAGGCCGGTGGTGACGGCGGTGGCGAGGGCGCCTGCGGCGGTGGTGATGCGGGCGGTGCGTCCGGGGAGGGGGAGCACGCCCCGGGCGGTGTTCTTGGTGGTGTCTGTGGTCATCGCTATCACGCCCGATCCGCGACGCGTTCGCCCAGTAGGCCTTGTGGTCTCAGGAGGAGTACGAGGATGAGGAGGACGAAGGCCCAGACGTCCTTCCAGGCTCCGCCGCCGAATTGCTGCATGCCGGGGATCTCTTCGATGTAGGCGGTGGCGAGGGCTTCGGCGACGCCGAGGACGACGCCGCCGAGCATGGCGCCGTAGATGTTGCCGATACCGCCGAGCACGGCCGCGGTGAACGCCTTGAGGCCCATGATGAAGCCCATGCGGAACTGGACCTCGCCGGTGCGCAGTCCGTAGGCGACGGCGGCGACGCCGGCGAAGGCGGCGCCGATGGCGAAGGCGAGGACGATGATGCGGTCGGTGTTGATGCCCATGAGCTTGGCCGTGTCGGGGTCCTGGGCGGTGGCTTGCATGGCGCGGCCGCTGCGGGTCTTGGCGACGAAGAAGCCGAGGGCGATCATGCAGGCGGGGGCGGCGATGAGGACGAAGATGTCGCCGCGTTGGATGGTGGCGCCGAGGATCTCGAAGGAGTGGCCCTTGAACTGGGGGAAGACGCGGGCCTGTTTGCCGTCGGGGTACCACTTCCAGATGGCTTGCTGGAGGCCGATGGACAGTCCGATGGCGGTGATGAGGGGGGCGAGGCGTGGGGCGCCGCGCAGCGGGCGGTAGGCGAAACGTTCCGCTGCGATGCCGACGAGGACGGATACCGCGATGCCGCCGAGGAGCATGATCGGGAGGGCGAGGGCGAGTGAGGTGCCGGCCGGGAGGGCGAGGTAGACGCTGAGCGCTCCGAAGCCGCCGACCATGAAGATCTCGCCGTGGGCGAAGTTGATGAGCTGGACAATTCCGTAGACCATCGTGTAGCCGATCGCGATGAGTCCGTACATCGCGCCGAGGATGAGTCCATTGGCCAGCTGTTGCGGCAGTTCGTTCACCGCAGGGCCTCCGTTGTGTGGGAGTTACGAGATTCCGGGGTGCCGGTGTGCCACGGGCCGCGCCAGGGTCGTTTGTGGCGTCCTGGCGCGGCCCGCGGGTTGTCGGTGGGTGTCTCGTCGGTCGGTCAGCTCTTGTCGAACTTCTTGAATTCCGCGCTGAAGCGGGAGGCCCAGGCGCCCTTGTCGACCTGGTAGGCGGTGATCATGGTGTTGGTGGTGTCGCCGAATTTGTCGAAGGCGACGGGGCCGGTGACGCCGTCGAAGCTGACCTTGTTCATGGCGTCGGAGACCTTCTTGCGGGCGTCGTCGGGCAGCTTGCCGCCGTTGTCGTCGACGACGGCCTTGACGGCCTGGATGAGGGCCCAGGCGGCGTCGTAGGTGGAGCCGCCGTAGGCCTCGTAGGCCTCCTTGAAGCCGGCTGCCTTGTAGTCGGCGATGAACTTCTTGGCGGAGGGGAGTTCTTCGACGGGCTTGCCGACGGAGGAGGCGTAGTCGCCCTGTGCCTTCTTGTTCAGCTTGATGTAGTCGCCGCTGTACATGCCGTCGCCGCCCATGAGGGGAACGGTGACGCCGCCGTCCTTGAGCTGCTGGCTGAGGGGGCCGGAGGCGGGGTATTCGCCGCCGTAGAAGACCAGGTCGGGCTTGGCGGACTTGACCTTGGAGACGACGGCCTTGAAGTCGCGGTCGTCGGGGCTGACGTGTTCGGTGCCGACGATCTTGCCGCCGAGCTTGGTGAACTGGTCCTTGAAGGAGGAGGCCAGGCCGACGCCGTAGGTCTTCTGGTCGTCGATGACGTAGGCCTTCTTGGTCTTCAGCTTTTCGTAGGCGTACTGGCCGTCGAAGGCGCCCTGCACCTCGTCGGTGGTGGCGGTGCGGAAGTACGTGGGGAACTGGCGGACGCGCTTGTTCTTGCGCCAGTCGGGGCCCTGGGTGAGGTCGGGCGTGGTGTTCGCCGGGGATATCAGGGTGAGGTTGTTCTGCTTGGAGACCTGCTGCATGGACTGGGCGACGCCCGAGTTGAGCGGGCCGACGATGCCGAGGACGTCCTTGTTGCCGGCGAGCTTGGTGGTGTTCTGCTGGCCGACGTTGGGCAGGGCCTTGTCGTCGTGGGCTTCGAGTTTGAAGGTGACGCCCTTGACTTCGCCGGCTTTGTTGGCGTTGTCGACGGCGAGCTGGGCGGAATTGCGGATTCCCAGACCCAGGGCGGAGAGCTCCCCTGTGGTGGGGGCGTCGAGGCCGATGACGACGGTGGTCTTCCCGTCGCCGCTCTTGTTGTCGGCGCCGCGTGAGCCGCACGCGGAGAGCGTGAGGGCACCGGTGGCGACTGCGGTGGTGAGGATGAGCAAGGAACGGTGACGCACGAGCAGTCCTTTCCCTGGCGCGGCCACAGCTGTCGCATGGCCGATTCGCGCGCCGGGCTGTACGGGGAGCACGGGTGTCCGTTCTCACAGCGCGCCCGGCGGCGCGGTGACTGGCGGTGACTCTAGAGCGGTGTTCGTCGCGTCGGCAGAGGCGCTGACCAGGATGTGACGCTCTTGTTATGACCGTCGATGAGTGTTTTGCCGTTATGGTCCTTACCGCTGGGGAGCGAACGCGGTGCGGAGGGCGAACTTGCACTTCCACGGGCAGTTGGGGCAGGCGGGGGCAGGGAGGCGTCCGGTTATCGGACGGGGCGGGCGCGGGGGAGCCGGGGCCCGTGCGGGGCCTGGGGCGTGGGGTGGGTGCGGGATTGCACGGACGTTACGCAGCGTTACGGACATGCGTACGGCCCCGCTCCCGGGGGCCGGGTGCGGGGCCGTAATGGCGGGGCGGCGAGGCGCCGTCCCGGGTGGGTCAGCCGCGGTAGGCGTCGGCGTCGATCTCGCGCAGCATGCAGGTCAGCCGGGCGGTGCAGACGCGCTTGTCGTGTTCGTCGGTGATGACGATTTCGTAGGTGGCGGTGGAGCGGCCGCGGTGTACGGGGGTGGCGACGCCGGTGACCAGGCCGGAGCGGGCACTGCGGTGGTGGGTGCAGTTGAGGTCGACGCCGACGGCGAGCTTGGTGGGGCCGCCGTGCAGCATGGAGCCGACGGAGCCGAGAGTTTCGGCCAGGACGGCGGAGGCGCCGCCGTGCAGGAGTCCGTAGGGCTGGGTGTTGCCCTCGACGGGCATGGTGCCGACGACGCGGTCGGGCGCGGCCTCGGTGACCTGGACGCTCATCCGCTCGCCGAGGTGTCCGGCGGAGAAGAGGGCGGGCAGGTCGAGGCCGAGGCCGGCCCACTGGTCGAGGATCTCCTGCGGAAACTTTGTGGTGCTGTGCTCACCCATGCCTACGGCTCCGTTCGCTCGCCCGTGATCGTCGTCGATCCGTGCCTGTTCCTATCAGGCCCCTGAGCGAGCGCTCAGCGCGGGGTTGTTGTTCCCGCCGGCCGGCCTGGTGGCGGTCAGTCCTCGTGCGGGCTTTCCAGGCGGATCACCACGGACTTGGCCGCGGGGGTGTTGCTGGTGTCGGCCGTGTGGTCGAGCGGGATGAGGACATTGGTCTCGGGGTAGTAGGCGGCCGCGCAGCCGCGGGCCGTCGGGTAGTGCACGACACGGAAGCCGGGCGCCCGCCGCTCGCTGCCGTCCGTCCATTCGCTGACCAGGTCGGTGTACGCGCCGTCGGCCAGGCCCCGTTCGCGGGCGTCGTCGGGGTGGACGAGTACCACGCGGCGGCCGTTCTTGATGCCGCGGTAGCGGTCGTTGAGGCCGTAGATGGTGGTGTTGTACTGGTCGTGGGAGCGCAGCGTCTGCAGCAGCAGCCGTCCTTCGGGGACGGTGGGGTATTCGACGGGCGCGGCCGTGAAGTTGGCCTTGCCGGTGGAGGTGGGGAAGCTGCGGTTGTCCCGGGGGGCGTGCGGCAGGGCGAAGCCTCCGGGGTGGGCGACCTTGGCGTTGAAGTCCTCGAAGCCGGGGATGACATGGGCGATGCGGTCGCGGATCGTCGCGTAGTCCTTCTCGAACTCCTCCCAGGGAGTACGGCTGTTGTCGCCCAGGACGCGGCGGGCCAGACGGGCCACGATGGCGGTCTCGGACAGCAGCTGGGGGCTCGCGGGTGCAAGGCGGCCGCGGGAGGCGTGCACCATGCCCATGGAGTCCTCGACGGTCACGAACTGCTCGGTGCTTTTCCCGTTCGGGCCGACCTGCAGATCGCGCTCCGTACGGCCCAGCGTCGGCAGGATCAGCGCGCGGGCGCCGGTGATCGCGTGCGAGCGGTTGAGCTTGGTGGAGACGTGGACGGTCAGCCGGGCGCGGCGCATGGCGGCCTCGGTGACGTCGGTGTCGGGGGTGGCGGCGACGAAGTTGCCGCCCATGGCGAAGAACACCTTGGCCTGTCCGTCGCGCAGGGCGCGGATCGCGCGGACGACGTCGAGGCCGTGTTCGCGGGGCGGCGCGAAGCCGAACTCCTTCTCCAGGGCGTCGAGGAAGGCGGGCGCGGGCCGTTCGAAGATGCCCATGGTGCGGTCGCCCTGGACGTTGCTGTGGCCGCGTACGGGGCAGACGCCGGCTCCGGGGCGGCCGATGTTGCCGCGCAGAAGAAGGAAGTTGACGACTTCCTGGATGGTGGGGACGGAGTGCTTGTGCTGGGTCAGGCCCATCGCCCAGCACACGATCGTGCGGCGGGAGGCGAGGACCATGGCCAGCGCGCGGTCGATCTCCTCGCGGGTCAGGCCGGTGGCGCGCAGCGTCTCGTCCCAGTCGTCGTCGGCGCGCGCGGTGGCCGCGAACTCTTCGAAGCCGTGGGTGTGTTCGCGGATGAATTCCTCGTCGACGGCGCCGTCGGTGGCCAGGATCTGGCGGTTGAGGGCGCGGAAGAGGGCCTGGTCGCCGCCGAGGCGTACCTGGAGGAAGAGGTCGGTCAGGGGCGTGCCGCCGCCGGCCAGACCGCGCGGGGTCTGCGGGTTCTTGAAGCGTTCCAGGCCGGCCTCGGGCAGCGGATTGATCGAGATGATCTTTGTGCCGCCGGCCTTGGCCTTCTCCAGGGCGGTGAGCATCCGGGGGTGGTTCGTGCCCGGGTTCTGGCCGGCGACGATGATCAGGTCGGCCTTGTAGAGGTCCTCCAGCAGGACGCTGCCCTTGCCGATGCCGATGGTCTCCGTCAGGGCGGAGCCGGACGACTCATGGCACATGTTGGAGCAGTCGGGGAGGTTGTTGGTGCCGAATTCGCGGGCGAAGAGCTGGTAGAGGAAGGCGGCCTCGTTGCTGGTACGGCCGGAGGTGTAGAAGACGGCCTCGTCGGGGGAGTCGAGGGCGGTCAGCTCCTCGCCGATGATGTCGAAGGCCTGCTCCCAGGGGACGGGGACGTAGTGGTCGGCGCTCTCGGCCAGGTACATGGGGTGGGTGAGGCGGCCCTGCTGGCCGAGCCAGTAGCCGCTGCGGGTGGCGAGGTCGGCGACGGGGTGGGCGGCGAAGAAGTCCGGGGTGACGCGGCGCAGGGTGGCCTCTTCGGCGACGGCCTTGGCGCCGTTCTCGCAGAATTCGGCGGTGTGCGGCTTGTCGGGCTCGGGCCAGGCGCAGCCGGGGCAGTCGAAGCCGTCCGGCTGGTTGACGCGCAGGAGGGTCAGGGCGGTACGGCGCACGCCCATCTGCTGCTGCGCGATGCGCAGGGCGTGGGTGATGGCCGGCAGACCGACGGCGGAGTGCTGGGGTTCGCTGACCTCGGGCGCGTCCTGGATGGGGTCCGACGCGGGCGGTTTGCCTGCCATGGCGCTCTCCCTTGAGCCGTGAGCTGGTGCTCGCTCCGCCGGGGCGTGGCGGATCGTTGCCGTACACATCCGATCCTGTCACGGACGGGGTGGAGCGGTGTAGGGGTGATCGCGGGGATGGGTGGTCCGGGGCGCCGGCCGGGGTGTACGGCGCGGACGCGGGCGGCGTACGGCGGGGCACTGGGGGTCTGGCGGCAGGGGCCGGGGCGGCGTACGGCAGGGGCGGGAGCCGTCGCGGCGGGGATTGTCAGTGGGGCGTGGCAGGATCGGGGGCGTGGCAGCAAAGGCAGCGAAGAAGAGCGAAGCGACCGGCACCGAGGCGGCGGCGGGCGGCCGTCCCCGCCTGCTCCTGATGGACGGGCATTCCATGGCATACCGGGCGTTCTTCGCCCTGCCCGTGGAGAATTTCACGACCGTCACGGGACAACCGACCAATGCGATCTACGGCTTCGCGTCGATGCTCGCGAACACCCTGCGCGACGAGGCGCCCACGCATTTCGCGGTGGCCTTCGACGTCTCGCGCAAGACCTGGCGCTCCGAGGAGTTCCCGGACTACAAGGCGAACCGCTCCAAGACCCCCGACGAGTTCAAGGGCCAGGTCGAGCTGATCGGCGAGATGCTCGACGCGATGCGGGTCAAGCGGTTCGCGGTGGAGGGCTTCGAGGCCGACGACGTCATTGCCACGCTCACCGAGCAGGCCACCGCGCAGGGCTTCGAGGTCTCGATCGTCACCGGCGACCGCGACTCCTTCCAGCTGGTCTCCGACAACGTCACGGTGCTCTACCCCACCAAGGGCGTCTCGGAGCTGACGCGCTTCACCCCGGAGAAGGTCGTCGAGAAGTACGGCCTGACCCCCTCCCAGTACCCCGACTTCGCGGCGCTGCGCGGCGACCCGTCCGACAACCTCCCCGGCATCCCGGGCGTCGGTGAGAAGACCGCCACGAAGTGGATCAACCAGTTCGGTTCGTTCGCGGAGTTGATGGAGCGCGCCGAGGAGGTCAAGGGCAAGGCGGGCGCCAATCTGCGGGAGCACCTGGAGGCGGTGAAGCTCAACCGCCGGCTGACGGAGATGGTGCGCGATGTCGAGCTGCCGTGCGGCCCGGAGGCGCTGACCCGCGAGCCGTACGACCGTGAGGCGCTCACGGTCTTCCTCAATGCGCTGGAGATCCGCAACCCGGGCCTGCGGGACCGGCTGCACGCCGTCGACCCGGGCGCCGAGGAGGCCGCCGAGGAGGCCACCCCGGCCGCCGGCGTCGAGGTGGACGGCACGGTGATCGGCCCGGGCGAACTCGCTCCGTGGCTGGCCGAACACGGCACCGGACCGCTGGGCGTGTCCACCGTCGATACCTGGAGCCTGGGCAGCGGCAGCGTCGCCGAGGTGGCGCTGGCCGCCCCCGACGGCCCGGCCGCCTGGTTCGACCCGTCCCAGCTCGACGAGGCCGATGAGCAGGCCTTCGCCGCCTGGAGCGCGGACGCCGCCCGCCCCAAGGTGATGCACAACGCCAAGGGCCTGATGCGGGTCTTCGGCGAGCACGGCTGGCGGATCGACGGCGTCACCATGGACACCGCGCTGGCCGCCTATCTGGTCAAGCCCGGCCGCCGCTCCTTCGCCCTGGATGCCCTGTCCATCGAATACCTCGGGCGCGATCTCGCCCCGGCCGCGGCCGGCGACGGGCAGCTGGCGTTCGGCGCGGACGAGGAGGCCGAGGCGGACGCCCTGATGGCGCAGGCGCGCACGGTCCTCGACCTGGGGACGGCCTTCGAGGCCAAGCTCGCGGAGGTCGGCGCGGCCGAGCTGCTGCGCGATGTGGAGCTGCCTACCAGCGAGCTGCTGGCCCGGTTGGAGCGCGCCGGTATCGCCGCGGACCGGGGCTGGCTGGAGCGGATGGAGCAGCAGTTCGCGGGCGCGGTGCAGCAGGCCGTGCAGGAGGCGCATGCCGCCGTGGGCCATGAGTTCAACCTGGGCTCGCCCAAGCAGCTGCAGGAGGTCCTCTTCGGCGAGCTGGGCCTGCCCAAGACCAAGAAGACCAAGACCGGCTACACCACCGACGCCGACGCACTGGCCTGGCTGGCCGCGCAGACCGAGAACGAACTCCCGGTGATCATGCTCAGGCACCGTGAGCAGGCCAAGCTGCGCACCACGGTCGAGGGCCTGATCAAGACCATCGCCGCGGACGGCCGGATCCACACCACCTTCAACCAGACCGTGGCCGCCACCGGCCGGCTGTCCTCCACGGACCCCAACCTGCAGAACATCCCGGTGCGTACGGACGAGGGCCGGGCGATCCGCCGCAGCTTCGTCGTCGGCGAGGGTTTCGAATCGCTGCTGACCGCCGACTACAGCCAGATCGAGCTGCGGGTGATGGCTCATCTCTCCGAGGACGAGGGCCTGATCGAGGCGTTCACCTCCGGTGAGGACCTGCACACCACCGTCGCTTCCCATGTCTTCTCGGTCGGCAAGGACCAGGTCGACCCGGAGATGCGCCGCAAGATCAAGGCGATGTCCTACGGCCTGGCGTACGGCCTGTCGGCCTTCGGCCTCTCCCAGCAGCTGGGCATCCAGCCCGATGAGGCCCGCAAGCTGATGGACAACTACTTCGAGCGGTTCGGCGGGGTGCGCGACTACCTCCGGCGCGTGGTGGAGGAGGCCCGCGCCACCGGCTATACGGAGACGGTGCTCGGCCGCCGCCGCTACCTCCCCGACCTCAACAGCGACAACCGCCAGCGCCGCGAAATGGCCGAGCGGATGGCGCTGAACGCACCGATCCAGGGCACCGCCGCCGACATCGTGAAGATCGCGATGCTGCGGGTCGACGCGGCACTGCGCGCGGCGAAGCTGACGTCGCGGATGCTGCTCCAGGTCCATGACGAAATCGTCGTCGAGGTGGCCCCGGGCGAACGCAAGAAGGTCGAGGAACTGGTCCGCAGGGAGATGGCCGCGGCGGTCGAACTGAGGGCCCCGCTGGATGTCTCGGTCGGCTCCGGCAAGGACTGGGAGTCGGCGGCGCACTGAGGCGGAGGCGGGCCGGGAACGGCGCGGGGCCGGGAAGGGGGCGGGGGCAGACAAGGCCCCGCTCCGCCCCGGCTTTGCCGGCCGCAACCCGGCCCGCACCGCGTCGAGTTGCGGCCCGGTCCGGCCCGCCCGGCGGTGGCCGGATCACAGTCGTTGCCTGACGCGTCGTGGATTTTGTTGACGGCGCAAGCGCTCTGCTTTGATCACCCCGTGATGCGCCGTGTCGCCCGAGTCCTGGGCACCTACGTCTCCCGCAGTCCGGTCACCACTGGATATGTCGGACTGCTCTTGTTGACCCATCTGTGGTGCACTTCGGTGCTGTCCACCGCGGAGGCGCAGAGAGTGGTGCTCGGCGTCAGTACCAATCTGGACAATCTTCAAGACCGTCCGGTCCGCGTACTGGCGGGCAGCATGCTGTTCTTCGACGGCACGCTGACCGAATTCACCTCACTTGCCTTCGTCGGCACGCTGATCACGCTCGGCATCGGCGTCAGCGTGTGCCTGGCATGGCTGGAACGGCGGTACGGAGCGGGGCGTGCCGTCGGCATCTTCGTCCTGGGACACCTCGCGGCCACGCTGCTCACCGCGCCGTTGATCCACGTGGCCATCGCCCACGGCTGGTACCCGGACAGCGTTCGGCATGCCACCGACTTCGGGATCAGTTACGGGGCCGAAGCGGTGCTTGCGACGGGGGCACTCCTGCTGAAGCGGGCGCGGTGGCTCGCGGCGGCCGGGGTCGTCGCCTGGCCGGTGAGCGGCGGCGACTGGAGCGGTGTGCTGCCTGACTTCACCACCGTCGGTCATCTGCTGGCCGCAGCCATCGGCTTCGCCTGCGGTGCGTGCCTGCTGCGGGCCGCCCGGCGCGCTGCCCCGGCCCCAGCGCCGCAGCCCGACACGGCTCTCGTCGAGTAGCCCGACGTCGTGCAGCGGGCGCGGGTGCACAGCGGGCTCCCCGGGCGCCCTCACTCGGAGGCGGACGCCGTCGTTCCTGAGGCGGACGCGGCACCCGGCGCGGACCCCGTCCGGGATGCGGACCGGTCCGCGGGCCTCGGCAGCTGCACCGAGGCCCCGTGGCCGGCTGACCGGGTGCGGCGCAGATGGCGGTGCAGCAGCCGTACGGCCACCGCGTAGAGCGGCAGCCCGAGGGCGAGGCCGGCGCCGGCGCCGAAGAGTACGGTCGGGATGTAGTCGAACCAGGTCGCCGCGTCGCCGTAGGTGGCGTGTGCCCGCAGGGTGCGGTGCAGGGCGCCGAGGAGTACGCACACGGCGAGCGGAACGGTCACCAGCAGCCGCTGCCGGACGGTCAGGGCGGGGATGGCGGCGGGCGCCGCCGGCCCCGCACCGGCACCCCCGCCCGCGCCCTCACCCCGCAGCGCCGACCACACGAACCACCCCATCCCCGCCAGTGCGAGCGCCGATGTGCCGTACTGCAGATATGTGGCGACCGGGAACCCGGCCACGGTCCGGTCCAGGCCGGGTATCAGCCGGGTGCCCCAGCGGCCCGGGTGGGTAAAGGCGTCCCAGACCACATGAGTGGTGGCCCCGAGCACCGCCGAGAGCAGGAACCAGCCGGCCAGCGCGGCCAGTTCACGGGGTCCGCCCGGCTTCCAGGGACGCCCATGGGCGAACGCCCGGACCCGTCCGCGCCACGCCCGGGGCAGCAGTTCCAGCAACGGTTCGCGCAACAACAGCCAGCCACCGACCAACGCCACGGTGAACAGGACGTCCACCGTCAGCACGCCGAACAGCGAGTGGGTGACCTCGCCGAACTCCATGGCACCCGGCACCAGAGTGTCCGCGTAGTACGTCATGTCCGGCGCGAACGACCCCGCGACGAGCGCCGAGGCGACCAACGGACCGCGCGCTGCCCCGGTCCGCCGGATGGCCGGGAGCACAGCGGCGGCATGGCTGAGCGTGAACGGCATGGTGCTTCCCCCTGATCGATTCGGATCATTATGTGTCCGATGAGGGTGGTAGATGCCAGGCCCGAGTTGTCGTAGTGTCGCCTGAGTTGGAGCGCTGGGGAGCGCGACACCGCGTCAGCAACGCGGTGGGGCAACGCGGAGGGGACCACATATGGCAGCCACATTCCGGCGGCGGCTCCGAAGGGGAGCGGCCACGACGGCCGTNGAGGGGACCACATATGGCAGCCACATTCCGGCGGCGGCTCCGAAGGGGAGCGGCCACGACGGCCGTGGTGGCCTTGGTGCTCGCCGCCCTGACCGCCTCTCAGGCGCCGGCCGCCACCGGGAGCGCGGCCGCCAAGGACCAGGAACCGACCCCGCCCCCTGCCGACACCCCCATCGACGGCGGATCGACGTACTTCACCGATCGGCCGCCCTTCAAGAGCCCGGCGCCGCCCAACGGTTCGCACGAAACCGGCCACGGCCCCGCCCTCGGCACCGGACCCGCCGAGGCCGGCATCCCCGCCACCGTCCTGGCCGCCTACAAGAAGGCCGAATCCCGGATCGGCGCGTCCGACCCGGGCTGCCGGTTGCCCTGGCAGCTGCTCGCCGGAATCGGCAAGGTCGAATCCGGCCAGGCGCGCGGCGGAGCGGTCGACGCCGAGGGCACGACCCTCCAGCCGATCCTCGGCCCGCAGCTCAACGGCCATGGCTTCGCCCGGATCACCGACACCGACCACGGCCGCTACGACGGCGACCTCACCCACGACCGCGCCGTGGGCCCGATGCAGTTCATCCCCTCCACCTGGTCCGAGGGCGGCCCCGACGGCAGCGGTTGGGGCGCCGACGGCAACGGCGACGGCAAGAAGGACCCCAACAACGTCTTCGACGCGGCACTCGCCGCCGGCCGCTACCTCTGCGCCAACGGCCGCGACCTCTCGGACCGGCGCGACCTGAACCGGGCGATCCTCGGCTACAATAACTCCGAGGAATATCTGCGGACCGTGCTGTCCTGGTTCGAGTTCTACCGCCACGGCACCCACGAGGTGCCGGACGGCAAGGGCGTGCTCCCGGTGCACCGGCGCGGCGGTGGGGCGGCCGGGGACGACAACCACGCCCCGACCGGCCGCGGTACGAGCCATGGCCGGGGCTCCGGCAAGAGCCCGAAGCCCGGCGGATCCGGCACACCCGGCAAGGGAAAGCCGAACGAGCCCGGCACGCCAGGAGGTTCGGACGGCACCGGCCCCACACCGGGCGGCGGCACGGGGAAGCCCACCGACAAGCCCACCCCCACACCCACACCCACCCCCAAGCCGCCCACCAAGCCCGCCCCGCTCACCGCCCTCCAACGGGTCGGCGACAAGGACCTCAGCGCCACCGCCGGCACCGAGTTCGCCACGTCACCCCAGGTGCGCGCCGAGGACTCGGCGGGCAAGCCGGTCGCCGGCGCCCCCGTCCGCTTCACCCTCCCCGCCTCCACCGACGCCCGCTTCCCCGACGACGCGACCACCGTCACCGTCACCACGGACAAGGACGGCCTGGCCACCGCGCCCACACTGCGTGCGGGCGACAAGGCCGGCGCCTTCGCGATCCGTGCGACGGCCGTCGGCCGTACCGTGCCCGCCGTCGACTTCGGCGCCACCGTCAAGGCCAAGCCGGCGCCGAAGGCCGACAAACTCGTCCGTACCTCGGACAAGGAGCTGACGGCGACCGCCGGCCAGGCCTTCGCGGAGGACGCGGTCGAGGTCAAGGCGACGTACCAGGACAAGATCGCGGCGGGTGTGCCGGTCACCGCGACCATGGTCACCGACGACCCGAAGAACCCCGTGGAGAACGACAAGGGCCCCTACTTCAAGGACCCCGAGGCCACCGGCGACGACAAGGACAAGCCGGTCCGCACACTCACCGGGCTCACCACGGACGCCGACGGCCTGCTCAAGCTCCCGAAGATCTACACGGACGCGCACGCCGGGACCTTCCTGCTGCGGCTGACCACCGCCGACGGCACGGTCCTCACCATCAAGCTGAAGGTCGCCGCCCCGGCCGGGTCGTAACGAGCCGCCCGGCCCCTCGCCACCACAAAGGCACCTCCTCCGGCCGGCCTCCGCGCCCGGCCCGACACCGCAGTCCCACCGCCGTCCCGCCCGCCGTCCAGGGCGGGACGGCGGTGCAACGTGTTCTCATCTCAGCCGCCCGTTGCTACGGTGCCCCCGCCCTGACGCCATCGGGGGCCCGGGGACGTCCCCCGGACAGGCACAGCAGCTCTCCGGGAGGCCGCCCATGCGCGCCCTGACAGCAGCCGCGGCCGGACTGGCCGCGGCGCTCGCCCTCATCTTCACGATCACCGCGATCGGCGCGCCCAGCGGCACGACCTCCCCCAAACCGCTGCTGACCACCGTCCCCAAGCACCCCTGAGGGAGGGACGCCACCGCCATGCGCCGCAACGTGCCAACTACGGGGACAACCCCCACACCCCCGGCCGGTACCCACACCACCGATCCCGCCCGCCGTACAGCAGCGAGAGGGATGCGCCGCTGGGCGAGCCTGGTGCTGCTCGCCCTCGCCGTCTTCTTCACCGCCCTGTCCCCGCTGATGCGGTGGTACGCCTTCCCGCGGCTCGCCAAGATCCCGCCCAGCCAGTACCAGGACACGGTCCTGGAGGCCAAGCCTGCCACCCTCATCGACTACGGGACGATGAAGGCCAAACAGGTCCCCAAGGTCACCATCGTGCAGACCCTCAAGGGCGATGTCGCCGCATCCGACCGGATCGAGCAGACCGCGGGCCGCGACGTCGTCGTCTGGGACGCCCTGTCCTATGTCGCCGGCCCCGACGGCAAGATGGTCTCCGAAATCCCCGAGCGCTACATCTTCGACGCGCACTCCCAGGAACCCGTGCACGCCACCGGCGAGATGGTCGACGGCGATCCGGTACGCCGCGAAGGCATCGAGTACAAGTGGCCGTTCCTCACCGAGAAGCGCGACTACACCTACTTCGACGCCCAGACCCGGACCTCGGCCCCCATCCACTACAAGGGGACGCGCACCTTCCGCGGCCTGGAGGTCTACTACTTCGAGCAGACCATCCCCTGGACCAAGGTCCCGCTCCCCAAGAAGATGCCGGTCAAGGGCATCACCCCGGAGTCCGTCGAGAAGATGGGCACCACCCGCTGGTACACCACCAAGCGGATGTTCTGGGTGGAACCGGTCACCGGCGCACCGGTCAACGGCCAGGAGATCCACAAGGAGGAGCTGCGCGGCGGCGATCTGCTGCCCGGTGGCGGCAAGGTCACCGCGTTCGCCGGCCATGTGAAGATGCGCGACGACTACGCCGACTCCATCGTGGCCATGGTGACCTCCCAGCGCACCCTGGTCCTGCTGCTCACCAGCTACCTCCCCTGGGGGTTCCTGGTCCTCGGCGCCGCGCTCCTCGCACTGAGCCTGCACCTCGAAGCCCGCAGCCGCCGCCCCGCTGCATCGGCCCGGCGGCCCTCGTCCGCACCGTCGCCGGCGTCCGACGAGGGCGTTGTCAGTGGCGGCCCGTAACGTGAACACATGACGTTAGCGAACTGCCCCGTCACCGACGAAGTCATCGCACAGCTCGTGGAGTTGACCCACCTGGCCTGCGGCGACGCCCCGTCGGATGCCCCGGACCACGCTCACCACGAGCACCGCGCCCACATCCGCGCCACCGGCCTCTCTGGCGCCCCCGGTCTCTCTGACGGATCCATCGAGTCCATCGAGTCCATCGACTCCTTGGACGGCATTGAGGCCTTCGACGCCTTCCTGGCCACCCACGGATGGCGCTACTCCGAATTCGACGACTCCTACGAAACCGCCGCCGGACAGGTCATCTGGTCGGGCCACTACGACGGCGACCCGGGCCCGTCCGGCCAGACCACCTGGGCGACCTTCAGCGTCTACGACCCCGAGTACGACGGTGTGTCCGACGCCGACCACCTCGCCGCGGTCTGGGGCCGTGCCCGCGGCTGGACCCTCCACCCCGACGAGGGCCGCAGCCGGCTGGACGCCGACTGGCAGGCCGCCGCCGCACTCCTCACCGCGCGCTTCGGCCACCCCAGCGCCATGACCAGCGGCCCCGACCCGGCCGACGGCACCCCCGACGCCGACCTCCACTTCGCTCTCTGGCGCGGCGGCGACCAGCTCCTGTGCCTTGCCCAGGACACCGACCCCGTCTGCTACTCCTGCTTTCTCCGCAATGTGCTGGTGGTCGTCCCGGCCGACCGGGACACGGCGCTGCCGGGGCCGGAGACGCTCAGCGAGTGGTATGCGGCCAAGCTGCTGGGAGAGGGGGTGGCCGCTTGACTCCGCGCCCGGTGGCCCTCGGGTCAGCCCCGCTTGAGCCGCGCCGTCGTGTGCCGGGTCGGCTCGGCCGTCGAAGGGTCCTCCGGCCAGGGGTGCTTGGGATAGCGGCCGCGCAACTCCGCACGCACGGACCGGTATCCGTCCCTCCAGAACGAGGCGAGATCGGCCGTGACGGCGGCCGGACGCCCCGCGGGGGAGAGCAGATGCACCAGCACCGGCACCCGGCCGTCGGCCACTCGCGGTGACTCCTGCCGGCCGAACAACTCCTGCAGCTTGACGGCCAGCACCGGCTGCTCACCGCCGTAATCCACCCGTACCCGCGAACCACTCGGCACCTCGATACGCTCCGGCGCCAGCTCCTCGAAACGGGCCGCGTCACCGGTCGCCCACGGCAGTAGCCGGGCCAGCGCCTGCCCCGCGTCGACCCGCTCCAGATCGGCCCGCCGCCGCGCCCGCCCGAGTTCCACACCCAGCCACTCCTCGACGCGCTCCAGCAGCGCCGCGTCCGACACATCGGGCCATGGCGCGCCCAACTCCCGGTGCAGGAACGCCATCCGCTGCCGCAACGACATCGCGCCGGCCGACCACCGCAGCAGCCCGAGCCCCTCCCGCCGCAGCCCCGACACCACCGCGTCCCGCAGCAGCCCGGGGTCGGGCGCGGTCAGCGGCCGCGCCGCAAGCTCGATCGCCCCCAGCCGGGTCACCGTCCTGGCTACCACGTCCCCGTCCGACCAGCGCACCTCCTCACCGGACGAGTACAGCGCCCGCGCGGCCGCACACGCCGTCGCCTCATCGATCACCGCCGCCAGCCGCACCCGCGCCGACACCGCCCCCACCGGCCGGTCCGCCACCGCAACCGCCAGCCACCCCGCCTCCCGCAGTCGCGAGGTGTCCCCGGCCTGAGTCCCCGGGCGCGGCCCCGCCCCCGCCAGCTCCGCCCCGGTCCCGGATGCCATGAGGTAACTCCCGACCCCGCGCACCCGCGCCACCCGCTCCGGAAACGCCAACGCGGCGATGAGCCCGGCGACGGCGTCGTCGGTGGGGGATGAGCCCGCGGGGTTACGGGAGCCGTTCGTGCCGGTGCCGGAACCGCCGGCGGTGCTCCTGGCTGCGGCCGCGCCCTCGCCGACGCCGGGACGCCTGCCCGCTCCCGGGCCCCGGCCCGCCCCTGACACCTCACCCGCGCCCGAAACCTCGCCCGACCCTGAAGCCGACCCTGAACCTGACCCCGGCCGCGCCCCCGGCTCTCCGGCCGCCGACGCCAGCCGCCGGGCCTCCTGCCGCCACCTGGCGGCGTAGGCATCGCCACCCCGTCGCGCGGTGCGCCACGCGGCCGCCAGATCGTCCCCGTACGCCCGCGGCGGCTCCTCGCTCAGCAGGGCGACCACCTCCGCGGCCCGCCGTACGCCGACCTCGGGCGCGCCGTCCACCAGGGCGCGCGCCAGTCGGGGATGCAACCCGAGCCGCGCCATCCGGGTGCCCCGCTCCGTCGCCCGGCCGTCCTCGTCCACCGCGCCGATCGCCGTCAGCACCTCCCGCGCCGCGGCCAGCGCACCGGCCGGCGGCGCATCGAGCAGCGCAAGACCGCTCGCCGCCGGATCGCCCCAGCACGCCGCCTGCAAGGCGAACGCCGTCAGATCCGCCACCTTGATCTCCGGATCGGGGAAGGCCGGCAGCCGCCCGTCCTCGCCCTCCGACCAGCACCGATACACCACACCCGGCGCCTCGCGCCCGGCCCGCCCGGCGCGCTGGCGGCCCGCCGCCCGGGAGGCCCGTACGGTCGTGAGCGCGCTGAGCCCCCGCGCATGATCCGTCCGCGGCACCCGCGCCAGCCCACTGTCGACCACCACCCGCACGCCCGGCACGGTCAGGCTGGACTCCGCCACCGAGGTCGCCAGCACCACCCGCCGGGCGCCGTCCCCGCCCGCCAGCACCGCGTCCTGTACCTCGGCCGGCGCCCGCCCGTGCACCTGCAGCACCTCGGCGTCCACACCGGTCAGCTCCCCGGCGACGCGCCCGATCTCCCCGACACCGGGCAGAAAGCACAGCACATCGCCCGACTGCTCCCGCAGCGCCCGCCGCACCACGCTCGCCACATGCGTCAGCAGCGCCGGATCGACCCGCATCCCGTGTGCCGGCCGCACCGGCCGCTCCGGAGGCGCCCACACCACTCCTACGGGATGCGACACGCCCGTCGCCTCGACGACCGGCGCCGCCCCGTCGGGGCCGCCCAGCAGACGTGCCCACCCCTGGGCGTCCGTGGTCGCCGACGCGGCCACCAGCCGCAGCTCGGGCCGCAGCGTCTCGCGTACGTCCAGAAGGAAGGCCGCGGAGGTATCGGCGTCCAGATGCCGCTCGTGGCACTCGTCGAGCACCACCACATCGACGCCGGCCAGCTCGGGGTCGCGCTGCAGCCGCTGCAGCAGCACCCCGGTGGTCACCACTTCCACGACGGTGCGGGGCCCGGCCCGGCGCTCACCGCGCACCGTGAACCCGATGTCCTCGCCGACCTTCCCGCCCAGCAGCCAGGCCATCCGCCGCGCCGCGGCGCGGGCCGCGATCCGGCGCGGCTCGGCGACCAGCACCCGCCGCACCGGCCCCTCACCGGTCAGACCGGCGAGAACCAGCGGCACCAGGGTCGTCTTGCCGGTGCCCGGCGGGGCGCAGAGCACCGCCGTACCGGGCCCGTCGAGGGCGGCACGGAGCGCGGGCAGCGCGGTACGTACGGGCAGCTGGGCAAGGGCGTGGGCGGCGCCCCCGGCCGAAGATTGGGGGAGGATCACGCCCCCAGTCTGCCGCCCCGGCCAAGCACGTCGGCAGGCCGCTGCCCGGAGACGGCGGCGGGACGGCCTCTTAAGTCCCCTGAGCCCCCGCAGCCCCCCGAGCCCCTAAGCCCCCGCCACGCACACGAAGATCGCCGTCCCCGGAATCAGATGCCCGCGCAGCGGGGACCAGCCGCCCCACTCCTGGGTGTTCCACTCCGGCCATTCCGGTTCGACGAGATCCTCCAGCCGGAAACCGGCGGCCACCACGTCCCGGACCCGGTCGCCCAGCGTCCGGTGGTGCTCGACATACACCGCGTGGCCGCTCCCGTCCTGTTCGACGTACGGCGTGCGATCGAAGTAGGAAGCCGCCACCGACAGCCCCTCGGGCCCCGGCTCGTCCGGGAAGGCCCAGCGGAGGGGGTGGGTGACGGAGAAGACGAACCGGCCGCCCGGCCGCAGCACCCGGCGCACCTCGCGCAGCACCCGCACCGGATCGGCGACGAACGGCAGCGCGCCGTACGCGGAACAGGCGAGGTCGAAGCTTCCGTCGCGGAACGGCAGCGCCCCCGCGTCCGCCTCCACCAGCTCGGTGGCGTCGTCGGCCAGCCCGTCGGCGATCCGCAGCGCGTGCTGCAGTTGCCGGTGGGAGAGATCCAGCGCCACCGGGAGCGCGCCCTGCGCCGCCAGCCAGCGGGAGCACTGCGCCGCGCCGGCTCCGATCTCCAGGATCCGCCGCCCCTTCAGCTCTGCGGCCGGCCCGAGCAGCGCGGCGTCCGCCTCGTCGAGCCCCTCGGGACCCCAGATGAAGCGGTCGTCCCCGAGAAACGCACCGTGGTCGCTCTGGTACTCGTCGGCGTTACGGTCCCACCAGCCCCGATTGGCCCGGCTGCTTTCGGTGTCCGAGGCGTCACGGCGAGTCGCCTCCGGCTCGTGGTCTTGGTTCATTGCGCCCGTCGTCGTAGTCTTCGCACTGCTTGTAGCTGCAGGGACTGTGAGGCCGTTCGACCTCGCGGAACACCGCGTGTGCCGGTTATGGGGCATTCTGTCCCGGGTGTGCGCGTTCGCGCATTGACCGTGTCCGGCTGCCCCCGTATGCTACAAGTTGCGCTGCGGGCTTGCGCGCCTCAGACGGAGCAGGCCGCGCTCGCATCTGTATGTATGTCCCCTCGGTTTTGAGGCGTTTCGGATTGTGACGGATGCTCCGGCATCTCTGAACTTCCGGAAGATACGTCTTTGACACTGTCCGGCTTATGCAGAGGCGATACGGGCTCTCGGCGTAGCAGTACCTACGACTTCAATGTCCGCACCGGAGCCCTTTCCCACATGACGAGCAGCACCGAGACCACCGCCACCACCCCGCAGGTTGCGGTCAACGACATCGGTAACGAGGAAGCCTTCCTCGCCGCGATCGACGAGACGATCAAGTACTTCAACGACGGCGACATCGTCGACGGCGTCATCGTGAAGGTCGACCGGGACGAGGTCCTGCTCGACATCGGTTACAAGACCGAAGGCGTCATCCCGAGCCGCGAGCTCTCGATCAAGCACGACGTCGACCCCAATGAGGTCGTCGCCGTCGGTGACGAGATCGAAGCCCTTGTTCTCCAGAAGGAGGACAAGGAAGGCCGCCTGATCCTCTCGAAGAAGCGCGCCCAGTACGAGCGTGCCTGGGGCACCATCGAGAAGATCAAGGAAGAGGACGGGATCGTCACCGGTACCGTCATCGAGGTCGTCAAGGGTGGTCTCATCCTCGACATCGGCCTCCGTGGCTTCCTCCCGGCCTCCCTGGTCGAGATGCGCCGCGTCCGCGACCTTCAGCCCTACGTGGGCAAGGAGCTCGAGGCCAAGATCATCGAGCTGGACAAGAACCGCAACAACGTGGTCCTGTCCCGCCGTGCCTGGCTGGAGCAGACCCAGAGCGAGGTCCGCCAGACCTTCCTCACCACCCTTCAGAAGGGTCAGGTGCGCTCCGGCGTCGTCTCCTCCATCGTCAACTTCGGTGCCTTCGTGGACCTGGGTGGCGTCGACGGCCTCGTCCACGTCTCCGAGCTCTCCTGGAAGCACATCGACCACCCGTCCGAGGTTGTCGAGGTCGGCCAGGAAGTCACCGTCGAGGTTCTCGACGTCGACATGGACCGCGAGCGCGTCTCCCTGTCGCTCAAGGCCACCCAGGAAGACCCGTGGCAGCAGTTCGCCCGGACCCACCAGATCGGTCAGGTCGTCCCGGGTAAGGTCACCAAGCTCGTTCCCTTCGGTGCGTTCGTGCGCGTCGACGAGGGCATCGAGGGCCTGGTCCACATCTCCGAGCTGGCCGAGCGCCACGTGGAGATCCCGGAGCAGGTTGTCCAGGTCAACGACGAGATCTTCGTCAAGGTCATCGACATCGACCTCGAGCGCCGTCGCATCAGCCTCTCGCTGAAGCAGGCCAACGAGTCCTTCGGTGCCGACCCGTCGGCGGTCGAGTTCGACCCGACCCTGTACGGCATGGCCGCGTCCTACGACGACCAGGGCAACTACATCTACCCCGAGGGCTTCGACCCGGAGACCAACGACTGGCTCGAGGGCTACGAGTCCCAGCGCGAGGCGTGGGAGAACCAGTACGCCGAGGCGCAGCAGCGCTTCGAGCAGCACCAGGCTCAGGTCATCAAGTCCCGCGAGGCCGACGAGCAGGCTGCGGCCGAGGGCGCTGCGGCGCCGGCGGCGCAGGGTGGCGGCCAGGCCGGCGGCGGCCAGGCCGGTGGCGGCGGCTCGTACTCCTCGGAGTCGGCGGACACCTCCGGCGCCCTGGCGTCGGACGAGGCGCTCGCCGCGCTGCGCGAGAAGCTGGCCGGCGGCCAGAGCTGAGCTCGCGTCGACAGGCGCCCGGCGGTTCGCCGCTAGGCACTAGCCGATAGACGAAGGCCCGTTCCCCTCAGGGGGAGCGGGCCTTCGTCGTATCCGGGGGCGGTCATGTCCTCGGGTCCCGGGGGTATTGCTGCGCAACGGTCAGCCCACGGGGATGCCCGGATTGGCGACGCCGCGGCCGCCGGTGACGGTGTTGTCGCGCGCGATGGTGACCGGGCAGCCGGATACGTCGTAATGGGTGATGTTGAATCCATAACGGTCGGGTCCGGTGGCGCCGCTCAGATCGGACGTGTTGCCACGGAAGACCGTGCCGCAGCCCCAGCCCGATTGCTGGGTGTGGGTCTCGTAGCCGTTGTTGGTGGTGTGCTTGCCCTTGTTGTTCTCGACGAGGACCTTGTTGCCCTTGATGTCGACCCACGAGTCGTCGTAATGGGCGCCGGTCAGCCCACTGCCGTCGAACGTATTGCCGATGATCTTCGCGCCGGTGGTGCCTTCCTTGATGTCGATGTTCTCGCCGCCGACACCTGGCCCGATGGTGTTGCCGAGGATCTGCACGTTGTCGCTCTTGTCGTCGGTGCCGCCCGCGCTGCCGACGTACACCCCCTCACCCATGCCGCTGCCGTTCTTGCCGGTGTCGCGGATGGTGGAGTTCTTGATGACGCCGTCCTTGCTGGACTTGCGGAAGTGCACGCCCTCCATGTCCAGGTCATGCACGGTGACGGAGTCGATGACGACGCCGTTCGAGGCGTCCATCATGATCCCCTTCTGGCCGCCGGTGACGGTGATTCCCTTGACGGTCCAGTACGAGGCGCCGTTCAGGTGGAGCCCATAGCCGCCGCCCGCGGTCAGGACGGCCTTCGATGAACCGGTGAGCGTGATGCGGGACCCGGAGGTGCCGGCGGCAGTGGTCTTGAAGTTGCCGTTGTACGTGCCGTCGGCGAGCTGAATCGAGTCACCCGGCTTCGCGGCGGCGAGCGCGTCCTTGAGCTGCGCGGCCGTCGACACCTCGATGACTCGGGTGGGAGAAGCGGCAGGAGTGCTGCCGGTGGCGGCTGTGGCCGAGGTGGCCAGGGGGAGTAACGCGGCGGCGCCCAGGAGGGCGGCGGCGCCGTGGGCGGTCAAGAGGGGGCGAATGCGATGGGAACGGCGAGAACGGCGAGAACGGGGGGAACGGAGGGAACGGGCGGAACCGGGCGTACGCATCCAACTTCCTTCCTATATATGAACCTTGGATTTCAGTATGAATCTGCCGTGCGGGGTGAAGCTAGAGGCGGAGGTGGTGTGAGTCAAGCCTTGAGGTGGTGCGGGTGTGGGCTGAAGTCGTCTCTGTAGTAAGAGAGTTGAGTTCATGTCCTTGAATTTGAGGTGGCGGGGGAGAGTGGGGGAGGGCGCCGGGGCAGG
>NZ_QUAC01000236.1 GCF_003389455.1 Streptomyces inhibens | reverse complement strand
GGCCGGTGCGGCCTGGGCGGGCGGCTGCGGCGGTGCGGTGGGCGGTGCGGTGGGCGGCATCGGCGGTGCGGGCGGCACCGGCTGCTCCTGCGCGCCGGTGTCGTGCGGTCCGCGCTCAGGCTGCGGCTGGGGCTGCGGCTGCTGAGGGCTGGTCATCGGGCGTCCTCGTTGTGCGGCGTGGGCATGGCGGCGGGGGCGGTGGGCACGGGCTGCGCGGGGGCCGCGGGCGGCATCGGCGCGGCGGGCTGCTGCCCGTAAGGGTGGGGCGCACCGTACGACGCGGGTGCCCCGTACGGGTGACCCTGAGGCTGTCCGGGCGGCGGATATCCGGGCCCCGGAGCGGCCCCGGGCGCCTGCTGGGCGTACGGATCGGGCTGGGCGTACGGATTCGGCTGCCCCTGGCCGGGGACACCGGCCGGAACCTGGCCGGGCATCCCGGGCTGACCGGCCGGGTACCCCGGGCCGCCGGCGTACCCCGGGCCGCCGGCGTACCCCTGCGGAGCGCCGCCCTGCGGGGCGTACCCGGCGGGGACTTCCTGCAGACCGGCCCGCGGGTCGGCCGTCGAGCGGTAGTCCACGGCGCCCTGCGTCATCCGCATGTACGCCTCTTCCAGGGAGGCCTGGTGCGGCGACAGCTCCCACAGCCGGACATCGGCCCCGTGCGCGAGATCGCTGATACGGGGGAGCGGCAGCCCGGTCACCCGCAGCGCACCGTCCTGCTCGGGCGTGACCTGACCGCCCGCCTCACCGATCGCGGCGGTCAGCTTCTCGCGCTGCTCCGGCTCGGTGTCGGGTGTACGGACCCGGGCGAAATCGGCGGAGTTGGCCGAGATGAAGTCCTTGACCGACATGTCCGCCAGCAGCTGCCCGCGGCCGATCACGATCAAGTGCTCGGCGGTGAGCGCCATTTCACTCATCAGATGCGAGGAGACGAAGACCGTACGGCCCTCGGCCGCCAGCTGCTTCATCAGATTGCGCACCCACAGGATGCCTTCGGGGTCGAGACCGTTGACCGGCTCGTCGAAGAGCAGCACCTGCGGATCGCCGAGCAGCGCCGCCGCGATGCCCAGGCGCTGGCCCATGCCGAGCGAGAAGCCCTTGGAGCGCCGCGCCGCGACCTCCTGGAGGCCGACCACGCCGAGCACCTCGTCGACCCGGCGGGCCGGAATGCCGGACAGCTGGGCGAGCGAGAGCAGATGCTGGCGTGCGCTGCGGCCGCCGTGCACGGCCTTGGCGTCGAGCAGCGCGCCCACCTGGCGGGGCGCGTTGGGGAGGCTGCGGAAGGGCCGGCCACCGATGGTGGCGTGCCCCGAGGTCGGTGCGTCCAGGCCAAGGATCATGCGCATGGTCGTCGACTTACCGGAGCCGTTGGGCCCCAGGAAGCCGGTCACCGTGCCCGGCCGTACCTGGAACGACAGGTTGTACACGGCCGTCTTGGCGCCATAGCGCTTTGTCAGGCCGACTGCCTCGATCATTCTCCGCCCCTCGCGAGATTGGTCGGGGCAGAGGCGCCCTCGTGCCCCCGTGAGGGTTAGGAGGCTATCGGTCCGTTGACGGTTCCCGTCAAAACGGAGGGAAGTGAGGATCACCCCACGTGACGGGCACGTCCAGCGGTCATGCGTCCCGTTTCTTCAGCAGGACGTACCCGCCGATGAGCGCGGCCGCCGTCCAGGCGATCATGATGCCGAGCCCGCCCCACGGGCCGTACGGCACATCGTCGTTGGTCCGCGCGACCACCTGCATGATCTTCGAGCCCGCCTGGTCCGGCAGAAAGCGGCCGAGCTTCCGGGTCGCCGAGACATTTCCCAGAATGTTCGAGATCAGGAAGAAGAACGGCATCAGGATGCCCAGCGAGAGCATCGGACTGCGCAGCATCGTGGCCACCGCCATCGAGAACAGCGCGATCAGCGTCATATAGAGCCCGCCGCCGATCACCGCCCGCAGCACCCCGGGATCGCCGATGTACGCCCGGAGGTCGCCCAGCGCCGCCTGTCCCGCGAAGAACGTCAAGAAGCTGGTCACCAGGCCGACGGCGAAGACCAGAGCGGTGGCCACCAGCAGCTTGCAGAACAGAAAGGTGCCGCGCTGCGGTACGGCGGCCAGCGAGGCGCGGATCATGCCGGTGCTGTACTCGTTCGAGACCACCAGCACCCCGAAGACGATCATCGCCAGCTGCCCCAGGCCCATCCCCGCGAAGCTGATATTGGTGGCGTCGAAAGAAAGCCGGTCCCTGACCGGCATCGAGTCGAAGTCGTTGCTGGCCAGGGTGCAGATCAGCACACCCAGCACGACGGTGACCACCACGGCGATGCCCAGCGTCCACACCGTCGACCGCACCGACCTGATCTTGGTCCATTCGGACCGAATGACCTGCCCGACCGCCGCCATCCGTCAGCTCCTCTTCCTCTGCCAGTCCGCGCCCCAGCCGGTCGGCTGCGGCTCGCCCGGCGCTGCCCCGGCCGACTGCGGTTCTGCCGGGGTCCGGGTGTGCGGCGAGAGACCGGCCTGCGCCGGTACCGGATCGCCGTCGTGCGCGTGATACTCCACCGACTCGGCCGTCAGCTGCATGAACGCCTCTTCCAGCGAGGCCTGCTGAGGGCTCAGCTCGTGCAGGGCCAGCCGGTGCTCGGCGGCCAGTTCGCCCAGCCGGTCGGCGGGCACCCCGTCGATCTCCAGCGAGCCGTTGCCGACCGCCACCGCGTTGATGCCCGCGGTGTGCAGCACGTCCAGCAGCCGCTGCTGCTCCGGGGACCGCATCCGGACGTACGACCGGGAGTTCTGGTGGATGAAGTCCTTCATCGAGGTGTCGGCCATCAGCCGGCCCTGTCCGATCACCACCAGATGGTCCGCGGTGAGCGCCATCTCACTCATCAGATGGGAGGAGACGAAGACCGTACGGCCCTGGGCCGCGAGATTCTTCATCAGATTGCGGATCCAGTGGATGCCCTCGGGGTCGAGGCCGTTGACCGGCTCGTCGAAGAGCAGCACCTGCGGATCGCCGAGCAGCGCCGCGGCGATACCGAGCCGCTGCGCCATACCGAGCGAGAACCCCTTCGAACGCTTCTTGGCGACCGTGCTCAGCCCCACCATGTCCAGCACCTCGGCGACCCGGCTGCGCGCAATGCCGTTGCTCTGCGCCAGACACAGCAGATGGTTGGCGGCGCTGCGGCCCCCGTGCACCGCCTTCGCCTCCAGCAGCGCGCCGATGTACGTCAGCGGATCCTGCAACTGCCGGTAGTGCTTGCCGTCGATCCGGACCGTCCCCGAGGTCGGGTTGTCCAGGTCGAGCATCATCCGCATGGTCGTCGACTTGCCCGCACCATTGGGGCCGAGGAAGCCGGTGACGATACCGGGCCGCACCGTGAAGGTGAGGTGGTCCACGGCGAGCTTGTCGCCGTAATACTTGGTCAGCCCCACGAGCTCGATCATGTACCGCACGCTAGGCGCGTCCGGTGCCCCCTGCCACCGGGGCGGGGCCGCCCGGCTGACCCCCCGTACGACAGCGCCCCCGTGACCGCCACAGAGGGCGGTACGGGGGCGCGGTCGTACGGGGCGGAACCTGCCGGCGGTTCAGCGGGTCTGCTGGGCGGGGACGCCGCGGGAGATGGGCTCCTCCTCGCCGGGGGCACCGGCCGCGGCCACCGCCGCACCGGTCAGCGTCGCCAGCATCTCGCGGACGTTGGTCAGCTGCGCGTTGATCGAGTCGCGGCGGTTGGTCAGCGCCGCCAGCTCGCGCTCGGATTCGCTGCGGATACGATCCGCCTTCGCGTTGGCGTCCGCCACGATGTCCTCGGCCTGGCGCTGCGCAGTCTCCACCGTCTGGCGGGCCCGGCGCTCCGCGTCCGTACGCAGCTTCTCGGCCTCCAGGCGGAGCTGCTCGGCGCGGTGCTCGATCTCGGCGAGGCGCTTCTCGGCCTTGGCCTGACGCGAGGCCAGGTCGCGCTCGGACTGCTCACGGCGCTTGGCGAGGTTGGTCTCGAAGTCGGCGGCGGCCTGCGCGGCCTTGGCACGGGTCTCCTCGAAGAGGGAGTCCGCCTCCTCGCGCTTGGACTGCGCGTCCTTCTGCGCCTCGGAGCGCAGCGTGGACGCCTCGCTCTTGGCCTTCTCGACGATCCGGGCGCCCTCGTCCTCCGCCTTCGCCTTGCGCTCGGCGGCGAACGACTCGGCGTCGTTACGGACCTGCTGGGCGGCCGACTCGGCCAGCTCACGGTGCTGCTCGGCGGCGCGGCGGGCCTCCTCGCGCAGGTCCTTGGCCTCCTCCTCGGCGAGACGGAGGATCTTCTCCACGCGCGCACCGAGGCCCGCGTAGGACGGTTCGGCGTCATTGACCTGCGCCTGGGCGTTCTGCGTTTCGAGGTGCAGTTCCTCGATCCGCTTTTCCAGCGACGTGATGCGGGCCAGCGCGCTGTCGCGGTCGGCGACGAGCTTCGTAATGCGGTCGTCCACCTGACCGCGGTCGTACCCACGCCGCACGAGCTCGAAGCCGAAGGGGGAGGAAGTGTCGCTCATGGGGTTCCTGTCGAAAGAGACCGGTGAGGTGATAAGGAGAATCCTAGGGGTCACAACGGCGTGTCAACGAGTCATTGCCCGTTAGATCTGGAGAATGACCCCTCGTTTGAGTGGCTACCCCTCAGACTGCTTGCCACTCGAACGAGTTGCACCCGCCCCCGCGGCCGCCTTCACCCCGCCGCCCTTGCCGTCGCCGCCCCCGCCGGGTGTTTCGAACGATTCCAGGGCTTCCAGAACGTCCTGAACTCGGGAGATTTCGGTGTTGATGTCCTCGCGCCGGCGCACCAGGACCTCCAGCTCCCGCTTGCCCTCGTCCACGATCCGGGCGGCCTCGGTCTTGGCCTCGGAACGCATCCGGTCCGCGTCGCGCACCGCCTCGGCCTTCTTGTTCTCGGCCTCCTTGATCAGACCCTCGGCCTTCTTCACCGCCGCGATCCGGACCTTGCTCGCCTCGCTGTTCGCGTCCGACACCAGCCGGTCGGCCTTCTCCTCGGCCTCCACCTGCTGCGCCGTGGCCTGCGCGATGAGCTTGTCGACCCGCTCGCCGGCGTTCTTCATCGTCTCCGCCGACTCCCGGCGGGCCCGCTCGTGCAGCTCCTCGATCTCGGACTCGATCCGCTGCCGCAGCTCCTCGGCACGCTCCCTGATGGCCGTGGCGTCGCCGCGGGCCTCTTCCAGCAGTGTGTTCGCGTCCGTACGGGCCTTCTCCACCCGGGCATTGCTGTCGGCCGTCGCCTCCGAGACGAGCCGCTCGGCCTCCTTGCGGGCCGCCCCGACCATCGTGTCGGCCTGCTCCTCGGCGGCGGTGGCCGCCTTCAGCGCCTCCTCCTGCGCCTTGGCGACGAGCTGGTCCGCCTGCTCCGCGGCGTCCCCACGGCGCTTGGCGGCGTCCTTGCGCGCCTCGTCGAGCAGCCGGTCCGTCTCCTGCTGGGCCTCCGTGCGCAGCTGCTCGGCGGCCGCCTCGGCGTCCTCCTTGACCTTCGCGGACTCGTTACGGGTGCGGTTGGCGTGCTCCTGCGCGGCGGTGACCGTGTCGGCCGCCTCCGCCCGCAGCCGGTCCGCCTCCGCGGTGGCCGTCGCGATCATCCGGTCCGCCTGCTCCCGGGCATCGGCCCGGGCACGGTCCGCGTCCCGCTCGGCGTCCGCGGTCGTCTCCGCCGCCTCGGTACGCAGCCGCTGCGCCTCGGTGGCCGCCTCCGACATCAGCTGGTCGGCCTGCTCCGCGGCGTCCGAACGCGTCTTGTTGGCCGCCTCGCGCGCCTGGTCGCCGGTGCGCTCCGCGTCCGTACGCGCGCTCTCCAGCACCTCGGCCGCCTCGGCCCGCAGTCGGTTTGCCGCCTCGGTCGCCTCCGCCACCAGGGCGCGCGCCTGCTGCTCGCCCTCCGTACGCAGCTGGTCGGCGGCCTGCTGCGCCTCCCGGACCGTACGGTCCGCGTCGTCCTGCGCCGACGACGTCAGCTCGGTCGCCTCGGTGACGATCCGTTCGGCCTCCGCACGCGCCTCGGCGATCAGGGCATCGGCCTGCTCCGCGGCGTCCGAGCGCATACGGTTCGCGTCGTCCCGCGCCTCCGCACGGGCCCGCGCCGCGTCCTGCTCGCCCGCGGCCAGCGCGTCCGAGGCCTCCGTACGCAGCCGCTGTGCCTTCGCCGAGGCGTCCGTGACCAGCTTCTCCGCCTGCGCGGTCGCCTCCGACACCAGCTGGTCGGCCTGCTCCGCCGCCTCGGTCCGCGCCGTGTTGGCGTCCCGGCGCGCCTCGTCCAGCACACCGGCCGCTTCCGTACGCAGCCGCTCGGCCTCCTCGATGGCCTCGGAAACCGCTCGCTCGGCAAGGGACTTCGCGGCCTCCGACGCCTCCTGCGCCTCGTGCCGCACCCGCGCCGCGTCCTGCGAGGCGCGCTCCCGCTCCTCGTAGGCGTCCTTGCGGACCCGGTCCGCCTCGTCCTGCGCCTCGGACTTGGTGCGCTCGGCCGCGTGTTCGGCCGCCGAACGCAGTCCGGCGATCTCCTCACCGGCCTGCTCGTGCAGCCCCGCGACCGCGTCCCGGACCTGCTGCGCGGTCTGCTCGGCCGCCGCCACCAGCTCGCCGGCCCGCCGGTCCGCGTCCTCGACCAGCCGCGCGGCCTCCTCCTGCGCCTCGGCGACCCGCGTACGGGCCGACGCGAGCAGCTCCTCGCTCTGCTCGCGCGCCGCCGTGCGCTCCTGGTGGGCCTCCTCGCGGGCCTCGCCCAGCAGCTGCTCGGCCTCCCGGCGCCGCCGTGCGGCCTCCTCCTGGGCCGCTGCCAGCGCCTGCGCCGCCTCCGTACCCGTGCGCTCCGCGGCGGTCGCCGCCTCCGCGCGCACCCGGTCCGCGGTCTCCTGCGCCTCCGCCTTGAGCCGCTCCGCCTCGGCGGACGCCTCACTGCGCAGCCGTACGGCCACCGACTCGCCCTCGGAACGCGCCGCCGAGGCATCCGCGGCGGCCTCCGTACGCAGCCGCTCGGCCTCCTCCTCGGCCTGCTGCTGTAGCGTCCGCCGCCGCTCCGCGGCCTCCGCCTTGAGCCGGGCCGCCTCCTCCTGCGTCTCGCGGCGCAGCCGCTCCGCCTCGGCACGGGCCTCGCGCAGCGACTCCTCGGCGGCGGTGACCCGCTCCTCCGCCTCACTGCGCAGCCGGTCCAGCTCCGCCTGCGCCTCGGCGCGCCGCTCCTGCGCGGCCTCCTCGGCCTCCGAGCGCAGCTTCGCGGCGGCCTTGTCGGCCTCGGTGGTCACCAGCTCCGCGGCCTCGGCGCCCTCGGTCAGCAGCTGCTCGGCCTCCGAACGGGCCCGCTCCAGCGCGTCCTCGGCCTGCCGGCGCAGCGACGAGGCGCGCTCGATGGCCTCCGTCCGCACCCGCTCGCTCTCCGCGACGGCACCCGAACGGGTCTCCTCGGCATCGGACTTGGCCTTGACCAGCAGCTCCTCGGCGGTACCGGCCGCCTCCTCGATCTGCTGGACCGCCTCCCGGCGGGCCTCGCCGCGGATCCGCTCGCCCTCGGCGACCGCGTCCGCCCGCAGCTGCTCCGCCTCACCGCGCAGCCGCCGTGCCTCCTCCTGGAGTTCGACGGTCTTGGCGCGGTACTCCTTGGTGTCGTCCTTCGCCGCGCCCTTGAGCTGCGCCGCGGTGTCATGCGCCTCTTCGCGCAGCCGGTCCGCCTCGGCCTCGGCCTCGCTGCGCAGCCGTTCGGCCTCCTCCGCGGCCGCCTTGGTGGTGGCCTTGGCGTCCTCCGACGCCTTGGTCAGCACCTCCTCGGCGGTGCGCGCCGCCTTCGCCAGCTGCGCCGCGGAGTCCTCCGCCACCTTGGACCGGGCGGTCTCCTGCGCCTCGGCGATCAGCCGCTCGGTCTCCGCGCGGGCATCCGCCCGCAGTTGCTCGGCCTCCGCCTTGAGCGCCTCGGACTCCTTGGTGGCCTCGCCGACCAGCCGCGCGATCTCCGCCTTGGCCGTACGGGTGCGCTGCTCGTTCTCCGACTCGGCCGCCGACAGCCGCTTGGTGGCGTTCTGCTGCGCCTCCTCGACGAGCTTGTCGGCCTCGGCGCGCGCCTCGCGCAGCGCCGTATCCGCCTCCTGGATACGGGCCTCGGCGGCGCGGGTCAGCTCGGTGGCCTGCCGGCGCGCCTGCTCCGCCTCGGAGCCGGCGCTGGTACGCAGCTGCTCGGCCTGATCGGTGGCTTCCTGGGCCTGGTTGGAGGCGGCGTTCAGCAGCCGCTCGGCGTCCGTACGCGCCCGGCGCAGGATGGATTCCGCTTCGGCACGGGCCTCCTCGGCCTCGGTGCCCAGCCGCTCACGGGCCCGCTCCGCCAGCCGATGCGCCTCGGCCCGCGCGGACGCCAGCGCCTGCTCGGCCTCCGCCCGGGACTCCTCCATCAGCCGGCGGGCCTGCGACTCCGTACGGGCGCGCAGCTGTTCGGCCCAGGCGACGTTCTCGTTGACATGCGATTCGACGGTCTGCC
The DNA here is from genome assembly GCF_003389455.1 of Streptomyces inhibens. Taxonomy (GTDB): domain Bacteria; phylum Actinomycetota; class Actinomycetes; order Streptomycetales; family Streptomycetaceae; genus Streptomyces; species Streptomyces inhibens. The sequence goes on along the minus strand of NZ_QUAC01000236.1, from coordinate 25,702 downwards.
GGCGCTCGTTGAGCTCCTCGTCGAGCCGCTGACGGCGGCTGACCGCCTCGGCGTGCAGCTCGGCCTCCAGCCGGGACTGCCGCTCGGCCTGCTCCTGCAGCAGCCGCTGGGTCTGTGCCCGCGCCTCGCGCAGCTCGCGCTCGGCGTCCGAACGCAGTTGGTCCGCCTGGATCTGCGCATTGCGCAGCAGCTGTTCGGCCTGGTGACTGATGTTGTCGTAGGCAGGGCGGGTCGCGAGGTTGCGGCGCGCCTCATGCAGCTTGGCGCGCAGCACCTCGACCTGATAGCCGAGATCGTCGGCGTGCTGGACGGCCTTGTCCCGCTCGGTCTTCAGCCGCTCCATCTCGGCTTCGAACTGCGAGAGGTGGTCGTCAGCCTCGTAGCGGTCGTTGCCCCGCACTGCGCGGTCCCATCCGTCCCCTGGTCATGGTGGCGGCCGTCTCCGTTCCTGCAGTGCTCGTCCCGTACACGTCACGTCGTACCGGACTGGCACCCATCGGAGCTGACCCTTCCGAAGAAATGGTGTCAGATCATCGGCAGAGTATGGACCGAGCCCCACTCCCGTACCCCGGCCGAGGCTGCACTCTACCGGCCGGGGAACGTGAAGGTCAGTGGTCCGTCTCGGAGGGAGGCGCCGCGGTGACGAGTTCGGTCAGCACACCGTGGCAGTCCTTGGGGTGCAGAAAGGTGATCCGTGACCCCATCGAACCCTTCCTGGGCTCGTCGTAAAGCACCCGGACACCCTTGCCCCGGATGGCCTCGGAGTCGCCGTCCACGTCCGCGGTACCGAAGGCGATGTGGTGGACGCCCTCACCGTTCTTGGCCAGCCACTTACCGACCGCGGAGTCCTCGCGGGTCGGCTCCAGCAACTGCAAATACGAGGCGCCGCCGTCCGACGTCTCATTGATCTTGAGCATGGCTTCCCGGACACCCTGCTCCTCGTTGACCTCGGAGTGGAACACCTCGAAGCCGTACGTGGCACGGTAGAACTCGACAGTCTTGTCGAGGTCGAAACAGGCGATCCCGATGTGGTCGATTCGCGTCAGCATGGCTCCAGTGCACCGCTCACACGGCTGGTTACGCAACGTGCGCGCGATCACACCCGCTTGCCGGTGACCCGGCGCGTACCGCTCAGTACATTGACGGGAACCCTCGTTAACTTCCCTGCAAAGGAAGGCCGCACCGCATGTCTGCAACGAACGGCACGAACGGCACCACCTCAGTGATCGTGGCAGGAGCGCGCACCCCCATGGGCCGGCTCCTGGGGTCCCTGCGGACCTTCTCCGGCGCCGACCTGGGCGGCGTCGCCATCAAGGCGGCACTGGACCGGGCGGGCATCGGTGGCGACCAGGTCCAGTACGTGATCATGGGCCAGGTCCTCCAGGCCGGGGCAGGGCAGATCCCGGCGCGCCAGGCCGCCGTCAAGGCCGGTATCCCCATGAACGTCCCTGCGCTGACCGTCAACAAGGTCTGTCTTTCCGGCCTCGACGCCATCGCCCTGGCCGACCAGCTCATCCGCGCCGGCGAGTTCGACATCATCGTCGCCGGCGGCCAGGAGTCCATGACCAACGCCCCGCACCTGCTTCCGAAGTCCCGCGAGGGCTTCAAGTACGGCGCCGTCGAGATGCTCGACGCGATGGCGCACGACGGCCTCACGGACGCCTTTGAGAACATCGCCATGGGCGAGTCCACCGAGAAGCACAACACCCGGCTGGGTATCGCCCGACCGGAGCAGGACGAGGTCGCCGCGCGCTCCCACCAGCGGGCCGCCGCCGCCCAGAAGAACGGGCTCTTCGAGGCCGAGATCACCCCCGTGGAGATCCCGCAGCGCAAGGGTGAGCCGGTCATCTTCAGCAAGGACGAGGGCATCCGCGGCGAGACCACCACGGAGTCGCTCGGCAAGCTGCGGCCGGCCTTCACCAAGGACGGCACGATCACCGCCGGCACCTCCTCGCAGATCTCCGACGGCGCGGCCGCCGTCGTCGTCATGAGCAAGGCCAAGGCCGAGGCACTGGGCCTGGAATGGATCGCGGAGATCGGCGCGCACGGCAATGTCGCGGGCCCGGACAACTCGCTCCAGTCCCAGCCCTCCAACGCCATCAACCACGCCCTGAAGAAGGACGGCCTGACCGTCGACGATCTTGACCTGATCGAGATCAACGAGGCGTTCGCGGCCGTCGCCGTGCAGTCAATGAAGGACCTCGGGGTATCCCCGGAAAAGGTGAATGTCAACGGCGGTGCCATCGCGTTGGGCCATCCGATCGGTATGTCCGGCGCCCGCATCGTGCTGCACCTCGCGCTGGAGCTGCGCCGGCGGGGCGGTGGCGTGGGTGCCGCCGCGCTGTGTGGTGGCGGTGGCCAGGGCGACGCGCTGATCATTCGCGTACCGGGTAAGTAAGCGCGTACGGCCGAGCCGAACGCGTACGAGCGAGCCGAAGGAGCCGAGCAGCGATGGTGGACGTCCCGCAGCTGGTGGAGCAGGCACGGCAGGGCCGGCCCAGGGCGGTGGCCCGGCTGATCTCCCTCGTGGAGGGGGCGTCACCGGAGCTGCGCGAGGTGATGGCGGCGCTGGCACCGCTCACCGGCAACGCCTATGTCGTCGGGCTGACCGGCTCACCCGGCGTCGGGAAGTCCACCACCACGTCGGCCCTGGTCACGGCGTACCGCAAGACGGGCAAGCGGGTCGGCGTGCTCGCCGTCGACCCGTCCTCGCCGTTCTCCGGCGGTGCGCTGCTCGGCGACCGCGTCCGGATGAGCGAGCACGCCTCCGACCCCGGCGTCTACATCCGCTCGATGGCCACCCGCGGCCATCTGGGTGGCCTGGCGTGGGCCGCACCGCAGGCGATCCGGGTGCTGGACGCGGCCGGCTGCGACGTGATCCTCGTCGAGACGGTCGGCGTCGGCCAGTCCGAGGTGGAGATCGCCGGGCAGGCCGATACGAGCGTGGTGATGCTCGCTCCCGGCATGGGCGACGGGATCCAGGCGGCCAAGGCCGGAATCCTGGAGATCGGCGACGTCTACGTCGTCAACAAGGCCGACCGGGACGGGGCCGACGCCACCGCCCGCGAGCTCAACCACATGCTGGGGCTGGGCGAATCCCGCGCCCCCGGGGACTGGCGGCCGCCGATCGTCAAAACGGTCGCGGCGCGCGGCGAGGGCGTCGACGAGGTCGTCGAGGCCCTGGAGAAGCACCGGGCCTGGATGGAGGAGCACGGCGTACTCGCCGAGCGCCGCCACTCCCGCGCGTCCCACGAGGTCGAGACGATCGCGGTGACGGCTCTGCGGGAACGGATCGGCGATCTCCGGGGGGATCGCCGTCTGGACGCGCTGGCCGAGCGGATCGTCTCGGGTGAGACGGATCCGTATCGGGCGGCGGATGAGTTGGTCGATGGGTTGACTAACGGGGGTTGACGGGGCGTATGTCGCCCCAGTTGGTGGCTGGGGGCTGCGGTCCCCTGTTTCGCCTGGGGCGGTGGGGGCTTGCGCCTGCGGTTCCGCTGTGTGCCGCGGGGGGCCGGAGGGGCCGCACCGGAACCCTCCCCCAGCCTTCGGCCGGGAGGTGCCCCCACGGCGCGGGCGTCTCGGCTCCCAGACATCGGCGCCCCGGCGTTTGCTCCAGGTCCTGCGGGCGGGTCCCGGTACGTCCCCTCCGGCCTACGTGTATCCCGTCTGCAGCCCGGCGGCACTGCCCGTCACAGACCACAGACCACAGCCCCTGCCCTCTGCCTCTGCGCCGACGTGTACGGCGAGACCCGAGCCGTGTCAGTTGCAACGGTCATAGGTACGGCGGGACAGTCGCCCACGCGCGGAGGCCGGAGGGGATACCCGGTGACCCGCCCGCAGGACCTGGAGCAAACGCCGGGGTAATCAATCCCATGGACCCGCGACGCCCGCGCCGAGGACGGGTTACCGGGTGTCCCCTCCGGCCCCCACCCACCAAGCGACAGCGAACCCGCCCCAGCCACGAACGACGGCGGCGGAACCCCTCAGGGCCCTGCCGCCAGGCGTGAACGCGGCTCAGTCGTCCGCGCCATCGTCGTCCGCGCCATGCGCCGCGGCCACGCTCAGCGTGCCCGACTGCGGGTCGACCAGCAGCTTGTGCTCCTTGCCGTCCTTGGTGACCGTCTCGACCTCCCAGACGGCCTTCGCCCGGTGGTCGTCGTCCAGTTCGACGGAGGTCACCGTGCCGTACGAGGCAGCGGCGGTACGGGCGGCCGCCGAGGCATCGGTCTTGGCGGCCTTGAGCTCGCGGCGGAGCTGACCGCTGTCGTCGTCCTCGTGCTCGATGTGCTGGTTCAGCACCCGCGCAGTGCCGGCGTCGAGGGTGATCTCGTGCCACTTGCCGTCCTTGCCCAGCACGTCCGCGTCCCAGACCAGGCCGGGACGGTCCGCGTCCAGGTCGAGTCCGGCCACGGTGCCGGGGACGGCCTTCAGCGCGGCGGCCGCGGCGTCCGGAGCGGTCACCTTGGCGGCGTTGGCCTCGCGGATGTCCTCCCGGTCGCTGGCGTCGTGGTCCTGCATGCGGATGCTGGACTTGCCGCCCTGCCCACCCGCGCCCTGCGCACCCGCTCCCTCCGTACCCGCGCCCTGCGCACCCGAGTTCCGCGCGGCCGGCTGTGCCGAGATCTGCGCGCCGGAGCGGGCGCTGCCGGCGCCGTCGTTGTTGCTGACCGCGACGGCGGTGACCGTGCCGCCGGCGACGAGGGTGGCCGCGGCGGCGGTGGCGATGACGAGGTGGCGCTTCATGTGTTCTCCCCTTGCGATCGGCTGTGGCATCACAGTGGCCGAGGGAAGCTGAAGGGGAGCTGAAGCCACCTGAAGGGGTCTTCAGGTTCAAGGTGGCATGGTGAGCGCATGCTCCCACCCGTCGCCCACCACCGCCCTGCCGGACCCGCCGCGCGCCACCCCTTTCGACTTCTGATCGTGGAGGACGAGAAGCGGCTGGCCCTGTCGCTGGCCAAGGGCCTGATGGCCGAGGGGTATGCGGTCGATGTGGTGCACGACGGCCTGGAGGGGCTGCACCGGGCGGGTGAGGGCGGCTACGACCTGGTCGTGCTGGACATCATGCTGCCGGGGATGAACGGCTACCGCGTGTGCGGGGCGCTGCGGGCGGCCGGCCATGACGTGCCGGTGCTGATGCTGACCGCCAAGGACGGCGAGTACGACGAGGCGGAGGGGCTGGACACCGGCGCGGACGACTACCTGACCAAGCCGTTCTCGTACGTGGTGCTGGTGGCACGGGTGAAGGCGCTGCTGCGGCGGCGTGGCCGGAGTGCGCAGCCGGTGGTGCGGGTGGGGCCGCTGGCCATCGACCAGGGGGCGCGGCGGGTGGAGCGGGACGGCGCCGAAGTGGCGCTGACCGCGAAGGAGTTCGCCGTTCTGGAGCAGCTGGCGGTGCGGGCGGGGGATGTGGTCTCCAAGGCGGAGATCTTGGAGCATGTCTGGGACTTCGCCTACGAGGGCGATGTGAACATCATCGAGGTGTATGTGAGCGCGCTGCGGCGCAAGCTCGGCGCCGGGCACATCGAGACGGTGCGCGGCGCGGGGTACCGGCTGGTGGCCGGTGGGTAGGGTGCTGGGCTCCGTACGGGCCAGGGCGGCGGCCGGCGCGACGGTGGTGGTGGCGCTGGCGCTGATCGCCGCGGGTACGGCGGTGCTGCTGGTGCTGAGCAGCAATCTGCAGGACCAGGCGGGGCTGCAGGCCGAGGTCGCGGCGCGCGAGGTGGCCTCGCAGATCGCCACGGGCAGGGCGTACGGCAGGTTGGATCTGCCGGACGGCGATGAGCATCCGGTGGTGGTCGCCGATGACGACGGGCGGGTGCTGGCGGTCGGCGAGGGCGTACGGGCGGTGGACGGGAAGCCGGTGGGGCGGGCGCAGCAGGGGGCGGGGAGTGCCGGGCCGGGGCGGTCGGGTGATGACGAGGGCGGCGATGATGACGATGACGTCGGCGGGCTCGGGCCGGGTGAGGTCGATGAGGATGTGCGGTACCGGGACGGGACCGCGGATGTCGACGGCGTGGTGGCCGACTACCGGTTCGCGGTGGTCGAGGCGAAGGACGCCCGTGGGGAGAAGGTCACGGTGCGGGCGGGGTCGGCGCTGGCGCCGGAGCGTAATGCCGTCGGGTCGGTGCGCACCGCCATGCTGATCGGGCTGCCGCTGCTGCTCGTGGTGGTGGCCGGGGTGACCTGGCTGGTGACCCGGCGGGCGTTGCGGCCGGTGGAGGGGATCCGCGGGGAGATGGCCGCGATCACCGCGAGTACGGATCTGAGCCGGCGGGTGCCGGTGCCGTCGTCGCGGGACGAGATCGGCCGGCTGGCGCGTACGACCAACGAGACGCTGGCGGCGCTGGAGTCGTCCGTGGAGCGGCAGCGGCGGTTCGTCGCGGATGCCTCGCACGAGCTGCGCAGCCCGATCGCGAGTCTGCGGACACAGCTGGAAGTGGGCGTGGCGCACCCGGAGTTGCTGGATGTGCCGGGCGCGGTGGAGGACACCGTACGGCTGCAGCGGCTGGCGGCCGATCTGTTGCTGCTGGCCCGGCTGGACGCGGGGGAGCGGCCCGCGCAGGTCCGGGTCGATCTGGCCGCGATGGTGCGTGAGGAGCGTTCGCAGCGGGTCGGGGACCGGGTTCCGGTGCGGGTCGGCGAGCTGGTCGGCGTGGAAGTGGCCGGGTCGCGGAGCCAGTTGGCGCGGGTGCTGGGGAATCTGCTGGACAACGCGCAGCGGCATGCCGCCTCGTCCGTGCGGGTGGCCGTGGTGCGCGAGGGGGAGTGGGCGGTGCTGCGGGTCGACGACGACGGGCCCGGGGTGCCGGTGGGGGAGCGGGAGCGGATCTTCGAGCGGTTCGTACGGCTCGACGATGGGCGGGCGCGGGACGACGGCGGGGCCGGGCTGGGGCTGGCCATCGCGCGGGATGTCGCGGTGCGGCACGGCGGCTCGCTGGCCGTGCGGGAGGGCTCGGTGTTCGAGCTGCGGCTGCCGGTGGCCGGCTGAGCCGGTGGCGGTGGCCGGCGCCGCGGCCCCGGTGCGGGGGCCGCGGCCCCTGGGTCAGAGGCTGCCGCGCTTGCTGCGGAGGTGTTCGGCCACGGGGGTGAGCGAGGTGCGGAGCGCTTCGAGGTCCTCGGGGGTGAAGAGGTCGATGAAGTGCTTGCGGACCGAGGCGACATGGTGCGGGGCGACCCGGCGCATGGTGTCCCAGCCCTCGTCGGTCAGGACGGCGTAGAGGCCACGACGGTCCGACTCGCAGCTCTCGCGGCGTACCAGACCGGCGTTCTCCATCCGCGTGATCTGGTGCGAGAGACGGCTCTTGGACTGCAGGGTGCTGGTTGCCAGGTCGCTCATCCTCAGCCGGCGGTCCTCGGCCTCGGAGAGGTTGACCAGGATTTCGTAGTCGTTGTTCGTCAGGCCGAACGGTTGCAGATCGCGCTCAAGCTGATGCATCAGCAGCCTGCTGACGTCCAGATGAGTGCGCCAGGCACGCTGCTCCTGGTCGGTCAGCCAGGGGGTGTCGCTGTCGGTCGTCATGGATGAATTCTACCCGTGAAAGTTGAATAATGAATTAATCATGCCGTGAGGGTGGCGCCGTCGGCCGGCCGGGGCCGGTGTTGGTCAGACGTTCGAGGTCACCGTGCGCAGAGTACCGCTCACAGCCCGAAGCGGCGCTGGAGGCTCCCGAGGTTGCCGGGTAGCTGGGGCAGTTGTGAGCCACTTTGCGGGACGTGTCCGCCCCCGCCCGGAACGCCCGCTTCGGTCGGTACCCCGCCGGTCGCCAGCTCCGGCATCAGCTGCTCCGTCGACTGCAGCAGGACCGTGCCGGCGCCCACGAACTCGAACTGGTGCTCCTCGCCCGAGGCCCCGCCGATCCCGGTGTGCGCCCGCAGTCCGCCCAGGAATCCTCGCAGGTACTGATGGTCGTAGTGGTGGCAGGGGGAGGGGCAGTCCGCCCAGCCGACGAGCGCCTGCGGGTCCACCCGGATCGGCGGCTCCATGAAGACCACCGGGCCGTTGGACGCGGCCACGAACTTGCCCGTTCCGATGAGGGTGAGGAAGCCCGGGATGATCGACTGCTTCAGCGACAGAGATGGCTGAAACGCGAGCAAGTTGCCTGAGCGAATAGTGAGGTTGCCCTCATCGAGATCGAAGGAATTCACATCGAAGGCACGGTCCGCGAGCAGCATCTTTCCCTGGCCCTCGGCGACGACCCAGTCCGCTGCGTGCAGTGGCGAATGAAAACTTCCGGCGATGAGGCGGTCCAGCCGGCCGTGCCCGATGCCCTGGAAGTCGATCTGCCCGTAGTAGGCGATCATCTTCCCCTTCTGCAGGAACCACTGGCCGTTCAGATCGACGCTGAAGGCATAGGGATTGACGTTGTCGTCGACGGGGAGCGAGTAGACGTCGTGGACGACGGGACCGGTCACAGCTTCTCCTCCGACGCCTGTACGTAGACGGTGCCCTGGCCCGACAGCTCCAGCTGGAAGGCCTCGCCCGAGCCGCGGCCGACCATGTCGCGCCAGCCGAGCGCCGTGGACAGTTTGTTGCGGACGTCGCCGCGGTGGGCGACATAGGCCTGCGGGTCGACATGGACCGGGCCCCGCGGGGTGATCGGCAGCTCGATGACGCCGCCGTGTGCCATCACCGCGGCCGAGCCCTGGCCCTTGAGGGTCGTGGTGAACAGGCCCTGGCCGGTGACCTGGCCGCGGACCATGCCCATCACGCCGCCCTGCGAGCCCATGAACATCGTGCCCTGCTGGAGCGAGCCGTCGAAGGCCAGCAGCCGGTCGGCCTCGACGTACAGCGTCTCGCCCGTCAGATCGACGACGTGGACGTGGTGGCCGCCGTGGCCGAACATGACGGTGCCATTGCCCTCGACGGTCATCAGAGGCGTGGCCTCACCGGCGATCCGGCGGCCGATCATCGAGCCGACGCCGCCCTGGCCGCCCTGGATGTTCGGGGTGAAGGCGACATCGCCGCGGTAGGCGAGCATCGCGCCACGCTGGCTGAACATCCGCTGGCCCGGACCGATCCTGGCCTCCACCATGCGGGAGTTGAGCACCGTGAACGGCATCAGACCTCACCTCCCACGGTGTTGCGCTCGCTGGGCTGAACGTAGACCAGGCCCTCGCCCTCGAAGCGGATCTGGAAGGCCTCGCCGGAGCCCTCCCCCATGAAGGTGCGGAAGTTCACCCCGGACTGGAAGTGCTGTTTGAGCTCGCCGGTGTGCGCGATATACGCGCCCGGGTCGACCTGGAGGGGGTACTGCTTGGTGACCCGCAGCACCACCGCATGACCGTGGGAGGTGATCGCCGCCTGGCCGGTGCCCTCGACGGTGGTGGTGAACAGGCCGTTGCCCTGGGAGGCGCCGCGCAGGCCGGTGAAGGTCGTGCCCGTACGCAGCGCCGCGTCCGTGCACAGCAGATTGCTGGCCTCGACGTACAGCTTCTCGCCCTGCAACCGGACCAGGTTGATCTCGCTGGCGCGGTCCGCGAAGTAGCAGGTGCCGTGGCCCTTCACCTCCATCACGGCCATCTGCTCACCCGTGAGCCGCCGGGTGACCATGCCGCGCAGGCCCTCGCCGCCGCCGGTCATCTTCTTGAACGACATCTGGCCGTCGTACGCGACCATCGCACCGTTTTTCGCCTTGACGGCGTCGCCGGTCATATCGACGGCGAGCACCTTGCTCCCCTGGAGCCGAAACTGAGCCACGCGTCAGACGGTAGTCGGCCCGGGCCGTGCGGGGGAGGTCCTTCGCCCCTGACGTCGCCCTGAGTTCTCCCTGATGCCGGCCGGGGCGGACCCGGTGGCGGTCTCCTTGTACTCCCCCCGGCGCGGTGATCCACGGGGCGGCTGTAACAATGGGACGAAGCTTGTGAACTCTTGCACAAGCAGTGCTCCTCGCCCGCCACCCGAACGAGGTTCCCGTGGACATCAAGACCGCCGCCGCCCTGCACCGCCTGCGCCTGGCCTCCATCCCGGAGGCCATCTCCTTCCCGGCGCTGCTGATCTTCGGCACCGGCTTCCGTCTGGCCTTCGACTACGACTCCCTGGTGATGCCGCTCGGCCTGATCCACGGCCTGCTGTTCATCACGTACGTGGTGCTGCTGCTGGACGTGTGGAACCGCACCAAGTGGCCCTTCAAGCGCGTCGCCTTCTTCTTCCTGCTCGCGATCGTGCCGTTCGGCGGCCTCTACGGGGACCGGGTCCTCAAGCGCGAGGAAGAGGCCGGCGTGATCGCGGCCCGCGCCCGCAAGGAAGGGGTGGTGAACGCATGATCGTCGCGTTCTCCGTGAGCCCACTGGGTGTCGGTGAGGACGTCGGCGAGTACGTCGCCGACGCGGTCCGGGTCGTGCGCGAGTCGGGGCTGCCCAACCGTACGGACGCGATGTTCACCTCCGTCGAAGGTGAATGGGACGAGGTCATGGACGTCGTCAAGCGTGCGGTCGCGGCCGTCGAGGCGCGCTGCGGACGGGTCTCGCTGGTGCTGAAGGCCGACATCCGGCCCGGCGTCACGGACGGCCTGACGTCGAAGGTGGAGACCGTGGAGCGCTACCTCGCCGGGGGCGAAACCCCCGGCACCCCCGAGCAGCCTCCGGCCGCTCCCTGATCCACCCCTGAGCAGCTCTTGAGCCGCCCCTGAGTGCTCCCGGGGCGGCTTCAGCCGCCGGCCGCCAGGGCGATGCCCAGCGGCGTGCGCTCGTACAGCACCTGATGTCCGTGCCGGCGCGAGGCCAGCAGACCGGCGTCGCGCAGCACGGACAGATGCGCCGAGACGGACGACGGCGCCAGGCCGAGACGGTGGGCCAGGGCGGACGTGGTCGACGGCGCGTCGAGTGCGGCCAGTACGGCGGCCCGGTTCACCCCCAGCAGCCGCGCCAGCGCCGGGCCGGTCTCCGGTTCGCTCCACAGGCCGCCGATGCCGCGCGCCGGATAGATGACGGTGGGCTGCCACGGCGGCTCGAAGCCGCTCACCACGTCCGGCCATACGAAGACGCTCGGCAGCAGCAGCACCCCGCGGCCGTCCAGATCCTGCATCTGGAGGACATCGGTACGGGTGCGGACGGTGAGCGTGTCGCCCGACCAGGACAGCCGCGGATACAGATCGGCGAACAGCCGCTGGAGTCCGCCGCCCGCCAACTGGCGCGACCGATAGCCGATCTCGGCCTCCAGCAGCGCCCGCAGCCGCGGCCAGTCCGGGGCGAGCAGCGCGTGCCAGGCCCGCTCGGTGACATCGGCCAGTTCATGGATCGCCCGGGCCGGATCCGCCAGCGCCGCCCGTCCGCGCGCCGATTCCGCGGCACCGGGCATACACGCCAGGGACTTGGCCATCTCGGCACGGGCCAGGGCCGGGTCGGTGGCCCGCAGCCGCGCCAGCTCCTCGTCGAAATCGGCCATCGGGCTGTCCGGCGGGCGGCCCAGGAAATCCGGTGTGTAGCCGGGCGGCGGCGACGGCATGAACAGCCACAGCGGTGTCAGGTCCAGCCCCGCCACCGTCGCGCGCATCCGGCGGAGCCACGGTGTGTGATAGCCGTGCCGGTCGGCGCGGCGCAGGGTCCGTACGGCCTCATGGGTCTCGCACAGGGGCGAGATGGCGAAACGGATACGGAGCAGATCGTCGGCGCCGAAATGCAGGTTGATCGGCATGGCCGCGCTCCCCCTCCCCCAGGATTCGGCTGCAGCCGAAAGACTACGGGGCGGCCTCGGCCTCCGGCAGGCTTCCGTCATGCCGCTGCCTTCCGGGCCCGCGCCGACGGGCCGTACCCCAGCCTGCCCCGATGCCCGCACCGATCTGCCCGCCGGTCCGGGGCCGAGGGCGGACCAGGAGCGCTCGGCCGGCTATCGCGCGGTCTTCGCCGTCCCCGAATTCCGGTTCGTCTTCGCCGCGCATCTGCTCTCCTCGCTCGGCGTGGTCGTCTGCGAGATCGCGCTGTCCGTCCTGGTCTTCACGCTCACCGACTCGCCACTGCTGAGCGCGCTGACCTTTGCGCTGGGGCTGCTGCCGTACGTCGTCGGCGGCACGCTGCTGTCGGCCGTCGCCGACCGGTATCCGGCCCGGCGGGTGCTGGTCGGCTGCGATGTGCTGTGCGCGCTGGCCGCGACGGGGATGGTGCTGCCGGGCACACCGGTCGCGGTGCTGCTGGTGCTGCGCTGCGTCATCGCCGCCATCGCGCCGGTCTTCGCCGGGACGCGCGGCGCGACGCTGGGGGAGATCCTCGGCGAGGGGGAGCTGTTCGTCCTGGGGCGCTCGGTGATCCGCATCGTGAACCAGAGCGCGCAGCTCGCCGGGTTCGCGGCGGGGGGTCTGCTGCTGGCCGTCGCATCCCCCGGGGCGGTGCTCGCGATCACCGCGGCCACCTTCGCCGGCTCGGCGCTGCTGCTGCGGCTGGGGACCGTGGCGCGGCCGGCGCGTGACGGGGCGCGGGGTGCGGAGCGCGGCGCCCTGCTGGGCGCCTCGCTGGGCGGGGTCCGGCGGCTGCTGGCGGACCGACGGGTACGCGCGCTGCTGTTGCTGGCCTGGCTGCCGCCGGCGTTCGTCGTGGTCCCGGAGGCGCTGCTGATCCCCTACGCCGATCTGCTCGGCGTCGGGCCGGCCGGTATGGGGCTGCTGATGTGCGGCATGCCCATCGGTGCGGTGGTGGCCGAGACCCTGGTGGGCTCCTTCCTCGGCCCACGGGCCCGCGCCCGGCTCACGTTCCCGATGGGCGTCTTCACGGTGCTCCCCTCGCTGGGCTTCGCCGCAGGGCCCTCGCTCGGCTGGGCGGTGCTGCTGCTGGTGCTGACCGGCACCGGGATCTCGTACAACTTCGGTGTCGACCGGTGGTTCGTCGCCGCGGTCCCCGAGGAGCTGCTGGGGCAGGCGATGACGGTGATGCAGGCGGGGCGGATGACGGCGATGGGGCTGGCGATGGGGCTGGCCGGCGTGGCCGCGGAGTACGCGCCCCTACGGGTCGTGATGCCGGCCGCGGGGGTGGTGGGGGCCGTCTGCGTGGTGGCGGTGATGGTGGAGGTACGGCGTACGGCGGGTGGTGCGCCGGGGGCGCTCGGACCGGTTCGTGCGACCGAAAACTGAGACAAGGCTGACCACAATATGACCGCCGGGTAGGGTCGGATGCGTGCCGAAGCCGCTCAGCCTTGCTTTCGATCCCATCGCGCGCGCCGACGAATTGTGGCAGCAGCGATGGGGCGCCGTGCCCTCGATGGCCGCGATCACCTCGATCATGCGCGCGCATCAGATCCTGCTGTCCGAGGTGGACGCGGTGGTCAAGCCGTACGGGCTGACCTTCGCGCGCTACGAGGCGCTGGTGCTGCTGACCTTCTCCAAGGCCGGTGAGCTGCCGATGTCGAAGATCGGCGAGCGGTTGATGGTGCACCCGACCTCGGTGACCAACACCGTCGACCGCCTGGTGAAGTCCGGGCTCGTCGCCAAGCGGCCCAATCCGAATGACGGGCGGGGCACGCTCGCCTCGATCACGGACAAGGGGCGCGAGGTGTGTGACGCGGCCACCCGTGAACTGATGGCGATGGACTTCGGGCTCGGGGCGTACGACGCCGAGGAGTGCGCGGAGATCTTCGCGATGCTGCGGCCGTTGCGGGTGGCGGCGGAGGATTTCAAGGACACCGACTGACTAGCGTGGCCGCGGGTCAGCACGCTTTGCCCCGCGTACGCGGGGATGACCCGATCATGCACGTCCGGAGCACCAGCAGCATGGGGTGGTCCCCGCGTACGCGGGGTTTTTGCGAGTGGTTAGTCTCGTAGGTATGAATCGCAGCGTGCTGACCCGTTATCGGGTGATGGCCTACGTCACTGCCGTCATGTTGTTGCTGTTGTGTGCATGCATGATCTTCAAGTACGGCTTCGGGATGGGTAAGGACCTCACCCTCGTCGTCTCGCAGATCCACGGCGTGCTCTACATCATCTACCTGGTCTTCGCCTTCGACCTGGGCTCCAAGGCCAAGTGGCAGTTCGGCAAGCTGCTGTGGGTGCTGATCTCGGGCACGATCCCCACCGCCGCGTTCTTCGTGGAGCGCAAGGTCGTGCGGGAGATCGAGCCGCTGATCGCCGGCGATGTGCCGGAGCCGGTCAAGGTCTGACGCCTGCCGACCTCCTTCTACGCGCCCGTCCCTTCGGTGGACGGGCGCGTTTGCGTTGTCCGATAGCGGTTACGGACGGTAATGCACCACGACTCATGGCCCTCTGCCGTCGACAAGTACTAGGACGTCCTAGTAAATTCGAAGGTATGAACGCTGACGCGATCGATGAAGGCCGCCGCCGCTGGCAGGCTCGGTACGACTCCGCCCGGAAGCGGGATGCGGACTTCACCACGCTCTCGGGCGACCCCGTCGAGCCGGCGTACGGGCCGCGGCCCGGGGACTCGGTCGAGGGGTTCGAGCGGATCGGCTGGCCGGGCGAGTACCCCTTCACGCGTGGGCTGTATCCGACCGGCTACCGGGGCCGGACCTGGACGATCCGCCAGTTCGCGGGCTTCGGCAACGCCGAGCAGACGAACGAGCGCTACAAAATGATCCTGAAGGCGGGCGGGGGCGGCCTCTCCGTCGCCTTCGACATGCCGACCCTCATGGGCCGCGACTCCGACGACCCGCGCGCGCTCGGCGAGGTCGGACACTGCGGTGTGGCCATCGACTCCGCCGNGCGCTCGGCGAGGTCGGACACTGCGGTGTGGCCATCGACTCCGCCGCCGACATGGAGGTCCTCTTCAAGGACATCCCGCTCGGTGATGTCACGACCTCGATGACGATCTCCGGCCCGGCCGTCCCGGTCTTCTGTATGTACCTGGTCGCCGCCGAGCGTCAGGGCGTCGACCCGGCCGTCCTCAACGGCACGCTCCAGACGGACATCTTCAAGGAGTACATCGCGCAGAAGGAGTGGCTCTTCCAGCCCGAGCCGCATCTGCGTCTGATCGGCGACCTGATGGAGCACTGCGCGCGCGGCATCCCCGCGTACAAGCCGCTCTCGGTCTCCGGCTACCACATCCGTGAGGCCGGTGCGACGGCCGCGCAGGAGCTGGCCTACACGCTTGCCGACGGCTTCGGCTACGTAGAACTGGGCCTCTCCCGCGGCCTGGACGTCAACACCTTCGCCCCCGGCCTGTCCTTCTTCTTCGACGCGCATCTGGACTTCTTCGAGGAGATCGCGAAGTTCCGCGCCGCGCGCCGGATCTGGGCCCGCTGGATGCGGGACGTATACGGCGCGACCAGCGAGAAGGCGCAGTGGCTGCGCTTCCACACCCAGACCGCCGGTGTCTCGCTGACCGCCCAGCAGCCGTACAACAACGTCGTACGGACCGCCGTCGAGGCCCTGGCGGCCGTGCTCGGCGGCACCAACTCGCTGCACACCAACGCGCTGGACGAGACCCTGGCGCTGCCCAGTGAGCAGGCCGCGGAGATCGCGCTGCGCACCCAGCAGGTGCTGATGGAGGAGACCGGCGTCGCCAATGTCGCGGACCCGCTGGGCGGTTCGTGGTTCATCGAGTCGCTGACCGACCGCATCGAGGCGGACGCCGAGAAGATCTTCGAGCAGATCAAGGAGCGCGGCAGGCGCGCGGTCCCGAGCGGCGAGCACCCCATCGGTCCGATCACCTCCGGCATCCTGCGCGGCATCGAGGACGGCTGGTTCACCGGCGAGATCGCCGAATCCGCCTTCCGCTACCAGCAGGCGCTGGAGAAGGGCGACAAGAAGGTCGTCGGCGTCAACTGCCACCACGGTTCGGTCACCGGCGATCTGGAGATCCTGCGGGTCAGCCATGAGGTCGAGCGGGAGCAGGTGCGGGTGCTCGCGGAGCGCAAGGCCGCTCGCGACGACGCCCGCGTACAGGCCGCGCTGAAGGCGATGCTGGAGGCCGCGCGGAACGGCGGCAACATGATCGAGCCGATGCTGGAGGCCGTACGCGCCGAGGCCACACTCGGCGAGATCTGCGGCACGCTGCGGGACGAGTGGGGCATCTACACCGAGCCGGCCGGATTCTGAACGGCTGCCGCCGGGAGCGGCCCGGGTGGGGCGGGCCGTTGGTGGTCGCCTAGGGGACCGGCAGCCGCAGCCGGAAGAGTGCGCCGCCCCCCGGGGCCTGTTCTGCGGTGAGGTCGGCGCCGTGTGCGCGGGCGATCTGGCGGGCCATCGCGAGGCCCAGGCCCGAGCCGGGGAGGGCGCGGGCCGACTCGGCGCGGTAGAAGCGGTCGAAGACATGGGGCAGGTCGTCCGCCGTGATGCCGGGACCGTGGTCGCGTACGGTCAGTTCCAAAGCGCCTTGTACGCAGGCGAGTTCGGTCTCCACGGGGCCGCCGGGTGGTGAGAATTTCGCGGCGTTGTCGAGGAGGTTGGACAGCAGCCGGGCGAGGCGGGCGGGGACGCCGGGGCGGGTGAGCTCGGTGGTGGACGGCGCGATGGCGATGGTGAAGGTGATCTCCGGCCAGTGCTCGCGGGCGGCGCCCACCGCGTGCTCCAGGAGGGCGGCCGGGCGTACCTGTTCGACCAGCGGCTGGGGCTCCTCGTCGCGGGCGAGTTCGATCAGGTCGTTGACGAGGGTGGTGACCTCGCGCAGCTGACGGCCGAGGGCCGCCGAGGCGCGGTCGCGCTGGGCGTCGGTCAGGCGGTCGGCGCGGGCGAGGAGCTCGGCGTTGGTGCGCAGGGCCGTCAGCGGGGTGCGGAGTTCGTGGGAGGCGTCGGCGACCAGACGGCGCTGGGCGGTGACGGACTGCTCCAGCTCGGCGAGCATGGTGTTGAAGGTGGTGGCGAGGCGGGTGATCTCGTCCTCGCGGGCCGGGGAGCCGGCCGGCAGCTCGATGCGGTGGCGGGCGTCGCGGGTGGCGGCGATGCGTTCGGCGGTGGCGGTGAGGCGGGCGACCGGGGCCAGGCCCGTACGGGAGACCCAGTAGCCGAGCGCGGCGGCCAGCAGGACGCCGGCGCCGCCGACCGCGAGGAGCGCCAAGGCGGCGTGCTGTACGCCTTTCTCGACGGTGTCCGAGCGCAGCGCGACCTGGAGGGCCTCGTGTCTGCCGGGGAGGCGGGTGGTGTACATCCGCACCGGCCGGCCGGCGACCGTCAGTTTGCTGTAGTACGCGGTGCGTTCGCCGTTCGCCACCTGGCGGGTGGCGTCGGTGACGGGCAGGGTGGTGAAGCCCTTGCGCGGGTCCTTGGCCGGGTCGGCGGGGACGATCTGGACGCAGGGGACGGCCTGGTACTGGCAGGAGGCGTCGCCCGGGGTCGGGCCCCAGTTGCGGGTCCGCTGGGTGAGCTGGGTGGCCGTCTGGGCGAGGTTCAGTTCGAGCTGGCGGGTCATCTGGTAGTGGATGATGACGAAGGCGGCGGCGCAGACGCCGATGGCCACCAGCGCCACCGCGGCGGATGCGGCCAGGGCCAGCCGGGTGCGCAGCGGGCGGCGGCGTCGCCAGCGGGCGCCGAGGCCGCGGGTGCCGGTCATCGGCCCTCCGGGTGGTCCAGGCGGTAGCCGACGCCGTGCACGGTGTGGACGAGGCGGCTCTCGCCGCCGGCCTCCAGTTTGCGGCGCAGATAACCGATGTATACGGCCAGCGAGTTGGAGTCGGGGCCGAAGTCGCGGCCCCAGACCCGCTCCAGGATCATCTCGCGCGGCAGCACCTGGCCCGGGTGCAGCAGCAGGAGTTCCAGCAGTGCCCATTCGGTGCGGCTGAACTCCAGGGGGCGGCCGGCCCGGTGGCCGGTGCGGGTCAGCGGGTCGACGACCAGGTCGTCGAAGGAGAGCCGGGTGTCCTCGACGGCGGTGGTCGCGGCGCGGCGCAGCAGGGCCCGGATGCGGGCGACCAGCTCGTCCAGGGCGAACGGTTTGACGAGGTAGTCGTCCGCGCCGGCGTCGAGACCGTCGACCCGCTCGCTGACCGAGTCCAGCGCGGTCAGTACGAGGATCGGGGTGCGGTCGTCCAGTGCGCGCAGCCGGCGGCAGACGGCCAGGCCGTCCAGGACGGGCATCATCACGTCCAGGACGATGGCGTCCGGCTGCCAGGCGGCCACCTCCGAGAGGGCGGCCAGGCCGTCGGCGGCGCCGCGTACCGTATAGCCCTCCACGGCGAGGCCGTCCTCCACGGCGGCGCGTACCTCCGGTTCGTCGTCGACGACGAGGATCTTGGCGGCTGGGGTGTTCCCTGGCGTGGGCGGCATGGACATAGGCTGCCAAACACCTCTCTTAGAAGCTTCTTAGGGCACAGGACGAGCGTGGCGGCCATGCGCACACCACTCTCTGTCGTGATCGGTGCGGGCGGCACCGGCGGCCACATCTACCCCGGACTCGCCCTTGCCGACGCGCTCCGCCGGGCCGTGCCCGATGCGGTGATCTCCTTCGTGGGGACCGAACGCGGGCTGGAGACACGGCTGATACCGCAGGCCGGATACCGGCTGCACACCGTCGACATGATCCCCTTCGATCCCTCGCTCGGCGCCCGACGCTATCTGCTGCCGGCCGCGCTGCTGAGATCGGGCGCCCAGTGCCGGGCCATCCTCAAGGAACAGAACGCCCAGGTCGCGGTCGGTATGGGCGGCTATCCGAGCGCCCCGGTGATCGTCGGGGCGCGGCTGGCCGGGCTGCCGAGCCTGGTCCACGAGTCCAACGCGGTGCCCGGCCGGGCCAACAAGTTCGCGGCCCGGCTCACCCCGCATCTCGCGCTCGCCTTCGACCGCAGCCGGGAGCATCTGGCGGGCGGCGAGCGCGCCGAGACGGTGGGGATGCCGCTGGTGGGGCCGCTGGCCGAGCTGGACCGGGCGCGGCTGCGGCCGTCCGCGCGGCGGGCGTTGGGCGTCCCGGACGGGGCCCGGCTGCTGCTGTTCAACGGCGGGAGCCTGGGCGCGGCCCGGCTCACCGAGGCCGCGGTGGGCCTCGCCGGCCGCTACCGCTCGCGCACCGATCTTCGGCTGCTGATCAAGACCGGGCCCGCGGCCCTGGAGGAGACCCGGGCGCTGCTGGTGGCGAACGGCGGGGTGGCCGTCGCCGAGGCGGTGCCGTATCTGGACCGGATGGATCTGGCGTATGCCGCCGCGGATCTCGTGGTGTGCCGGGCCGGTTCGGCGACCGTCGCCGAGCTGGCCACGATCGGGATGCCCGCCGTCCTCGTGCCGTATCCGCATGCGCCGGGCGACCACCAGACGCACAACGCGCGGGTGCTCTCCGATGCCGGGGCCGCGCTGCTGCTGGCCGACGCCGAGACCACCGCGGAGCGGCTGGACGCACTGGTCACCCCGCTCCTCGCCGATCCCGACCGGCTGGCCGCGATGGGCGCGGCCGCCGACCCCGGCACCCATGCGCGGGCCGCCGATCTGCTGGCCGCCAAGGCGCTGGCGCTGGCCGGCCATCCGTACGCCGATCACCTCACGATGAAGGAGTCAGTATGAACAGCAGTACGCAGCAGTGGGCGGGACGCAAGGTTCTGGTCACCGGGGCCGAGGGTTTCATCGGGTCCACCCTGGTCGACATGCTGGTCGAGGCCGGGGCGCAGGTGCGCGCCTTTGTGCACTACAAGCCGTATGCGGAGAAGGGCAATCTGGCGCGCTATCTGGCGCCGGGCGGTCCGGTCGAGATGATCGCGGGGGATGTACGGGACGCGGGCCGGGTGATGGACGCGGTCGCCGGCTGCGACACCGTCTTCCATCTGGCCGCCCTGATCGGGATTCCGTACAGCTATGACGCACCGGGCGCGTATGTGCAGACGAATGTGGTGGGTACGGAGAATGTCGCGGAGGCCTGCCGACGGCATGCGGTGCGGCGGTTGGTGCACACGTCCACGAGTGAGGTCTACGGGACCGCGCTGACCGCGCCGATCGGCGAGGACCACCCGTTGCAGCCGCAGTCGCCGTACTCCGCCTCGAAGATCGGCGCGGACATGATGGCGCTGTCGCACTGGCACGCCTTTGAACTGCCGGTGACGGTGGTACGGCCGTTCAACACCTACGGGCCCCGGCAGTCCGCGCGTGCCGTGATCCCCACGATCCTGGCGCAACTCCACTCGGGCGCCCGGCAGATCAAGCTGGGCTCGCTCACCCCGACCCGCGACTTCACCTATGTCACGGACACCGCGGCGGGGTTCTTGGCGATGGCCGACTGCGACCGGGCGCTCGGCCAGGTCGTCAATCTGGGCACCGGGCGGGAGATCGCCATCGGGGCGCTCGCCGAGGCGCTGATCGCGGCCTCGGGGCGGGAGGCCGAGGTGGTGGTGGACGCCGAGCGGCTGCGGCCCTCGGGCAGTGAGGTCGAACGGCTGCTGTCGGACAACTCCCGGGCGCGCGCATGGGCTTCGTGGGAGCCGCGGGTGTCGCTGGAGGAGGGGCTGGAGCGGACCTCGGCGTGGGTGGCCGGGCATCTGGAGCTGTTCCGGGCGGACCGGTACCAGGTCTAGAGCCTCTCCGGCGGGCCGTCAGCTCAGGCCGCGCAGACCCGCGAGCAGCACCGTCGAGAACTGGTGGGCCCATGCGGGGTCCACCGGTTCGGCGGTGACCAGGGTGCGGTGCACGATCGCGCCGGCGATGACGTCGAAGATCAGGCCGACGGCCTGCGCGGCGGCCAGTTCGCCCTCGGGTCCGGTGTCGTCCGGCGGGAGTTCGCCGCGCTGCTGGGCGCGTTCGCGGCCGAGCACGACCAGCCGCTTCTGGCGGTCGACGATCGCCGAGCGGATCCGTTCGCGCAGCGCTTCGTCGGTGGTGGACTCGGCAACCACGGCCATCAGCGCCGTCTTGGTCTCCGGCCGCGCGAGCAGCGCCCCGAACTGCAGCACCACACCCTCTATGTCGGACTGCAGACAGCCCCGGTCGGGGAGTTCGAGCTCGTCGAAGAGGACCGCCACGGCGTCCACGACGAGCTCGTTCTTGTTGGCCCAGCGGCGGTAGAGCGTCGTCTTGGCGACGCCGGCGCGGGCCGCCACATCGCTCATGGTGAGCCGCCCCCAGCCCAGATCGACGAGCGCGGCACGGGTCGCGCGGAGGATCGCATGGTCGGTCTCGACGCTGCGCGGGCGGCCCGTGCGGCCCTTGCGGGGGCTGGCGGAGTGGTGCATGCGGGCGACCATACCGGCCGGTAAGACGGGGGGCCCTGAGATTCCCCGTGCGCCCCGTGAGGGAGATCACTTCGTGCGGGGCCGGAACCGGTTGTCGTGCGGGGGTTGCCCCGAGTTACGCTACGGGTCGTAGCGTAAGAGCGACAGCCACTGGCTGTGGGTGGGGACCCACGGCCGCGCACAACGGTCCTCCTCGGGACCGGACACAGGTCCTCCTCGGGACCGAACGGGCAGCGAACCCGTCCGTACGCCGGCATTCCGGCGGGGCGTACGGACGGATGCGGTGCCCGGCACAAGGTCCGGCGGCGCAGCCGGACCGGCTGCCGCAGCACCGATTTCCGCACCATTTGCGTCGCCGACCGCACCGCTTTCCGGATCGCTTTTCGGAACGGACCGTCCAGGGGGGAGGATGGACCCATGCAGCCACGCAATATGTCCATGAGTGGAGTCGTCGACCTCGCAGCTGTGAAGGCGGCCGGGGAAGCGAAGCAGAAGGCGGAGCAGGCGCGCGCCGAGGCCGCCCGTACGGGTCAGGCGCCCGTGAGCGGTGCCCGTCTGGTGTTCGACGTCGATGAGGCGGGGTTCCAGCAGGACGTCCTGCAGCGCTCCACCGAGGTTCCGGTCGTCATCGATTTCTGGGCCGAGTGGTGCGAGCCGTGCAAGCAGCTGGGTCCGCTGCTGGAGCGCCTCGCGGCGGAGTACGCCGGCAAGTTCGTGCTGGCCAAGATCGACGTCGATGCCAACCAGATGCTGTTCCAGCAGTTCGGGGTGCAGGGCATCCCGGCGGTGTTCGCGGTGGTCGCGGGCCAGC
This sequence comes from Streptomyces inhibens, assembly GCF_003389455.1. Lineage (GTDB taxonomy): Bacteria > Actinomycetota > Actinomycetes > Streptomycetales > Streptomycetaceae > Streptomyces > Streptomyces inhibens. The sequence goes on along the minus strand of NZ_QUAC01000236.1, from coordinate 3,872 downwards.
CGATCCCGCTGTTCCAGGGCGCGGCCCCGGAGGCGCAGATCCGGCAGGTGCTCGACCAGCTGGTGCAGGCCGCCGAGCAGCAGTTCGGCATCGTGGGCGCGCCGGTCGACCCGCAGGCCGTGGGCGAGGAGCCGGCGGCCGAGGCGCCGGCGCCGGTCGGTCCGTACGACGCGCTGCTGGAGGCCGCCAATCAGGCGCTGGACTCCGGCGATCTGGGCGGTGCCATCCAGGCGTACAAGAACGTGCTCTCCGACGACCCCGCCAACCCGGAGGCCATCCTCGGTCTGGCGCAGGCCGAACTCCTGCAGCGGGTGCAGGACCTGGATCCGCAGGCGGTGCGCAAGGAGGCCGCCGAGAACCCGGCCGATGTGCAGGCGCAGATCCGTGCCGCGGACCTCGATCTGGTCGGCGGTCATGTCGAGGATGCGTTCGGCCGGCTGGTCGACGCGGTGAAGCGGACGGCCGGTGACGACCGGGAGGCCGCGCGGCTGCGGCTGCTGGAGCTGTTCGAGGTCATCGGGGCGGACGATCCGCGGGTGACGGCGGCGCGTACCGCGCTTGCCCGGGTGCTGTTCTGACCCGCTGTCTCCGAGTCGCCCGCTTCTGACCTGTACGACCTCCGTGCGTTGACCGAACAAACGGAACAGCGGCTACGTTTTACCAAAACTTGGTAAACGTAGCCGCTGTTACTTGTAGTAAGTCTCGGCGACCCCCTTGCGGTGCTGTGTCCGCAATTGCGTTACGCCCCCTCGTGATGGGTGGCGACCCTGTGTGCCCGGATGTTCTCGGTCGGTCGCCGCCCGGTTATCAGGCCGTTACCCGCAAGTAACGAGCCTCTTGTGTACGGGCCGTGAATGGACCACGATCGGCCACGCTCGGTCCCTTCCCGCAGCCCGGCATCCGGTCGGTGCAGCGGGGTACTTGGGTCCCCACCGAGTGGTCGGCGGCAGTGGCGCCGGCCGTGGACAGGGGGGTCTCTGCCCCATCCGGCAGGGCCTGTCCAGGAGGTTGCGCGAGAGCGTGGCCAGTGGTTGTCGCTCGGGGGTGATCGCCGGTGTTCGGAACGCGATGTGCCTCCGAGGACGGGCGCTCTCCTTCCCGAGGACGTAGCACTTCTCCCATCCCAGGTACCGCAGTCCCAACGGGGGCGAGGGGTACCGGAGATGTACGTCCGAGAAGGAGGAAAGTCATGGAGTCCCTGGCTCGTGGCGGGACCAGATGGAAGCGGTTCGCCGTCGTCATGGTGCCGAGCGTCGCGGCGACTGCCGCGATCGGTGTCGCCCTCTCGCAGGGTGCGCTCGCGGCGTCGTTCAGCGTGTCCGGCCAGCAGTTCAAGGTCACCACCGACCGGCTGGAAGGCACCGGCTTCGTTCAGTACGGAGCCATTGACGCCCAGAAGGGCGGCAAGCAGGTTCCGGTGGCGGTCTCGGGGTTCTCGAGCGCCAAGATCAAGAACCTGTGCCAGTCGGTGGTGGTGCCGGTACCGGTCTTCGGCGATGTGTCGATGAAGCTGTCGGCCGGTGGCGGTGACACGCCTGTCGAGGCGAAGAACCTCTACATCGACCTCGACCAGCTGGACGCGGACGCGACCTTCAGCAACATCAACATCGGTGTTGCTGCGGGCTCGACGTCCAAGGGCCCCGGCATGCACAAGGGCGACAAGGCGGACCCGGGCTCTTTCGCCCAGGAAGCCGACTCGGCCGTGCTGACCCACGTCAAGCAGACTGCCTGGGCCACGACGGCCGGCACGTTCAAGCTCAGCGGCCTCAAGATGAGCGTCGCCAAGGGCAAGAGCGAGTGCTACTGACGCACTGAGCGTGCGGGCGCGGGGCGAGCTGTGCGGCCAACGCCGTTCCCCGTGCCCGTACGCCGGGTAGCGCCAAGTAGGACACCCCAGCTCAGAACCACCGATTTGCCAGTCCCGAGGAGCTGTACGACATGAGCGCCGAAACGCGACCACGGCTGATCGAGACTGCGGGCCAAAAGCGGCTTTCGTTCCGGGAATGGCGCGGACTCCGCCCGTTCTGGGGCGGTCTGCTGACTCTGCTGGCCGGCATCCCGATCATGTACCTCCCTTACGCGAATCTCACGATCGGTTCCCTGACCGTCCGCATGGCGACCACCGCCGGCGCCGGCTCGCTGATCATCGGCGTACTGCTGGTCGTGCTCGGTCTGACCATGTGGTTCCAGCCGGCCTCGCGCGTCTTTGCGGGCGTGGCGGCGATTTTGCTCTCCCTGGTCTCCCTGGTCGTCTCGAACTTCGGCGCCTTCCTGGTCGGCTTCCTTCTGGGGCTGATCGGCGGAGCTCTGGGTGTCTCCTGGGCACCGGGCAAGGCGGCCGCCGAGGCCAAGGACGGGGCCGATGAGCCGGCTCGTCCCACGGCCGGCCCGCCGGTCTTCGTCGATGCGCGACCCACGACGGCGACCGGTCACGACCCGGAGTCGGGCAACGGACTGGACGACCTGTCAGGAACGAGCCCGACCAATGGAACGAACGGGAGGCACCGTGCCGGGTGACGAGCTGCACGAGGAGAACGCAGCCGCCGGGGCGAGAACCGGGCCGCGGCACGCGGCACCGAGGAAGCCGTTGCTGACTCGGCTCCACGTGCCCGCGGGCAAGGCGATAGCCATCGCCGCGATGCCGTCCGCCGTGCTCATGGGCATGGGTCTGACGCCCCAGATGGCGATCGCCAAGTCGGCGCCCAAGAGCCCCTACAAGGACGGTCCGTGCGTGACCGCCCCGGACAAGGTGGACGAGAAGGACACCAAGTCCAAGGACGGCGCGAAGGACACGAAGGACGACGCCAAGCCGTCCGACAAGGCCTCCTCCTCGCCTTCGCCCTCGCCCTCGGCGAGCAAGGAAGCGAGCAAGGCGCCCGAGCCCGAGCCCTCCGGCTCCGCGAAGACCGACGAGCCCTCCGGCTCCGCGACCCCGTCGCCGTCGGCCTCCGAGGAGAAGAAGGACGACGGGGGTCTGCTGGGCGGCATCGGTGACGCGCTCGGCGGTCTCCTGGGCGGCGACAAGTCCGAGGAGCCGAGCGCTTCCGCCTCCCCGAGCCCCTCGCCGTCGGCATCCGCGTCCAAGGACGAGTCGGCCACGGGCGACCCGGCCAAGGACACGGCGTCCGCCACCGACAAGGTCACCAAGCCGGTCACGGACACGGTCGACGGCCTCAAGGACGGCGCCGACAAGGCCGCAGGCGCCGCCAAGAACGGGTCGAAGACGGTCAACGACACCGTCCACGGCGCCGTGGGTGCGGCGGACAACGCCCTGCCGGGCGGCGGCGTGGACGGCAAGGACGCCAGCGGCAAGAAGGCGTTCCCCTGTGTCGTCGAGAACAAGCAGAAGGGCAAGGACGAGCAGACGCCCGTCACCCTGCCCGACGCCCCCTGGCACCTGGAGTCCAGCGGGCTCACCCTGCGCGGCCTGGACTACGAGGGCGTCGTCAATGTCACGACGCAGGGCGGCCGTACCAAGCAGGCCCTGAAGTTCACGGCCGACACCATCGACATTGGCGATCTCCACCAGATCGTCGACGACCCGGCGTCCGGCAAGAAGTACCACGTCCGGTCGACACCGGGGTCCACGTCCACCATCCGTGGCGGCAAGGTGACGTTGTACACCGAGCGGCTGCAGGGCAACCTCTTCGGCCTGATCCCGATCGTGTTCGACCCCGAGCACCCGCCGCCCATCAATGTCCCGTACGCCTACTTCACCAAGGTGAAGCTCGACCAGGCGGGCCAGTTCGGCGGCAATCTCCATGTCCCGGGCATGCATGTGACCATCGAGAACTGACCGGGAGAACCACCCGGCCGGAGCTTTTCCGGAAGCCGCACAAAACGGCGGTGGGCCGCCCCAACAGGGGGCGGCC
>NZ_QUAC01000238.1 GCF_003389455.1 Streptomyces inhibens | reverse complement strand
CGGCCGGCCGCGAGCAGCGCGGGCACCGCCTCCCGGGCGAGCGCGGGCAGCACCGCACGCCAGGCGCGCGCCGCCGGGCCGTCCGCCGAGGATGCTCCGGCGGATGTGGCCGCTGCGGCGTATGCCTGCGCGTAACGGTCGGCGGCGCGTGCCGTCTCGCCCACCACGGACTCGGCGACGGCCAGGCAGTACAGCGGCAGAGCGCCGCCGCCGTGCCCCAGCGCCCGCTCCCAACTGCGGACGGCCTGGGCGCGGTCACCGGCATGCCACTGGGCGAGGCCGAGGTGGTGGTCGGTGGCCGGGCCCGGCTGTGCGGACTCCAGCAGATCGCGCCAGGCCGACGCGACCGGTGCCGCTCCCGGTACGGGACCGGCGGCCGGCAGGTCACCGGTCCTCAGCAGCGTCAGCCATGGCTCCTGCTCCGGGCCGAGGGTGGCCGCGTCGAACGGCGTACCGGGCAGATCCAGGCCCGCGCGGGCGACCTCCAGCGCACCCCAGCCGGAGCCGGTGGCCAGCGACTCCTTCGGTTCCCGGTCGGCGTACGGCAGCCAGGCGGCGTACGCGGCGTCGACATCCGCCCGCGGCAGGGCGGCCGCCAGCCGGGCCTCGACCTCGCCGCGGGCCGCGCCCCAGTCCGCACCGTGCACCGTCGCGGGGTCGGCGGCCAGCGGCCCGTAGGCCTCCAGCCAGGTGAACTCACCGCCGGCATCGAGCGGTACATGCTCCAGCTGGGTACGGGCCAGCCCGGCCTGGATCTCGGCATAGCCGCCGGTGCCCGGCTCGGTGAGCCACCGCTGCCAGCGCCGCCCGGCCCGCCCCGCGCCCCACAGGAAGAGCTTGCGGCCGCGCAGCGTGTCGGTGGAGGTCTGCACCAGGCCGCGCCCGTCCCCGTCCAGGGACGTGACCCAGCGGCGGGCGCCGTCGGGCACCTCGTAGAAATAGTCGGCGGGGAACTCGCTGCGCAGCGGATAGCTGCGGTCGGCGCCGTCGGAGTCGGGGACCGGCACCCGGCGCAGGGTCCGTTCGTAGCCGAAGTGCCAGGCCCGGTCGGCAGGAGCCAGCACGCGGGTGCCCTCGCCTTCGGGGACCGCGATGTTGGACCACCAGTAGACCGGCACGGTGTGGTGGTGCGGATTGCGGATCCGTACGCCCACGTGGAGGAAGTCGGAGCCTTCGGGCAGCCACAGGTCCACCTGGAAGGGCAGATCGCGCAGTCGCTCCCACTCCCACAGCCGCAGCATCTCTCCTCCCCCACTGCCTTGACGGCGTGGGAGGTACCCCCAGTCCGGGGCCGGGACGCGGGCGGCGTGCAGCGGGGCGCAGGACAGGGTGGTGTGGCCGGTGGCGCCGATGTTCCACTCGATGCCGCCGGAGAACCAGGCGCCGTTGAGGGCGAAGGCCGCGGGCTGCAACACCGGGTTGCGGTAGAGCAGTTCGCGGTCGGTGGGCTTGTGGTGCAGGGAGTACACCCGGCCGCCGAGGCCGGGCAGGACGGTGGCGCGCAGCCGGTCGTTCTCGATGACCAGCGCGTCGAGGTCGGTGGCGCGGCGGGCGCGCCCGTATCCGTCGCGCATCCGGGTCGGCAGGATCGAGCGCAGCGGCCGGTAGCCGATCTGCCGCGCCATGTCGGCGGGCAGGCCGGCGTCCCGGGGGATCTCGATGCGGTGCAGGTCCTGGCCGCCGCGAAGGGAGGGAAGGGGGTTGTCCGGGCCGAGGGTGGCGGCGGGAAGGGTCAGGGTGGTGCGTCGCACGCTCGTGGCCACGGCTGCCTCGCAATGCTGGACCGGGCCACCTCGGCTGCGGCGGCCTCCTGTTGACCATGGAACCGCGTCATCGCCGGTCTGAACAGGGCTTCTTGCGGCCAGGTGGGGTCAGGGTTGCGCAAAGACGTCCTCAAGGAGATCGGCGAGCAGCACGGCGCCGGAACCTTCGGGGTCACGGTCCGGGTCGTAGATGGTGACGTTGACACCGACGCAGCGCGGCGAGGCGGCCAACGGGCCGAGCAGCGCGCGGAGTTCGTCGGTCAGCAGACCGTCCGGGTCGGGGCTGTCGACGGCCGGCATGACGGACGGATCGAGGACATCCGCGTCGAGATGGATCCAGAAACCGTCCAGCGGCGGGGTCTGGAGGTGGCCGAGCACCTCACGGGCCACCGCGTCCGGGCCGCGCCGCCGGATCTCGCCGACCCGGGTGTGGCTGATGCCGAGCCCGGTCAGCTCCTCCTGGTCCTCGTCCACGTCGCGGATACCCAGCAGGCTCACATCCTCGTCACGGACGTACGGCCGCAGCCCGTCGATATCCGTGAGTTCGGCCGGCCCCCGCCCGGTGATCTGGGCCACGCCCTCTCCGGCCACGGCACCGACCGGACCGGACACCGCCACATTGCCCGGGTGCCGGAAGTCGCCGTGCCCGTCCAGATAGGCCACGCCGTACCGCCCCACCCGCCGCAGTGCGAGCACCGCACCGAGCAGAATGCTGCAGTCCCCGCCGAGCACCACGGGGAAGTCGCCACTGCGGACGTGTCCCTCGACGCGGTGCGCCAACTTGGCGGTGTAGCCGGCGATGGCGGCGGCGTGGAAGTCGCCGTCGCCCTCCTGCCACTCCCCCAGGTCGTAGCGCGGCGGCACCACCACTCCGCCTTCCAGCGCGCCGAGCCGCCGCAGCAGCCCCTGTTCGCGCAGGGCACCGGCGAGCTTGTAGCAGCCGGGGACGGCGCCCGGCACGGGCGGTCGCAGTCCGAGGTTGGAAGGGGCATCGATCAGTACGGTACGGCGCATGAGACGATCGTAACGGCGGGTGATGTCAGGGCCGTTGCTCTTGCGCCGACCGCTGATGTGCCACTGCACACAGACCCAAAAGAGGGAAGGTCGCCGCCGTGACGAGCGAGGGACGCCAGGAAGGCGAAGAGCAGCGGTCACAGCAGCCGTTCCCCGCACCGGAACCCTGGTGGGCGGGCCTCGGAGCGACCGGCGGTATCGTCCTCGCCGTCCTAGGACTCGCCGCGATCGCGTGGCTTCTGCTCGGACTGCCCGGCTCTCAGGGCGAAGTGCGGGGAATCTCCTACCAGTGTGCGAAGGTGGCAGCGATCGGCCTCGTCGTCGCCGGGACCACGCTGTACGCCCGCCGCCGCGACAAGTCGGGCAAAAACTAGGGCGTGTCCGATGGGTCTGCGGGGTGCGGCTCGTTGAGGCGCAGCCGGTTGCCGAACGGGTCGGTCAGGGTGAGGCAGGTCCCGATCTCGTCCTGCTCCAGACCGGGCCGCAGATACGGGTAGTCCTTGCCGGCCAGCTCGGCGTGCAGCTCACGCACGCCGCTCAGCTCCGTGTAGACCGTGGAGCCGGGCGTCGCGTCGCCGTGGTGCTCCGACAGATGCAGCACCAGGTCACCGCGTGAGACCTGGGTGTAGAGCGGCATCTCTGGCTCGAAGCGGTGCTCCCAGTCGACGGTGCAGCCGAGGTAGTCGACGTAGAACTCATGGGCCTTGGCCACGTCGAAGATCCGGAAGACCGGTACGGTGCGGCGGAAGACGATGTCCATGACGGACATCGAATCACGCCGTGCCGTCGGCGACCATCTCGCTGGTGATCGCCCAGCGTTCGTGGTCGCGCCAGGCGCCGTCGATGAAGAGGAAGTCCGGGGAGAACCCCTCCAGCCGGAAGCCGGCCCGCTTGACCAGGGCGATCGACAGCTCGTTGGCCGGCTGGATATTGACCTCCAGCCGGTGCAGGCCCAGCTCTGTGAAGGCATGGTGCAGTACGAGCCGCAGCCCCTCGCTCATCAGCCCGCGCCCCGCGGCGTGCGCGAAGGCGCCGTAGCCGATCGCGCCGCAGCGGAAAGCCCCGTGCACGATGTTGTTGATCGTGAGGTAGCCCGCGATCCGGCCGCTGGCGAGCTCGCAGATCAAGAACCCTTCGCGCAGCGGCTCCTGCAACTTCAGCAGATAGGTGTCGTACGCGGCGTCGGTGTCCGGCGGGAAGAGCCAGGGGCGGTGCAGCTGGGCGCTCTGACGCGCCAGCGTGGTGAACTCCTCCCGGTCGGCGGCGGTGAAGGGCCGGATGCCCACGCGTGGACCTCGTGCGAGGTAGCGGTCGTTGGTCGTCACCGGCAGATCGTACGGAGCGGGGGCGGCGGTCGGCCAGCCGGTTCCGGCAGGGGTCAGCGCCACACCGGCGCGTCCGTTCCGCAGTGGCCGGGCGGGGTCGCCCAGGTGGCCGGCGCGCCGTCGAAGGAGACGGGCGGGAGGGCGTGGCGGATCCGGCCGATGGGGCTGTCGCTGTCCCGGAGGTGGCGCGCGGGGTCGTACGCTCCGGTGCCGGACGCATCCGGCTGCTGCCCACGGCCGTCGGGCAGCTCGTGCACCAGCCATCGGGCCGTACGGGCCAGGGCGAGCGTGGCGAGGGACGAGCCGCCGGTGCGGGTCTGCCGGGTCAGCGCGCGGAGCACCGCCGCGGCCAGCAGATAGCCGGTGCCGTGGTCCAGCGCCTGGGCCGGCAGGGCGCCGGGGGTGTCGCTGCTCTCTTTCGAGTCCTCGGATGCAGAGCCCGGTTCCGCTTCGAGGGCGGCGATCCCGGTGGCCACCTGCACCAGGCTGTCGAAGCCGCGCCGGCCGCCCCACGGCCCGTCGTCGCCCCAGGCGGAGAGCCGGGCCACGACCAGCCCCGGGCGGCGGGCGACCAGCGCTTCGGGGGTGAGTCCGAAGCGGTCGAGTGCGCCCGGGCGGTAGCCGGTCACCACCACATCGGCGCGGGCCAACAGCTCTTCGAAGGTCGCGCGGCCGGTACGCGAGCCGAGGTCCAGGTTGGCGGACCGCTTGCCGAAACCGGTGTCGCTGTGGGCGTCCTGACTCTCCGGCAGCTGGGGGGCGTCGATCCGCAGCACGTCCGCGCCGAGCAGGGCGAGCGTGCGGGTGGCGACCGGTCCGGCGATCACCCGGGTCAGATCGAGCACCCGTAGTCCGGCGGCCGGCAGCGTCGGGGCGCCGGCGAGCGGGGGCAGCGGGCGGGGCGGGGCGCCGTCGCCGAGGGGGTCGAGGGTCAGCAGCGGATGGGCGGCCACCGCCTTGCCCTGTGGGTGGGCGGCCCAGTCCTCGGGGGTGCGGGCGGCGACGGCCAGCCCGCCCTCCTCGTAGACCGTCTCCTGGATCTCCTCGGCCCGGCGGCCGGCCAGTTCGGCGGCGGCCTCGGGCACCCCGGCCGTCCGGGGCAGGCCGAGGGCGTGGAGCAACCGGGCACGGTGGTGGGGGTAGTTGGCGTGGGTGCGTACCCAGCCGTCGGCGGTGCGCCAGAAGCGGGAGAGCGGTGCGAAGGTCGACGGGGCGCGGCCGTCGATGCGCAGATGGCGTTCGCTGACGAAGGCGGTGGCGACCGCACCGTCGTCGACCCGTACGGCGGGTACCGGCCCGGCCTCGCGCTGCGCGGCCAGTTCCGCGGCGGCGAGCGCGCAGACCGCGACGGTGGCGCGGGCCAGCGGCAGCACCGGGAGCCTGGCCGGCAGCAGCCCGGACGGCCCGCCGTACACGATCCGCTCCGTCAGGGCCGGGTCGCCGCCGAGCGCCGCCCAGGCCAGATCCGTACCGCTGTTGCGCCCACCGCCATGTAGTTGCCCCATGCAGGCAGTGTGGCACGCACCCCGTGTCAGACGCGGTGCGCCTCCCGCTCCGCCGCGCTCGGTGCGGCGAGCGCCAGTCGGCGGTGGATACGGCGCAGCATCATGCGGGCCATGAAGGGGTGCACCAGGCGTACGACGGCGAAGTAGAGCCGGCCGGCGGTGTTGTGGAGGCGGGCGACGGTGCCGAGCGTGACCCGGCCGTCCGCGACGAGGATCGAGGCGCGGAAGTCCAGATGCCGGGCGTCCTTGCCGAGCAGGATCTCTCCGTCCGCGCGCCCGACGACCGGGAAGGACGCACCGCGCAGCACGCCCTCCCAGGCCTCCGGTTCCTGTGGCATGCCGGGCAGCAGCTCCATCTGCCAGGCGTCCTGGAAGTCGGTACGGGGGAAGGCCCCGTGCGCCAGTCGGGCCGCGGCGGGGAGGTCGACGGCCCGGGGCCGGTCCCAGAGGAGACGGTTGAGCAGGCGGACGCGGGGGCTCCGGCGGACCGGGGTCAGGACCCGGCCGGTGGCGGCGCGTTCGATGTTGTCGAAGAGCTCCTCGACGACGGTGCCGTGCACAGGGCGGATCGCCAGTGTCCACAACAGCCGGCGTACGAACGGCAGTTGGCTCTCCAGTATGTGTTCCACCCGGCAGCTGTCCGGGCCCAGGGGCCGCACGGTGGCCTCGTGAAAGCCACCCCCTTCGTCGGTGAAGTCGAAGCGGATCCGGCGGCCGGGCTCGTACGCGCCGACGCGGTAGCGGACGAAGCCGTGCCCACCGTCGGCGCCGACGCCCAGCGGGCGGTCGAAGCGCATGGGGGGCCAGGCGGGCGCCGGGAAGAGCGGATCGCTCGCGCTGCCGAGCCGGTCGAGCAGGGCCCCGACGGTCTCGGCCGGGGCCGGGACGGTGCGGGCATGGACGTCTCGGACGGTACGCACAGGACACCTCCATACGGTGGCGTATGTTTGACCGTACGGTAGCGTATGGATATGGCGCTACAGCGAGCGAGGGACCCCCGCGGCAGCGGTGCACGGCAACGACTGACCGCCCAGGACTGGGCCGATGCCGCGCTGGCCGCCATCGGCGAGGGCGGGCTCGCGGCGGTGGCCGTCGAGCCGCTGGCCGTCCGGCTGGGCACCACCAAGGGCAGCTTCTACTGGCACTTCGCCAACCGGGACGCGCTGATCGAGGCCGCGCTGGCGCGCTGGGAGGAGCTCGGCACGGAGGCCGTGATCACCGAGATGGAGACCGAGCCCGACCCCGGGAAGCGGCTGCGCCGGCTGCTCCTGCGGTCCACGAGCCAGGCCGCCGAGGACCCCCTGGAGGTCTCCCTGCTGGCGACCGCCGGGCAGCCGCGGGTGGCCGCCGCACTCGCCCGGGTGACCGACCGGCGGATCGGCTATGTCGCCCAGCTCTTCACGGAGCTGGGCTTCGCCGAGGACGAGGCGCGGCGCCGCGGCCTGCTCGCCTACACCGCCTATCTCGGGCACACCCAGCTGGGGCACGCCGTCCCGCAGAGCCTGCCGGCCGGTGCGGCCCGCGACCACTACCTGAACGGGGTGATCGACACGCTGGTGCGCCCGGGATGAGAGCCTCAGGAGAGAGAGGATCGGACCGAAAGTGACCGAACCTGAACTAAGTTGGCCGAACTGCGCGTAGACGTGCTCGGTGTACGAGGCATGAAGTGGAGATCAGCACGGCCAACTCGGCGCGCTTCAGCGTTGACAACTCACACTCGAAGGCGCTCGAAGCCCATTCGAGCCCCTCGTACGGGAGGCATTCCGTGACCGAAGCGATCTCCTACTTCCAGGACCGTACGTGTCCCTACCACCCGCCCAGCAGCTATCGGCCGCTCCGCGAGGCGGGGCCGCTGACACATGTCACCTTCTACGACGGCCGGAAGGTATGGGCGGTGACCGGCCACACCGAGGCCCGGGCGCTGCTGAGCGACCAGCGGCTCTCGTCCGACCGGCAGAACCCGGCCTTCCCGATTCCGGTCGAGCGCTTCGCGGCGCTCCGCCGGGTCAGAACACCGCTGATCGGCGTGGACGACCCGGAGCACAACACCCAGCGCCGGATGCTGATCCCCAGCTTCAGCGTCAAGCGGACCGCCGCGCTGCGGCCGGAGATCCAGCGGATCGTCGACGGACTGCTCGACCGGATGGTGGAACAGGGCCCGCCCGCCGAGCTGGTCTCCGCGTTCGCGCTGCCGGTCCCCTCGATGGTGATCTGCTCGCTGCTCGGCGTCCCGTACGCCGACCACGAGTTCTTCGAGGAGGAGTCCCGCCGTCTCCTGCGCAGCCGTACGGCCGAGGAGGCGGAGGACGCCCGCATCAAGCTGGAGGACTACTTCGGTGAGCTGATCGCCCACAAGGAGAAGAACCCGGGCGACGGGCTGCTGGACGAGCTGATCGAGGAGCGGCTGCGGGCCGGCGCCCTCGAACGCGACGAGCTGGTCCGGCTCGCCATGATCCTGCTGGTGGCCGGCCATGAGACCACCGCCAACATGATCTCGCTCGGCACCTTCACCCTGCTCGAACACCCCGAGCAGCTGGCCCGGCTGAAGGCCGAGGAGGGTCTGATGCCGGCGGCGATCGAGGAGCTGCTGCGGTTCCTTTCCATCGCCGACGGCATGCTGCGGGTGGCGACGGAGGACATCGAGATCGGCGGGCAGCTCATCCGCGCCGACGACGGGGTGCTGTTCCCCACGTCCCTGATCAACCGGGACGACGCCACCTACCCGTCGCCGGACGAGCTGGACTTCGGCCGTTCCGCCCGCCACCACGTGGCGTTCGGCTTCGGGATTCACCAGTGCCTGGGCCAGAACCTCGCCCGCGCGGAGATGGAGATCGCGCTGCGTTCGCTGTTCACCAGGATCCCGGATCTGCGACTCGCCGTGCCGGCTGCCGAAATTCCCTTCAAACCGGGGGACACTCTGCAAGGCATGATCGAATTGCCGCTGGCCTGGTAGCAGCCATGACGGCAGACGAACGAAAGGGGTCCGGGATGCGGATCACCATCGACCAGGACGTCTGTATCGGCGCCGGACAGTGCGCCCTGACCGCACCGGAGGTGTTCACCCAGGACGACGACGGGTTCAGCGCGCTGCTGCCCGGCCGCGAGGACGGCGCGGGCGACCCGCTGGTGCGGGAGGCCGCCCGCGCCTGCCCCGTGCAGGCCATCAAGGTCGCGGACGACTGACCACCACCTCGCGGACGACTCGGCCGACGCGCACGGCTCCCGGCTGACACCGGCACCCGCAGCGCGCACGACACGTACCGCCCTCCTACTCGTTCCTACGGCATCCACCTCATCCGCTACCGCAACACCCCTTGGGTGACGGGCAGTTCGAGCACACCGGTGTCCTCGGGCGTGCTGGTGACCGTCACCGGCTTCACCCCGCGATTGCCCGCATAGGCGGAGTCGCTCGCGGCGATGACGAAGCGCAGTCGGTGCCCCGGCCCGTAACGGTGCACGATGGCCGGCAGTTCCACGGTGAACCTGCGGGTCACATCGGCCACCCGGGCCGGGGCCACCAACCGGTGCACCAACGTCTTCCTGCCGTCCGGCGCGACATCGTAGAGCTTGGCGAAGAGCACCAGCTTGTCGGCCGCGTCCGCGGAGTTCTGCACCTGCTGGGTCGCCGGCGAGGCGACCTTCAGCGTCACCCTGGGCGCGCCCACCACGTCCACCGGTCCGCCCGCCACCGGCGCCGACGTCCAGTCCAGGTAGGTGCCCCGGGCGTCGTACGGCGCGGGGTCCGGCCCGCCGAGCATGCCGGCCAGTGAGTCCTCCGAATGGCTGGTGGCGAACCGCAGATTGCGGAACTCCCGGCTGCCGCGCGCCACCTTGCCGCGGTTGCCGACGAGCTTGCCGTCGCCGGAGAGGTACAGCCGCTGACCGCCGCCCGCCGGGACGGTGGGCGAGGTGGCGTAGGTGGGGCCGTCGGTCACCCAGTCCCGGTAGTACGCGAAGGCGGGCCCGGTGTCGGTCGCCGTCCGGTGGTGCAGATAGCGGCCGAACCAGGCGAGGATCCGCCGGCCGACGTAACTGGTCTCCAAATTGCCCTGGGCGAGGTCGAGTTCACCCTTCGCCGGGTTCTTCATCCCGCCGCTGTGCCCCCACGCCTGCCAGATCATTTTGGCCGGGGTGCCCTGGGCGGCGAGGGTCCGGTAGGTGGCGGTGGCCTCGTTGAGGTTGAACAGACTGTCGGCCTGGCCCTGGACGAGCAGTGTCGGCGCCTTGACCGACTTCAGATACGAGACCGGGGAGACGCTGCGCGCGTAGTGGAGCATGGCCTCGGTCTTCTCGGCCGGGTACTTACCGGAATCCAGCAGCCGCTTGGTGTCACAGGCCCGTGCGACGAAGTGCAGACAGCCGGCGCCGCCGGTCCGCGACGGGTCCAGATTCGGATGGACCAGCCCCTGCGCCTCACCGATCAGGAAGAACCCGTTGGTCCACTGCCATTTGTACGCTCCCGGCAGCGCTCCGCCGGCGCCCCGCGCACGGCCGGCGTTGTCGGGGTCGAGGGAGTAGGAGAGGTCGTTCCAGGTGATGAGCGGGACCAGCGCATCGACGCGGTGGTCGACCGAGGCGGTGGCCAGCTGGATCGCCCCGCCGTAGGACCCGCCGATCATGCCGACCCGCGGATCGCTCGCACCGTCCTTGGCGACGTAGTCCAGGCGGGTGCCGTTGTCGGCCGTACGGGTGCCGGCCAGCAGGTCGACCAGCCGGCTCGCCGCCCGGCCGTCGATCCCGGGGTCGTCCAGGGAGATCGGGCAGCCGGTCTTGCCGAACCCGAGCCCTGAGTAGGCCAGCGCCACATAGCCGCGGGCGGCGAAGGCCTTGGCGAGGGCGTCGGTCGAGCCGTCCGCCTTGCTGCCGCCGAAGCCGTTGGTGGTCAGCACGGCGGGCGCCGGGTGCGCGGCGTCGACACCGGCCGGGCGGTAGACGTCCGCATCCAGGGTGCAACGGCGCTCGCCGGCCCGGACGGTGACCTTCAGTGCGGTGACGGTGTACGGGTCGGTGGCGGCCGCGGCGGGGGCGGCCGGGACGGTCGGGACCGTCAGAACGAGGGGCGCGGCGAGGGCGGTGCCGGTCAGCAGGGCGAGGGACCTGCGGAGTGCTGGGCGGGACACGGCTCGGGACACGCTGGGCACGTAGACCTCCACAGAAACACGTCGTACCAACCAGTCGGTAACGGCGCGATCATGCTGTGACACGAGTAACGGACAAGTCAACGTCCCTGACACGATTCGCAGTTAGGACGTCAGTTCAGGCCCACCGCGGCCCCGGTTCACACCAGCGCCGGATGCGCAAAGCTCAGCGTGCCGGCCGTCGCGTCCAGCTCGGCGGGGACGCCCAGCGGCAGCGTCAGCGCAGAGTCGCCGTGCCCGAAGCCGAACTCCTCGGCCACCGGCACCCCGAGGCCGCCCAGGCGGTCCACCAGCACCTCCCGCACCCGCTCGTACGGCCCGCAGCGGGCCCAGGAGCCGAGGACGATCCCGTTGACCCCGTCCAGCCAGCCGGCGCGCAGCAGCTGGGTGAGCGCCCGGTCGATGCGGTACGGCGGTTCCCCGACATCCTCCAGCAGGAGCAGGCCGCCGGCCGCGCCGCGCCTGGCCCGCGGGGTACCCAGCTCGGTCGCGAGCATGGCCAGACAGCCGCCGACGGTGACCCCGCGGGCCCGTCCCGGCACCAGCGGACGGGCGGATGCCGAGGTCAGCGTGCGGACGGACTCCGGCGCGAAGAGCGTGCGGCGCAGCTGTTCGCGGGTGGCGTCGTCCTTGAGGAAGACCTCGCCCGCGACGGCCGGACCGTGCAGCGTGGACACCCCCGCGCGCACCGCGAACGCCTCGTGCAGCACCGTCACATCGCTGAAGCCGATCAGCGGCTTGGCGGCCGCGGCCCGGAGGGCGGACCAGTCCAGCAGGTCGACCATCCGCTGGGCACCGTAGCCACCGCGCGCGGCAAACACCGCCTTGACGGACGGATCGCACCATGCGTCCTGGAGGTCGCGGGCCCGGTCCTCGTCGGACGCCGCGAGATAGCCCAATGTGCCGTGGGTGCCGCGGACATGGGGCGCGGCTACCGGGTCGAGGTCCCAGCCGCGCAGCACGTCCAGCCCGCAGTCCAGCCGCTCCGCCACGATCGGGCCGCTGGGTGCGACCACCGCCACCCGGTCGCCGGGGTGCAGCCGCGGCGGCCGGCGCAGCTCCGCCGCCGTCATCCGCGCAGCTCCAGCACCGGGACATCGCTCCGGGTGATGCCGAAGGTCTGGGCGTAGAGGGAGAGTTCGGCCTCCACGGCGCGCATGATGGTCTCCGCCCGGCGGAAGCCGTGGCCCTCGCCGGCGAACGGCAGATAGGCGTGCGGTATGCCGCGGCCGGCGACCTCGGCGAGGAACCGTTCGCACTGCGCGGGCGGGCAGATCACATCGTCCAGGCCCTGGAGCAGCAGGAACGGTGCGGTGATCCGGTCCGCGCGGTGCAGCGGCGAGCGCTCGCGGTAGCGGTCGGGGACCTCGGCGAACGGGCCGACCAGCGACTCCAGATACCGCGACTCGAAGTCATGGGTCTCGCCGGTCGCCCAGCCGGCCAGGTCCAGGATCGGGTAGCTGATGGTGCCGCAGGCGTAGAGGTCGGTGGCGGTCAGCGAGGCGGCGGTGGTCCAGCCGCCGGCGCTGCCACCGCGGATGGCGAGCCGGGCGCGGTCGGCGCTGCCCTCGTCGGCCAGCGCCCGGGCGACGGCCGCGCAGTCCTCGACGTCCACCACGCCCCACTGGCCGCGCAGCCGCTCGCGGTACGCGCGGCCGTATCCGGTCGAGCCGCCGTAGTTGACCTCGGCGACGCCGATGCCCCGGGAGGTGAAGTAGGCGATCTCCAGGTCGAGCACCAGCGGGGCACGGCCGGTGGGGCCGCCGTGCGCCCACACCACGAAGGGCGGCAGCTCGCCTTCGGGGGCGGTGTGGTCGGGGTGGTGCGGCGGATGGATATGGGCGTGGACGTCGCGCCCGCCGGGACCGGTGAAGGTGCGGCTCTGCGGCCGCGGGTAGTAGGCCGGGTCCAGGACGTCGGCGTGCCGGCAGGCGATCACCCGGGAGCGTCCGGTACAGGTGTCCAGCTCGACGATCTCGTACGAGCTGTGCGGGCCGGCGGCGATGCCGACCACCCGGCTGCCGTGCACCGCGAGGTGGGGCGCCCATTCGGTCCAGGGGCCCGCCGAGTCGACCAGTTCGCCGCTGACCGGGTCGAGGATGCCGAGGGTGGTGGCGCCGCGGCCGTGGATGACCGCGAGGGTGCCGTTGTCCAGGGGCAGGAACCAGCGCTGCCCGATGTTCCACAGCGGGCCGCCGAACTCCTCCTCCCTGGCGGGGCACAGCGCGCGGCTGGCCACCACGTCGTCGTCGGCCGCGTCGGGGTCGATGCGCTGCACCTCCCACCAGCCGCTGAGGTCCGAGACGAACAGCAGCGCGCCGTCGGCGGCCCACTCGATCTGTGCGACGGACTCGCCGCTGCCGCCGCCGTCCGCCGCGGTGGGTCCGAGGCCACCGACGAGCGGCCGGATGTCCTCGAAGGCGCCCCCGGCGGTGATCCGGGCGAGCATCACCAGCGTGCCGTCCCAGGGCATGTGGGGGTGGTCCCAGGCGATCCAGGCCGCCCGCCGCCCGTCCGGCGAGATCCGCGGGCCGGTGACGAAGCGGTGCCGGTCGTCGCTCAACTCCCGTACGGCATCGCGGTGTTCGGCGGCCGAGCCATCGAGCGGCACGGCGGCGATCACCCGCCGCACATCCGTCGGCCGGTCGCCGGTGAACTCCTCCAGGACGCACCAGACCTCGCCGAGGTCCGGGCGCAGCACCGGATCGACCCAGCGCAGTCCGTCACCGACGCCGGAGAGCGGGGTGAGCGGGCGCGGGGCCTCGTCGTGCTCCGGTGCGTAGGCGTACAGGCGCTGGTCGGCGAAGTCGCTGAAGACGACCAGCGGCCCGCGCTCGGTGACCGTGGCGGCCCAGGGCTGGCCGCCGTACTCCAGCACCCGGCTGCGGACGTTCCAGGGCGCGGGCAGCACCGACTCCTCGGTGCCGTCCGGCCGTCGGCGGATCAGCGCCCGCCGGCCGCCCTCGGCGGGCCGCGGCTCGGTCCACCACACCTCGTCGCCGACCACGCCGACAAAGGCCGGCCGGCCGTCGTGTGCGGCGACCGTCCGGGCATCTACCGGGGACGGCCAGGTGCCGTAGGGGGCCGTGGTCACCATGGGGCGGGTCCTCTCCTTCGCCGGTCGGGCAAGGCGTCGGCCGTTCAGGCCACGCGCAGGAAGTGATCGAGCACCCGGACACCGAAGTGCAGGCCCTCGACCGGTACACACTCGTCCACCCCGTGGAAGAGCGCCTGATAGTCGAAGCCCTCGGGCAGCTTGAGCGGCGAGAAGCCGTAGCCGGTGATGCCCAGTCGGGAGAACTGTTTGGCGTCCGTGCCGCCGGACATGCAGTACGGGACGACATGGCCGTCCGGGTCGAAGCGCTCGATCGCGGCCCGCATCGCGGCGTACGTCGGGGAGTCGACCGGCGCCTGCAGCGCGACCTCGCCGTGGTGGTAGTCCCAGCTCACCTCCGGCCCGGTGAGCTCGTCCATGGTCGTACGGAACTCCGCCTCGCCGCCGGGCACCACCCGGCCGTCCACGTAGGCGACGGCGGACCCGGGGATCACATTGACCTTGTAACCGGCCGACAGCATCGTCGGGTTGGCGCTGTTGCGGACCGTCGGTTCGACCAGTTTGGCGGACGGGCCGAGCTTGCCCAGCAGCGCGTCGACGTCGAGGTCGGGCGAGGCGACATTGACCTCGATGGCGTGCAGCGCGGCGAGTTCGCGGAGCGCGGCCCGTACGGTCGGAGTGAGCCGGACCGGCCATTCGTGCGCGCCGATCCGGGCCACGGCGGCGGCCAGCCGGCTGACGGCGTTGTCGGGGTTGACCTTCGAACCGTGCCCCGCCCGGCCGCGGGCGGTCAGCTTCAGCCAGGCCGTACCGCGCTCCCCCGCCGCGATCGGGTACAGCTGCATCCCGCCGCCTGCATGGAAGGTGAACGCGCCGGACTCGCTGATGCCTTCGGTGCAGCCCTCGAAGAGCTCGGGGTGGTGGTCGGCCAGGAAACCCGAGCCGTCCTCGGCGCTGGCCTCCTCGTCGGCCGTGAAGGCCAGCACGATGTCCCGCCGCGGCCGCACTCCGGTGCGCGCCCAGAGCCGGACCGTGGCGAGCACCATGGCGTCCATGTTCTTCATGTCGATGGCGCCCCGGCCCCAGACCACGCCGTCGCGGACCTCCCCGGAGAAGGGGTGCACGCTCCAGTCGGCGGGCTCGGCGGGCACCACGTCCAGATGGCCGTGCACCAGCAGGGCGTCGGCCGCCGGGTCGGTGCCCTCGATACGGGCGACGACATTGGTCCGGCCCTTGCTGCGCTCCAGCAGCGTCGGCTCGATGCCGGCCTCGGCCAGCCGCTCGGCGACGTATTCGGCGGCCGGGCGCTCCTGGCAGGTGCCGTCACCGGCGTTGCTGGTATCGATCCGGATCAGATCGGAGGTGAAGCGCACCACCTCGTCGAGCGCCTGCTGATTCACGCCGAAAGCGTGCTCTTTCTCAGCCATATTGTTCCTCCACGGCTGACGACACGACGGTGGTGACCGCCTTGAAGCACCGGATGGCTTCGTACATGTTCTGACTGGTATACGCGACCCGGCGCTCCCCGCTGCGCTCCACGCCGGGCACACAGGTCGCCGCGCCCACCAAATGCTCGGCGTCGAACTCCAACTCGAACCCGAACGGCCCGCGCCGGGCGGGTTCGTGACGGACCGCGAGCGCCGCTCCCTTGCGGGCCGCGGCCCGGATGTCGGCCGCCGTACGGGCCGGTGGCCGGCAGACCGCCGCATAGCGCGACACATAGTCCTTGACCGCCACACCGGGCGCCTGCGGGGCGTACCCCAGCGCGTCCTGGCAGGTGCGGTCGTCGCCGGTCACCAGCACCACCGGCACGCCGTATTCGGCGACCACAAGGGAGTTCAGGAAGCCCTCGCTCGCACGGGTGCCGTCGACCCAGACACCGGTGAGCGTGTTGGCGAGGTAGGTGTGCGCGAGGACGCCTTCGGTGCCCGCGCCGGTGTGGTAGCCGACGAAGGCGATGCCGTCGACATCGCCGTGCTGCACACCCTCCACCATGCTCAGCGACTTGTGCCGCCCGGTGAGCATCTGCGCACGCTCGTCGAGCTGTTCCAGCAGCAGATTGCGCATCGTCCAGTGCGCCTCGTTGACGAGTACCTCATCGGCTCCGCCATCGAAGAATCCGGCAATCGCCGCATTGACGTCGGAGGTGAACATATGGCGGCAACGCTCCCACTGGGGCGTGCCGGGCAGCACATCGGCGGGCCAGGTCACGCCGGTGGCGCCCTCCATGTCCGCGGAGATGAGGATCTTCACATTCACCAGTCCTATCGCAGCTAGGAGGCGGTACGCACGATTCCTGACATCACTCGTTCACAACAGTTTCGAGGCGCCGAACGGCTTCCCCACCCTAACCAGGGCCTTCGGTCTGACGCCCCGTCCAGCACCTTCCAGGACCGGCCGGTTGGCCGCAACACCCCGACCGGCACGACGGGGAGCCTTGGAACGCTCGTGTGGCGCCGTAACTCACACAGTTTCTGCCGCAAAGCGGAACGACTTCCGACGGTAATCCGACGGTCTTTCGGAGGACTTCTGTCAGCTGCCGAAGGCACTTGCCCCATGAGGTAGAACATGCCGGACCAGCTTCCCACGTGATGAAGCAGAGGCAGAACTGTGAGCGAAGCACTCAACGGCACCCGGTTACCGCAGTCCCGTGACGGGCGGGCCGACACCCAAAGCGACCAACTCTCCCGACTGACCGAACTGATCACGCAAACGCTTTGCGAACGCAATCCAGGCTTCCGGAAAGTCCTTGAGCACGGCGGCCGCACGCAGGTCACCCAGCTGATCGAGGATGCCTTGCGCACCGGCCACCCGCTGCCCGACACGGTGCGGGCGGTCATGCTGCGGACCGCCACCGACATCCACCTCGTGGCGTCCGCACTGGGCGACTGCCTCGTCAGCGCACCGGGCGAGGCGCCGGGCCTGCTGATCCCCGGCGCGCTCGCCGAGGGCAGGGACGGCCGGGCCAAGCTGAAGGGCGTACTGCGCCATCGCGCCGCGGCGGTCGGCCATGCGGTGCCGGCGCAGGACGCCGCGGCCTCCATACGCTCCGCGTCCCGACTGCTCGACCTCACCTCCCCGCACGACGGCCCCGACGCCGGGGTGGTCTTCGTCGACGACCACCTCTCCGCCCTTCTTCTCCTCCAGGACGAGTCACTGGCCCACACCCTCATCGCCCGCCGCCTTCGCCCGCTCGCGGGCCTGACACCGGAGCGGTGCGAGCGCCTGGAAGCCACCCTGCTGGCCTGGCTGGGCGGGATGGGGGCCCCGGAGGTGGCCAAGGCGCTCAGTATTCATCCGCAGACGGTGCGTTACCGGATGCGCCAGCTGGAGAAGCTGTTCGGCGCACGGCTCCGCGACCCGCGGGCCCGGTTCGAGATCGAGATGGCACTCCGCAGCCGCCAGCTGATGGCGGGCGCCCACCGGCGCCGGGCAGCCGTCGGCCGCCGCTCGCGAGCCGCCACCAGGCTCCGCAGGCCCGTGCCGCGCCTCTAGAGACACCCCCCGCATTTGGTGAATGTCACACCCGAGCCGACCTCCCGAATACGGACATTCCGCCCTATTTCTCCGAGGTGTCCACACCCCGGCGCCGTATCGTCTCCGTGACCCATGGATGGGGACGCAAGTCGGCACACGGCTGCCAGGACCGGCTCACCGCCGGTCGCACGAGGCCGACCGCCCAGGGGCGGGGCCTCCGGTACACAGCGGGACAGGACACCACCTTCATGCACGGATCACGCATATCGACCTGCACGCGCCGCGGGCTGGCCGCGCTCGTGGCCGCCGGATCGCTGCTCACGGTGCTCACCACGGCGACCTCGGCCTCGGCCAGCACCGCCAGCACCGCGGTGGGCGGCTCCAAGGTCGTATGCACGTCGAAGAAGCCGGGCCTGGCCCCCGTGCTGTCCCAGCACATCGCCGACGCCCTCCACGGACGTCAGGGCGCGTCGGCGCTGGCGATCTACGACCGGCGCACCCGGACCCACTGCGAGTTCAAGGCCGGTACGCACTTCGACTCGGCGAGTGTGGTGAAGGTCACCGTGCTCGGGGCCCTGCTCCGCCAGACCGAGGAGGCGCATCGCAAGCTGACGCCCCGCGAGGTCAAGCTGGCCACCGCAATGATCACCAAGTCGGACAACGCCTCGACCAACGCGCTGTGGCACCAGATCGGCCCCGCCGGCGTCAAGCGCTTCCTCGAACTCGCCGCCATGCGGCACACCGTCCCGGGGCCGGGCGGCGCCTGGGGCCTCACCCAGGTCACCGCCGGCGACCAGCTCACGCTGATGCAGCTGCTGACGACCGACAACGCCGTGCTCACCCCGGCCTCCCGCGGCTATGCGCTCGACCTGATGCACCGGGTCGCCGCCGACCAGCGCTGGGGAGTTCCCGCCGGCGCGCCCGCCACGGCGACCGTGCACGTCAAGAACGGCTGGCTGCCCCGCAAGACCGACGGCTGGCGGGTGAACAGCGTCGGCACCTTCACCGGCAACGGCCACGACTACGGCATGGCCGTCCTCTCCACCGGAAACCACACCATGGACTACGGCGTGGCCACCGTCGAGGGAGCCGCCCGCGTCATCCACCGCGACCTGACGCACTGAGTCCGGCGCCGCGGCGTCCGCACCGTCTCACCTCCGGTTGGGATAGATCCGCTTCCCCGGCAACTGCAGACGGGTGCAGCCCCGCCGCTCCGCCTGGTCACGGGCGAACGCGACCAGCAGCGGCCGCAGTTCGCGCGCCGGCAGGCTCCGGGCCTGATCGACCGGATAGGTGCTCGCCTCGTAGTGCGCGGACTCTCCGTCGCAGCGGGCCGCCGCGGTCCCGAAGTGCTCGCTCATCAAGGGACCTGTTCCCTCGAAATGGTTGGGAAGAGCGACATTGGCGCCGATCAGCGTCGCGAAGGACGTATCGGTCCAGTTCCCGTACCAGCCGCTGAAGTCGGCGTACGGCTGCCCGCTCGCGGCGTCCACCAGTGTGCAGCTGGTGATCGGCGTACGGGCCTCGGTGGACACGACCCGCCACGGCTTGCCGGACGGGTTCTTCGGCAGCCGCACCCGGCCCAGCCAGCCGCAGTTGGCCCCGCCCTCCGCCGGCGCCACCGCCTTCTCCTCGATCACGGCCCGCTTCGGCAGCGGCAGCTCCGGCGCCCCGCAACCCAGCTTCTGGGACACGCCGTTGGCGAGGGAGACCGCGATCCGCAAGGTGGCGGGCGTGCCGTTCTTCTCGTCCCAGGCGCCGATCACCCGTGTGACCAGCCGCCGCTTGCGCCCGGAGGAGTCCCGTCGCAGATCCGGGCAGTCCTGAACGATGTAGTGCCCCAGGTCGCTCTGGAAGCCGGGGATCCCCGACGGAAAGACGAACCGCGGCCGGGTGGGAATGGTGAATTCGCCGGTGAGCTCGCGATCCACCTCGTCGGGGTCGGACTCGACGTCCACGACCAGCGAGAAGTGACCGTCGTCCGTGTCCACCCCGCACTTCAGCCGGCCGTGGGCGAGATCCGCCTCCTCCTTGCCGGCCTGTAGTTCCTTGTCGGGGAGTACGTCGGCCAGGTCGTCCGCCGACAGCAGCCCGTCGCAGATGGTCCCCGCGTACCACCACGGCTGCCACAGCGGCTTCGAGACGTACCCACCGCCCACGAGCACCACCAGGACCACTGCGATGACGGCCGCCACCTCACGGCTCGGCACACACTTCCGCCAGCCCGCTGCTGCCACAACTCCCCCGTTCCCCATGGTTCCGCGGCGCAAAACCCCACGCGCCACGCCGGGTTGGCCCGTCGGCGGGGCGCGCCGCCCCGATCTCTGCGGTACGACTATGCACTCCCCAGGGTGACCGGCGCCCCGATCGCCCTCGCGGGTGACGCGACCAGCGATATCAACGCCACATGATCGAGGAAGCACATCCGGCGAGCCAGAGGGCAGCATCATCGCCGCCGGCCCACCGCCCCACACCACTCTCCGGGAGGAATTCGGTGGCAGGCCGCGTCAAGGCAGACCTCAAGGGAGTTCCCCAAACGGCGTTGTGGACGCTCTATCACCGCGCCACCGAGGCCGCCCGCCCCGACACCGTGCTGCCCGATCCACGCGCCGTACAGCTCGTCGCGGAGGTGGACTTCCCCTTCCAGGAACGGCTGGGCGCCGCCCGGCCCTGGGTGGCGCAGGCCATCGCGCTGCGCGCCCTCGCCTTCGACGGCGTGGTGCGTGAATTCCTCGCCGCCCACCCGGACGGCACCGTGATCGCTCTCGGCGAGGGACTGGAGACGCAGTTCTGGCGGGTGGACAACGGCCGGGCCCAGTGGGTCACCGTCGATCTGACCGACCCGTTGGCGCTGCGCCGGCGCGTACTGCCGCACGGCACGCGGCAGCGGCTGGTGGCCTGTGACGCCCGCGACAGCCAATGGATGACGGGCATCGACGGCTCGCGCGGCGTCCTGGTGACCGCCCAGGGCCTGATGATGTATCTGCAGCCCGCGCAGGTGACCCATCTGATCGCCACCTGCGCCGGCGCGTTTCCCGGCGGCACGATGGTGTTCGACACCGTGTCGCGACGCTTCAGCGCCCGCACCCGCGCCGGCGCCAAGGGGCCCGGCGGCCATTGCCTGCCCCCGATGCCCTGGGGCATGGACGCGGCCGACCGGGCCCAGCTGCGCTCGGTCCATCCGGCCGTCACCGATGTGGCCGACGTACCGCTCCCCGCGGGCCGCGGCTTCCTCGGCTATCTCGCGCCCCGCGCCGCCGCCCTGCCCCTGCTCCGCAGGGACCGCCCTCTCATCACCCGCCTGCGCTTCGCCGCGGCCCCCGCCGTCGCCCCCGTGCCCGGTCAGCCCTGACGGTTCCGCGGGACCCCGGCGAGAAACGCGTCCACGCGCTCAGCGATCCGCTCCGGATACTCGCCATTGATCGCGTGTGACGCCTCCGGCCAGACCTCCACCGTGCAGTCGCGCACCCTACGCGCACGGGCCGCGGCCTTCTCCGGGTTGTGCGCGATGCTCTCCCCGGCGATCAGCGCGAGCACGGGTACGCCGATGGAGCGCAGCTCGTCGTCGCTGGGCATGGCCGGGGCCGGGAAGCCGACCTTGAAGTCCCGCATGCCCGAGGCGATCAGCCGGCCCTCGATATGGTCCGAGGCGTTGTCGACACCGCCGGAGATCCAGCCCAGGAGCCGATTGCGCAGCCCCTCCGGCATCCCGGGGATCACACTGCCCAGCGAGACCACGATCATCTTCCAGCTCAGCGCCGCAAAGGAGTCCGCCGGATCCAGCGTGATCACCGACGCGATGCGTTCGGGCCGGTGGACGGCGACCTGAAGCGCCGGCCAGCCGCCGATCGAGACGCCCAGCACATGCGCGGAGGGCAACTCCAGCCGACCGAGCATCTCGTCGATCCAGGCCGCCTGGTCCGCCGCGGACGTCATCGGCGCCGACTGCGAGCTGCAGCCCGGCTCCCCGAGCCCGTCGACCGCGTACACCGGGCGTCCGCTCTTGACGAGCCCCGGCAGATTCGTCCGCCACAGCGGAGTGCACGACCCCCTCCCCGGCATCAGTACCAGCGGCACTTGCTGCCCGGTACCGAAGCGGTACACCCGCACCTTCCCGAACGCGGCCTGCACCGTCCGCTGCTCATCGGGCTCGGGCAGTTGGCCCATCGCCTCCCGGTAGACCGCCGCGAACCGCTCGAACGCCTCCGCATCGCGGAACGCCCCGATCCGTCGCCGTGCCCACTCCGCTCCGATGCGTGGTTCGGGAAATCCGATCTCCGCCATACGGCCATCCCATCACGGCCACGCATCCGCGCCGCCGGCCGCCCCCGGCTTCGACTCCCCATCTCCCTTTCAGCTGCGGCTTCTTGATGTTTCGTCACATACACGCACGCGCACGGCATAGCGCCTACGCATGCCGTCAGCCACCCGCCCGGCCGGCCACCACCCAGTTCGTAGGCAGCTCGATCCGGCTGCCTTCCGCCCCGCACTATCACGAGACCTTGCACCACCGCTTCCGCGGTGCGGCCGAGGAGCGGTGCGGCGGGCGGCATCGCCCGAAGAGGACGTATGCCCGCCCATCGGGCACCGTCCGCCGCACCGTGGCGGGGCGGTCAGTCCTCGTGCCCCAACTGGAGGTCGCGTTCGGTGCGGCCGCCGCCCGCCACCTGGAGCACGGTGGCCACCGGCGGGTATCCGGCGGCGATCACGGTGTATTCACCGGCCGACAGATCCACGAAGCGGAACAGCCCGTCGGCTCCCGTGGTCGCGGTGTCGACGACATTGCCGGCGGCGTCCAGGAGGGTGACCCTGGCGTCCTCGACGGGCCGGCCGCCACCGGCACGTACGGTGCCGCGCAGCACCGCGCCGCCGGCGAGTTCGATGTCCTGGCGGGTCTCGCGGGACGCCTGGACGGTGACCGGGAGGGCGGCNCCTGGCGGGTCTCGCGGGACGCCTGGACGGTGACCGGGAGGGCGGCCGGGCGGTACGCCGGGGCGCTGGAGGCGAGGGTGTACTCGCCGGCCACCAGCTCCCCGATGACATAGCCGCCTTCGCGCCCGCTGCGGGTGGTCGCGACGACCTCGCCGCGGACATCGGTGAGGGTGACCATGGCGTCGCGTACGGGTGTGCCGTCGGCGGTGGTGACGGTGCCCGCGAGGCGCCCCGCGCCGCCGAGCACCACATCCAGTTCGACCGGCCGCTCGCCGACGGTGACGGTCACCGCCTGCGGCTGGTGTCCGCCGGCGGCCGCGATCAGCACATACGAGCCGGCGCCCGGCGTGCTGAGCGCATACCGCCCGTCCTCGCCGGTGGCGCCGCGGCCGATCTGCCGGCCGGCGACGTCGATGAGGGTGAGCGCGGCGCGCGGCACGATGGAGCCGTCGTGGTGCCGGACGGAGCCGCACACGGGCAGGCCGGCCGCGAGGTGCGCGGTGCCGCCGTAGCCGTTCGATCGGGAGTATGCGGCGCCGGAGCCACGGGAGTTGGTGGCGTGCGGGTCCGCGGCGGAGCGTGCCTGCGGCACGGCCGAGGTGTCGGCCGGGTCGCCGTACGGCGCCTGCGGGGTCGGGGTGGCCTGCGGGGCAGGAGAGACGTGGGACACCAGGGGTTTCTCTTTCAGGAAGAAGGCGAGCACAAGGCCCAGGACGAGCACCGGCACGAGGTAGAAGAAGATCCCCGGCATGGCGTGTGCGTACGCGGCGATATAGCTGTCGCGCAGCGAGGCGGGCAGCGCGCGCACCAGTTGCGGGGTGATCGACTCCGGGTCGGGCAGCTGCGCCGACTTCGGCAGCCGGTCGCCGAGTTGGCGGGCCAGCCGGTCGGCGAAGAGGGTGCCGAAGATGGCCGCGCCGACGCTGCCGCCGATCTGCCGGAAGTAGTTGTTGGCACTGGTCGCGGTGCCGAGATCGCCGGTGCGTACGGAGTTCTGCACGGCGAGCACCAGCACCGGCATGACGAAGCCGATGCCGATGCCGAGGACGCCCATCCAGAGGCTGTAGACCTCACGCGGGGTGTCCTGCTGCATCCGCGACAGCAGCCACATCCCCCCTGCGGCCACCGCGCAGCCCAGCACGGGGAAGATCTTGTAGTGCCCGGTGCGGCTGATGAGCTGGCCGGAGAGGACGGAGGCGAGGACGATGCCGCCCATCATGGGCAGCATCAGCAGCCCGGACTCGGTGGCCGAGGCGCCGTCGACCATCTGCAGGAAGGTCGGCAGATAGCTGGCGGCGCCGAAGAGCGCGATGCCGACGACGGCGCCGATGAGGCCGGTGACATTGAAGATCGAGTCGCGGAACAGCCGCAGCGGGATCAGCGGTTCGGTGGCGAAGTGCTCGACGGCGAGGAAGAGCAGGGCGGTGCCGAGCACGCCGGCGCCGAGGCCGAGGATGACCCGCGAGTTCCAGGCGTACTCGGTGCCGCCCCAACTGGTCAGCAGCACCAGGCAGGTGGAGAAGGCGGCGAGCAGCAGCGCCCCGGCGACGTCCAGCCTGGGGCGGCCGGCGCGCCGGGGCAGCTTGAGGACGAAGGTGATGACGAGGAGCGTCAGCACACCGAACGGGACGTTGAGGTAGAAGCACCAGCGCCAGGAGGCATGGTCGGTGCAGAAACCGCCGATCAGCGGGCCGGCCACGGAGGCGAGGCCGAAGACGGCGCCGATCAGGCCCATGTAGCGGCCGCGGGCCCGTGGCGGTACGACATCGGCGATGATCGCCTGGACGCCGATCATGAGCCCGCCGCCGCCGACGCCCTGCACGGCCCGGAAGATGATCAGTTCGTCCATGGTGCGCGACCAGCCGGCCAGCGCCGAGCCGGCGGTGAAGACGAGGATCGCGAAGAGGAAGACGGGCTTGCGGCCGAAGAGGTCGCCGAGCTTGCCGTAGAGCGGCAGGCCGATGGTCGACGCGAGGAGGTAGGAGGTCACCGCCCAGGACATCGCGCCCAGGCCGTGCAGCTCACCGACGATCTTCGGGAGCGCGGTGGCGACGATGGTCTGGTCGAGGGCCGCGAGCAGCAGCGTCAGCATCAGGCCGAGGAAGACCATGCGGACGCGGCGGGGGCTGAGGGACACCGGCGCACCGCCGGGGCCGGGGTGCCCGGTTCTGCGTGCGGCGGCCGGAGCCGTTGCCGCGCCGGGTGTGGGCGGATCGGTCCACTCGATCCGCTCGCTCAGGGTGGTCCCGCCCACGTGCTGCTCCCCTCGTCACGCCTGTTGCCGCCCAAGTTCTCGCATTGGGCGACAACACCGATCAAGCGCGGCGAATGGGTGCGTGCGGGGCGGGAGCGGACGTCAAGTACGTTGCCCCGGGCGCCCATTGGGCTCCCATCAGGGCTTTCCGTACGGAACGGCTCCGGCGGGACCGACACTTCGGCCCACCGGAAACCACCCGAACCGGTGAGCGTGACGGAATCTACTCAGGGTGACCGGAGTGGCGGCCGATCACTTCTCCACTTCCTTGGCGAGGTTGGCGAGGACGGCGTCGTAGATCCGGCCGAGCCCCTTGGGCGCGAAGGTCCGCTCGAAGAAGCCGCCGATACCGCCGGCGCCCTGCCAGGTGGTGGTGACGACGACGTTGGCGCGACCCTCGCCGGCCGGGGTGACGGTCCAGGTGGTCACCATGGAGGAGTTGCGGTCCTTCTCCGCGAGCTGGCCGTCGGTCGGCTCGTCGACCTCCAGCAGACAGTCGCGCACCCTCTTGCTCGTGGCCTGGAGCTTCCAGTGGACGAGGGTGCCCTTGCCGTCGCCGCCCTCGCGGACCTCGTACTCACTGAAGTGCTCGGGCAGCAGCTTCCGGCGCGTGCCGGTGTAGTCGGCGAGCGCGTCGAACACGTCCTCCGGGTCCGCCGCGATCTCGCGCTGCGTGGTGGCCTCGACCTGACCCATGTGTGTCTTCCTCCAGTAGTCGGCTGCCGGTCCTGCGGTGCGCCGCCAAGCCAACCACCCCTCGGCGGCGCACCCAAATTCAGGGCCGCCAGGCCGCAAGGGAACATGTGTTCTATTATTGCGAACGGGGGGATCGGCAGGACCCGAAGGAGGCCCGATGCGCTGGGACAATCTGGGCGAAAGCCCATCCGCCCTGTTCGGCGCGGACGTCGTCAGCCGGACGATCGACACCCCCGAATTCCGCGGGATCACCTTCCACGAGGTGCGCGCCCGCTCGATCGTGAACCGTGTCCCGGGCGCCTCACGCATGCCGTTCGAATGGACCGTGAACCCCTACCGCGGCTGCAGCCACGCCTGTGTGTACTGCTTCGCGCGCAAGACGCACAGCTATCTCGACCTGGACACCGGACAGGGCTTCGACTCGCAGATCGTGGTCAAGGTCAACGCCCCCGACCTGCTGCGCCGCGAGCTGGCCGGGCGCCGCTGGCGCGGTGACCACATAGCGATGGGCACGAACGTCGACTGCTATCAGCGCGCCGAGGGACGCTACCGCCTGATGCCCGGCATCATCACGGCGCTGCGCGACCACGCCAACCCCTTCTCCATCCTCACCAAGGGCACGCTGATCCTGCGCGACCTGGAGCTGCTGCGGCAGGCCGCCGAGGTCACCGACGTCGGCATCTCGGTCTCCGTCGGCTTCCTGGACCGCGAGCTGTGGCGCACCGTCGAGCCCGGCACACCCGCCCCGGAGCGCCGGCTGGACGTGGTGCGTACGCTCACCGCGCACGGCATCCCGTGCGGGGTGCTGATGGCCCCGGTGATCCCGTTCCTCGGGGACGCTCCGGAGCAGCTGCGGGCCACGGTCCGGGCCGTCGCGGACGCCGGCGCCGGCTCCGTCACCCCGCTCGTCCTGCATCTGCGGCCCGGCGCCCGCGAATGGTTCATGGCGTGGCTGGGCCACCACCACCCGCATCTGGTGCGGCGCTACGAGACGATGTACGCGGACGGCGCCTACGCCCCCAAGTGGTACCAGCGCCGGATCACCCGTCAGGTCCATGAACTCGCCGCGGAGTACGGCATCGGGCCCGCCCGGCCCGGCGAGGCCCGCCGGATCCCGCCGCCGTCCGCGGATCCCGGCAGCGACCCGGCCAAAGCCCCCGACACCCCCTCGGAACCGACCCAGTTGGCCCTGATCTGACCGCGCGAGGGTCAGATCAGGGCCTTCGGATCAGCCCGATGGGGCCGGAGCCGCGTCCAGGGCCCGCGCCAGGCGGTTGCGCGCCTCCGTCTGGGCGGCGATCCGCTCGTCGATGACGGCGAGCCGCTCACGGGCGATCCGCAGCCCCTCCGGTGACGGCGGGGCGGTGGTCATGTCGCCGTCCAGACAGTCGCTGAAACAGTGGACATCGGCGAGCGTGAGCCCGGCCGCCAGGAGGTGGCGGATATTGGCGACCCGTACGGCCGCGCCGGCGTCGTAGAAGCGATAGCCGTTCGCCGCCCGCTCCGAGGCGATCAGCCCCTCGCATTCGTAGTTGCGCAGCGCGCGCGGCGACGCCCCCGTGATCTGCGCCAGCTCCCCGATCCGCACCGGGCCACCTCCCCGTCCGGGCACCGTTCTACCAGGACGGGGTGGGCGGGCGCGGCCCGGCCCGCCCCCGCACGGGCCGCCCCTCGGCTCCCTCGTCACCCGACGACCGCTCCCCCGTCGACCGGAAGGACCACCCCGGTCACGAACGACGCGTCCGGCGCGGCGAGCCGGGTGACGGCCCAGGCCACCTCTTCGGGACGGCCGACCCGCCCCATGGGCGTGTGCTCGATCTGCCACTTCCGTACGGCCTCCCGCTGTTCCAGGGACCAGCCCTGGTGCAGCGCGATCGGGGTCTCGATCGCACCGGGAGCCACCGCGACGACCCGTACGCCGCGCGGGGCGAGCTCCACCGCCCAGCTGCGGGTGAGGAGTTCGAGCCCGGTCTTCGTCGCGGCGTAGACCGAGTTGCCCGGCCAGCCCCGCTGGCCGACCGAGGTGCTGATGTTGACCACCACCCCGCAGGTCCGCTCCAGATGCGGCACGGCCTCCTGTGTCAGCAACACCGGCGCCACGAGGTTCGTCGCCAGCTGCGGAGCCATCCCCTCCTTGGTGAAGCCGCCGAGCGCCCCGCTGCCCACCACCGCGGCGTTGTTGACCAGCACATCCAGTCGGCCGTACGTCTCGACCGCGTGGCGTACGAGGTCCTCGGGCACGCCGTCCGCGGTGATATCGGCGGCGTACGGCACGATCTCGCCGTCCCCGGTGGCGGCCCCTGCCGCCGTCTCCGCCAGCGGTCCGGGTCTGCGGCCCACCGCCAGTACCCGTGCCCCTTCCGCCGCGAAGGCGTGGGCGGTGGCCCGCCCGATCCCGGTCCCGGCGCCGGTGACGATCACGACCCTGCTGTCCGTTCCGGGCGCGACCGGCCCGGTGTGCGTTGTGCGTTCCATACCGGGAGTCTCGAACCCTGACGCCAGGGGCAAGGTCAAGCGGCTCCCGGGCTTCCGTCCGGGGAAACCTCTTGACGGGCCTCCTAACCTCTCCGGCATGGATGAGACTGTTGAGCGCGCCCCCGCGCAGCCGTCACACCCCGTACGGATACGGGAGATGACCGAAGCCGATATCGAAGCGGTCTCCGCGGTGCGGGTCCACGGCTGGCAGAGGGCCTACCGCGGGCTGATGCCACAGGCGTATCTGGACGCGATGAGCGTGGCGGCGGATGCCGAACGGCGGCGGTCGTGGTTCGGGCACCGGTCGCCGGAGGTGTCGGACCTGGTGGCCGAGCGGGACGGCGAAGTCGTCGGCTGGGCGTGTGTCGGCCCGGCCCGCGACCCCGATATCGCCCCGGGAGCCGGAGAGTTGCCCGCGCCCCGGCCGACCGCGGGCGAACTGCTCGCCCTCTACGTGGCGCCCGGCCTGATCGGCACCGGCATCGGACACGCCCTGCTGTCCGCCGGCACCGCCCGCGCCCGGGCGAGCGGCTTCCACACGCTGTACCTGTGGGTGGTACACGGCAACTCCCGCGCCCAGCGGTTCTACGAGCGGGCCGGTTTCGTACCGGACGGTGCCGAGCAGGCGTACGAGGTGGACGGCAGCAGCGTCCCGGAACTGCGCTACCGGCGCTCTCTGGCCCAGGAGTGTCCGACGTCGGGGCCCGCGTCAATCCAGGTTATGGGCAATGCGAGGCGAGGTCATTCACTGTCCTGACCGAGGGCATAACGGCGAGCCTCGCGCCGGCCTGCATAGCGTTCCTTGCGGTTGCTGGTCCTGACCATCTGCTGCCATTCCTTGACGCAGGCGCGCACGTGACAACCCGCACAGCAGGTGCGGCCGAGCAGCAGCATGCCGGGGTCTTCCCACCGGCAGCGGGTGTCCGCGTCTTCCCGCCTCGCAAGCGGCGGCAGATCGCAGGCACCGTAGCGATGATCATGAACCGGCCGGGGGTTGTGCTCCGCGTGGCGCACCCACAGTGGCTTCGTCTTGTCCGTACGGGACATCTCGTTCCTTCCGGAACCGCCGCCCGGACTCCCGGACCTTCCGGGCGGGCGGCTGGGTTCGCCACTTCATGGCGACACGCTCCTTCCTCTCTCCACGGCTCCCGGCGCGGACGGCACCTCAGGGCCCAATCCACCGGAAGGGAAAGCCTTTCAGGCTATTGGCGAGCGTCGGCCGTAGGCAAGAACTCCACAGCGGACGCTGCTGACATGGCCCTGACCGATAGCCGGCCGGGCTGCTGTCTGCCCTGTCGGGCGAGTCCGGAGGACAGGCTCCCGTAACACGCTTCTCCCGAAAGGCCGGCGCCCCACGTGCAAGGGTCAGTCCACGATGATTCCGGGGTAGCAGTACTCATGGCTCCAATCGGGTTGAATCCGGTACCCGCAGTGGCACAGCTCGGCTCGGGCCCGCTTTCCCGCCGCCCGGCGTCGTAGAGCGGTCACGAGAGGCTGCCGCTCCAGCCACGACACCGCGTCGTCTCCCTCCTTCCAGCCCAATGACCCGGGAACGACGATGAGCCCGTTCAGCAGCATCTGCACGATGCCGTCAGCCTGCCGGAGTATGAAGTTCAGGACATTGGTGCAGTAGGTGGGGTCCATCTCGTCCAGGCGAACGCGCCGGTCCTGGGCGTCCTGCCAGACCTCGTCCTGGTTCAGCAGGGTCGACCAGTGCTCCTCCACCGTCCAGCGGATATTGATCTTGACGGGGAGGCCGGCGAGCGCATCATGCACGGCTCCCCGGGTCTCCAAGGCCTCTTCCCACGCGTTGCGGAACTCGGCCGGTCGCTCTGCCGCGAGCCTCCGGTAGATCCGCACGGCCTGGTCCGCCGCCCGCTGCGCCGGCCGCAGATCCTGTGAGTCGCCGATCCGCGCCAACGCCGAAACCTGCAGTGACCTCGCGAGCGCGGCCTCGTACCGCGCCGGGTCGGCGGCTGCGAGACGGCCGCAGATCTCCGCTGCCTCCTCAGCCGCAGCCAGAGCTGCCTTCCACCGCCGCACCCGCGACAGGTAGATGCCGAGATTCGTCGTCAGCTGCCCGAGCGAGGGTTCGTGAGCCTCGGGGTTCACCGCGGCCAGTCGTCGGCTGATCCCCACCGCTTCCTGAAGGGCGCTGATCGCATCGGTCCGACGGCGTGCTCCCCAGAGCAGCACCGCCAGGTTGCCCAGTGAAAGCGCCAGGACGGACTCGTCCAGTGCGAGGGACCGTGCGAGGTCCGACTCGTCCGTGGAGGGGGCCGACGTCACCCACCGTCGGATGATCTCGACCGCCCGCTCGGTGGCGACCAGACCGTCGCTCCAGCGGCGCAGTCGCCAGGACAGGACGCCGAGGTTGGCCAAGGCCATTGCCAGACCGGGCTCGTACGCCGACGGATGGGACGCAGCCAGCCGCCAGAAGATGCCGACCGCCCGCTCGGTGGAGGCGAGGGCCTCTTCTGTACGCCGTGAGTCCGACAGCCCCTGTCCCAGATGGCTGAGCGACATCGCCAAACCGGGCTCGTACGCGGCCGGATCCGCTGCGGCCAGTCTCCGGAAGAGCTTGGCCGCCTCCTCGGCCGCCTGCTGACTCTCCTTCGAACTGCCTGCACGAAAGGCGCACTCGCTGAGGTTGACCAGGGCCATGGCGAGGCCCGGCTCGTACGCCGCGGCGTCGGCCGCCGCTCGTCGGAAGCTACGCACCGCCTCCTGCGTAACGGCCACAGCGTCTTCCCGGCGCCCCGCCCTCGACAGCCGGAATCCGAGGTCCTGATACAGGCGAGCGCGCTCGGAGGGAGCATCGGTGGTGGAGAGCCGATACGCCGTGAGCCGTTCCGTGAAAGCGGCGATTCCCACGTCCAGGTCTGCCTGACCGAATCGGGGGAAGTGGGCTTCGACCGCCTCCATGACAGCCGGCTCGATGTCGAGTTCGGCCACGGTGCTGAGGGCGGTGCTGCCCGCGGCAACGGCCAGTGCCGGATTTGCGCGCAGGATCCGTTCGAGGTGGTGCGCCACGTGCGGCCAGCGATGGGGAACCGCGGCCGAGGCCAGGAAGGTCACGGCCCGGGCTGCATGGCCGCGCGACGTGTCGTCCTCGTGGCGTGCGCTCAGTTCGTCCACTGCCGTCTCCGCCCAAGGAGCCGCGGGGTAGGCGGTGATGTGGTGCCCGGGGAGGCTCAGCGCGAGGAAGTCCTCGGCCAGCCGGTCGGGATAGAGCGGCTCCAATACGGCGCCCGGCTCCGACGACGGGTAGCAAGCGGCATGGTCGGTCAGCAGTCGCTCCGGACGCTCCATGCCGAGTCGGGTCAGGGTGGCCTTGCCGTCCGCGTGGGTGGTGGCTCCAGTCAGTGCCGCGGTGAACACCACACGGTTCATCTCGCTGGGTGGCGTCCCGAATTCGAGGCCTTCGAGTCTGTTCTCCCAGAGCTGGGTCCAGTGCTTGCGTTCACGGTTCAGCAGGTAGGCGGAGAGCCCGGCCATGCCCTTCGGCGGCCGTTGCCCGCGGGTGTGGGCATCGATGGCGACCAACGCGGCCATGTGCACCGCAAGGACGAGTCCGAAGTCCGGCCGGTGCAGATCGTCGGGCGGACCTACGACGGTCGGGTCGGCGAGTCCGTAGCAAGCGGCGAAGCAGTCACGGGCCCTGGTGAACATGGCTGTCCGCGCACCACGATCATGCTCGGCGTCGAGCGGCGCCAGCTCCACGTCCCCGGTCTCCGCGGTGAGGTCTTCCAGCGCAGCCCGGACGGCCGGCCACTGAGTGGTCGACCGTGCCAGCAACAGCAGCCGTGTGGGCACCGTTCCGTCGAGCAGCTTGTTGCTGAACAGCCAGGTCAGATGGGAGACAGGCCAGCGGTCCGCGTAGTCGACGATCAGGAGCACTCCGGTGGCACCGTTCAGCCGAAGATCCTGACTCCCCGGCTGCGGCAGGACAGCACCGGGGCCGTGGGTGGCCGTGACCACCTTCCAGCCCGCTGCGGTGCTGTCGGCCGCGAACTCGGCTGCCAACCGTGACTTGCCCTGCCCGCCGGTACCGTGCAGCCACATCGCCGAGACGCGCGGGCCGCCTCCGTCACGCCAGTCGGCCAGCTCGGCCCGCTCCCGATTGCGTCCGGTGAAGTCCACAATCCGGTAACGGGCGTTGAGCAATCGACTGGGCTGCGTGGTCAGCCACGCAGGGTCCAGGTCCACCGGCGGTGGGCGGTGCTCGGCGAGCAGGTAGACAGGGCCTCGGTCGGCGAAGACGTGCAGATCGGCGCCGATGACCCCGTAGCCGAAACCGTTGTCCACCCGAATCCGTTGGCGGGCGCCGTTGCCGTCCTCCGACCAGGCTTCGGCATCCGGCGGATTCAACGGGCGTCTCCGGTGCCCTCCTCGTCGGCCGCCCCGTGCGCGGTCACCGACCGTCCGCCCAGTGGTGCCTCGTGAATGATGACGTTGCCGCCCTGGGCGGCAAACACTCGCCCGTTGTCCCGGGCGACATTGGTCTGCACCCACGTCTCCTGCCCTGTCGGCCGCCCTGCCCCGATCTCACTGATCAGGGTCCGAAGCTCGTCGACGGCCTCCGGGTGGCGGTCCAACAGCGACTCCAGCTCCAGCGACCACAGCGCAATCAGACTCTGGCGTACACGTTCTCTGTCCTCGGCTTGCGCGACCAACTCCGCGTTACCGTCCAACTGCGCCTCAATGGCCGACTGACGTTCCTCACCACGGTGCCGGAAGAGCCTGGCCACTCCGGCACGGACTGCCGCCCAGGAATCGGTTGCCATAGCCCCTACGACCGTCGTGCCGCCCGCCAGAACCAGTTCCTGCAGCATCAGGCCTCCTTCTTCGACGAGCCTGCCGACGCCCTGCCCCCGAAGGCGCCTGACTCACCGTCGACTCGACCGTAGCGGAAGCCACCGACACCGGCTCCCTACAGGGCCTCCTGTGCTGAAGCCGCAAGGAAGCCACCCGATGCCGGGGCGGGCACGGTGAAGACCGCGTTTGGGCCGCCGGAGCATCCGACCCGTAGGCCCCCACCCGACCCGTAGGCCCCAGGCCGGTGCGCCCCTGGTCCGTCGGCC
Source organism: Streptomyces inhibens (assembly GCF_003389455.1). GTDB lineage: Bacteria > Actinomycetota > Actinomycetes > Streptomycetales > Streptomycetaceae > Streptomyces > Streptomyces inhibens. Next base: position 74 of record NZ_QUAC01000238.1, on the reverse strand, counting down.
GGGCCCGGCCGGCTAGCCGGACAGCCCCTGGCCCCCGCCCGGCCCCGCGCCCCGCTCCGGGGCGGGGGCCCGGC
>NZ_QUAC01000231.1 GCF_003389455.1 Streptomyces inhibens | reverse complement strand
CGGCGGGCACATTCATGTGCCCGCCGAACGCCGATTTGTTCAGGCGTGCTTCCTGAATTTACCGGGCGGAACCAGTACCATACATAACTGGGCGCACCGGCCCGGCAATTGTTAATTCACCTGCGCTCCGGCGGCTGTCTTTCCGTCGCCCCGCCGCCACCTGGTCGTCATCTTCAAGATGCCGTCGTCTTCTGGCATATTTCTGTCAATGCACAACCGTTTTCTTGTGCTGATATTACTTCACCTCTCAATATTCCAGGTTGCTCTCTTCGCTTCGCTGTGCGCCTTCCGGGACGGCCTGCGCACTGCTTGAATGAATGAGGTAAATCGAGGTGCGGAATCCCAGTACGCGGCGGCCCGGTGAACTCCGAAATCCGTCGGCGGAACAGAGCGAGGATGGCGCCGGTAGCCTCACAAGGCGAAAGCGGCATCGGGGTCCGTGAGGCACGTACGAAAGGGGTAGTCGTGTTACCCACCACCATGCATGGGGCCGAAGTCATATTGACCGCCCGGCACATCGACAGCTGGCCCGCGGCGGCGAGCGCCCTGATCCCAACCGACTGCTGGCGTTCGGCGCAGCGCGTAGTGCTTCATCTGCCACCGCTCAAGCGGGCGGTGCCGGTGTGCCGAAGCCTGGCACGTACGTGGCTGGACGGACATCGGATCCACGATGCCGACACACGCTATCTGGTGTTGCTCGTCCTGTCGGAGCTTTTCACCAACGCGATCCAGTATTCCGCCAGCAACCGCATCACCTGCCGACTGTGGAGGTCGGAGAACCTCCTGTATGTCGAGGTGCACGACCGTGGAGGCACGCCATCAGTGCCACGAATGCGCCGCCCGGGGCAGGGGCAGGAGCATGGCCGCGGTCTGGAACTGGTCGCCAAGTCGTCCTCGAAATGGGGGCGCAGAGTAGAGGCCGACAACAGCTGCACCGTGTGGGCAGCGGTGCCACTCACGGCCGAAGCGGGGAATGAGTGCGGAGCCGTAACGAACGCGCACGACGGCAACTCCCGACGGCAGAGCGGCAATTACCCGAACCGGATGGAGCTTCCCACCCAGGGGCGGGAACGTACCCCCCAAGGCCGGGAAACAGGCTCTCTGGTGCACGACGAAGGGCCGGAATCGGCAAGGCAGGTCGCGACCAGCGACCGGTAATCCCTTGCCACTTCACCCCCTTGGGGGTGGAACCCCGACAGCCGACGGTCAGGCAGGCACCGGTTCCGCATTCCTCCCCACGGGACCGGACGAGCCACCTGGCCGTCGGCGCCACTGTGACAGGCCGCCGTATCCCCCGATGTGCCCTCCCCTTGGCGGTCGTTACAGCGGCACCCGCACTCCGCTTTCCTGCACGAGCGCGTCGAATTCGCGTACCGGATCCGCGTCACTGCAGCGCGCCAGCTCACTCCGGAACGTCTCCAGGTAACGCTCGCCGAGCGCCGACCGCAGCCTGGCGAGCAGAGTGATCGCCTGCTTCGCCACCTGGCACGCATCTTCGATGTCGCCGGCCTGCACCAGCGCGGAGGCGAGCAGCAGCAGGTCGATCGTCCGGCGGCGCACCCGGGTCTGGGAGTGCCGGGCAAGCGCCTCCTCGGCCCGGCGGGCGGCGAGGCGCGGCTGTTTCAGATCCCGGTAGCAGTGCGCCAACTCGTCTGCCAGATAGGCCCGGTCGAAATGTGCGATCCAGTCAGGAGTGTTGTCCGGATCGACGTGCGTCATCGCCTCGGTGGCCTTGTCCATCAGTATTCCGCACGTACGTGCGTCGCCGAGCAGGGCGTATCCGCGCGCCTCGGTCACATAGAACATGGCCCGCGCGGCCAGTGGCGCCTGCCCCCGGGTGCCTTCCTGGGCGGCCCGAGCGAGCTGAACCGCTTCCCGGGAACAGCCGAAGCCGAGGGCGAGATGACTCAGGCCGGCCGCCAGTACGTAGCCGCCGTAGCCGCGGTCGTCGGCCGCCTGCGCCAGGCGCAGTGCCTGGATGTAGTACCGCTGCGCCAGGCCCGGCTGACCGGTGTCCAGAGCCGTGTAGCCGGCCAGCTCCGTCAGCCGGGCGGCCGCGGCGAACAGATGCCGCCCGGTGGTCTCGCCGTAACTCCCGTCCATCAGCCCGGACAGCACACTGCTCAGGCACGCCACGACGACCGGCCGCACATGGCCGCTGCCGACCCTGTGGTCGAGCTCCACCAGCGCCTGTGTGGTCGCCCGCACCAGCTCCACGTCGGTCATCCCCACCCGAGGCCCCAGCCGCCGGCTGCGGGCCACCTGTGGGTCCGAGGAGCTGACCAGCCAGTCCCTGCTGGGCTCGACCAGGGCCGAGGCGGTCATGGCGGAGCGGGACAGCAGCCCCCTGGACTCGGCGTCCATGTGCCACAGTTCGCGGACCTGGGCCAGGGTGTCCTCCACCGTCGCCGCGAAGTGCAGCCCCACCCCACAGGTGACGCTGTTGCCGTTGGCCATGCCGATTTCTTCCGTCGACACCGTCCGGCCGAGCTTGCTGCTGAGCGCTTCTGCGATGATGGCCGGGACCCGGCCCCGCGGACGCTGACCTCTCAGCCACCGGCTCACGGATGTCTTGTCGTAGCGCAGATCCAGCCCCTGTTCCTCTCCCAAGACGTTCACCTGACGGGCCAGCCCGGAGTTGGACATCGAGGCTTCCTGGATCAGCGACCGCAGGCGCTGGTTGATCTGACGCGCGACGAGTGGTCGGGCGGCCATGGTGTGCCTCCAAGCACATGCCGCCAACGTTTCACGTTGGCATATCCGTAGAGACTGTGACTGGACAGTCATTACCCACCATTCGGGACAGAATCGCGATGACCAAAGTCAAGTCGTTGCCTTGGCATCGCGCACAGTGGCGAGGATGCACAAGGAGGCTCCAGGCGCTTCGCGCTTGCGCCGGACTGCCTTACGCGCTCCCGCTGATCCGTCCAGCACAACCCGGCACGCACCGCGCACAACCCCTGAGGAACACACGCCCCTCCGCACGTCCGGGAGCTGCCCATGAGCGACGGCCACAGAGACCCTGAGATGATCGATCGTGTGACCGGTTGGATGCGGAAAGCCCCATGGTGGGTGGTGGCGATGGTCGTGGTGTACGCCGGCGTGCTGGTTTTCGTGGGAGCCGCCGCCCACCTCACCGGCCTCGTCCACAGCGGCCTGCACCCCTACCGCTGGGCTCCGGAATGGCTGAACCTGTTCTGGTCCTCGCTGGCGGTCTTCGACTCGCTGGCAGCCCTGCTGCTGGTCGGCGGGAGGCGGGCGGGGGTGGACCTGATGTGCGCCATCATGGCGACCGACCTGGCGGCGAACTGGTATGCCGCATACGGCATCCAGCACAGCGACTTCTTCGCCGAGCCGGGTTTGCAGCGGCTCACCGCCTTCGCCTTGCTCGTGTGCGCAACGGGACCGTTCGTCCGTTCCCGCCTGGGTCCCGCCACCGGTTGAGACGGCTCCACGACGGTGAGCGGGCGCGGGGGCCGGTGTGGTGTGCCGTGCCGTCGGAGAAGCGCCCGGAACGCTCTTGCCCGTTGGCGTCACGGTGGTGGTGTGACGGCAACGGGCAAGGTGGTTCGGTGCGGGGGCCGGTGAGGGGGTGGTTATGCGGTGCCGGCCTGTTCCATTCTTCTGACGTCGGGTTCGGCCGAGTTGCGGATGGCGCCCCAGCGCTTGGCGGTCTCCTCGTGGATGAACCAGATGTCGTCCTCGGTGAGGCGCCGGGAGACGACACCGGGGAACGCCTCCTCGAAGAAGATGTAGGGCGGCCGGTTGTCGATGTCGGGGGAGTGGTAGTCGAGCTTGTCGTGCATGTCGTGTGCGCGAGTGATCTTCGTGGCCGGGTGGTAGGTGAGGATGTTCGGGCTGGCCAGCACGATGAGTCCGTCGTCGACCAGTTGTCCGACCTCGTAGACGGTCTCCTCGATGGTCTCGCGGGTTTCCCCTTCGAGACCGAACAGGACCGAGCTGCCGACCGGGATCCCCGCATCGCGGATGCGTTCCAGCGCGGTACGGACTTTCGCCTTCCACGGGAATTCGGTGATGCGCCGGATGTTCTTGTGCACATGTTGCATGACATCCGTCGACATGCTCTCGATGCCCATGTAGAGGTAGGTGCAGCCGGCGTCACGCAACGCCGTCAGGACGTCGCGCACTTCCTGCTCCTTGTGGAGCGTGGTCAGCAGGTCGGCGGTCACCTGGCAGCCGAACTGGAGGTTGCGCAGCCGCTCCCAGTCGCCCTCCTCCGTGATCCATCGGCGGCAGCGCTCGGGAAGCTTCTCCGGGCCGGCGACGGTGCGGGCCGAGCGCAGCAGTTCGCAGAATTCCCGCATGAGGGGGAAGGACCCGGTCCAGAAGATGGAGTCGTCGAAGAAGACGGCTTGTGCCCCGTAGCTGACGTATTCGCAGATCCGCTCCAGCGCGGTCTCGGCCGCCGATCCTCGAAATCGCTTCAACCGGCCGACGACCAAGGCGGATTCCGAGCAGAAATCGCAGTGGTACGGACAGGCGTTGGACACGGTCATGTGTGCGGTCCGGGCGGGTGTGCCGTCGGGCAGCGGAAAGACCGGGAAGCGGGACCGGATGGCGAATCCCTGGTAGGGGGAGGGAAGTTCGCCCAGATCGATTTTTTCGCCGGCTATGGGAAAGGCGTGCACCGTCGTCGCGTCCAGTGCGCACACCAGCGAGTTCCCCGGCGTCCGTATACCGGCGGCTCCGAGGAGCTTCAGTACGCGGACCACCTCGGTCACTTCGGCGCGGGTGCGGTCGAGGTCCATGGCGAGGGCGATCGCCTTCATCAGGAGGTCGAGCGCGAAGTGGCCCTCGCCGCTGACACAGAAGTCCACCACGGCTTCCGCGCGCCGGTCGTCGATGGCCTGCAGGGTGCTGCTGTATTCCAGGAGGACGGAGCGCTTGGCCGGCGAATAGGTCATCGTCTCGTCCATATGGCGCCCGCCGAACACCACCAGACAGTCGGGCATTTCACGCTTGACGATACGTGCCATCTCCAGCGCGTACCGATGGCCGGGGGACACCGTACTGACGAGGAAGACCTTCGGCCGGTGGCGGCGTACTTCGGCCCGCAATTCCGCGCGCGCCTCCTCGTCCCACACCCGTGGGTCGAAGACGGTGGCGTCGGACGTCCCCCCGGTCGCGCGCTGGGAGGGCAGGCCGTGTTCCGCGGTCAGCCGGCGGCTCTTCGTCGGCGGTTTTCCCCAGTCGGGACAGAGATCGCTGAACGGCGTATCTTTTCCCACGCCGAGCCGGGCGGAACGCAGGGCGCTGTCGACGGGAACACTGAGCGCCGCATAAAGGCACATGGGGTCGCCCGGGTAGGTGATTTCGCCTTCGGGTGAGGTCATGACCGGGGCGAGTGCCGAGAGTACCGGGAAGCTGCGCGCGCTCCAGGGCACCTCGGCGGGTTTTGTGCAGCCCTCCCGGGCGACCAGACCGGCGATCCGGGAATCGCGAAGCTGCGCCAATTCCCGTGCGGAATCCGCAGCCATGTCAGCGGCGGTGCGGAAATAATCGTGAACGACCGTCTGGCTTATGAACATGGGTAACTCCTGATGGGTGATCAAGACGGGGGAGTTCTCGTTCATGTGGCCCAGGCAGCCACACTGCATTACGCCTTTCCGGCGGCTGTGGTGGGGGCGACCGCCCTAGGCGTCTGTCCTGTTTCATGGGGGTTTGTACGCCTCTGGCGGCCGTGAGGGCGCCTCCCCAGTGGGGCGCTCATGCCGAACGCGAAGACCCGGGACGCATACGGATTCCGATCGTGAATACGCACAGGCCCTCTTCCGGCGGTGGGACGGACGGTCGGCTTGTTCGAGCGGCGCGATGGAGGAAAGTAATCCATTTACCCCGAGGCAGAGCAACCTTTCCGCGCCATGGTCCGGCCGTCCGGTTGTTTATGGAGCGGTGCGGCCCCGTCGGCTTGTCCGCCATTTATGGGCGGACATACAGTCCGTGGATGGCAAGCACGACCTATCGCGCACTCATAACCCGGCCGGTGCTGAGCTGGGCCGCGGTCGCCGTTGCGGCGCGTATGCCCGTGGCGATGGCACCGCTGGCCCTGGTTTTCCTCGTACGGGAACGGCCCGGCGGATATGTGCTGGGCGCCGAACTGGCGGCCGTGTATGTGGTGGGCGAGGTTATCGGCGCGGCGCTGCTGGGAGCGAGGCTGCGGCCCGACCGGGCGCGGCGGCATCTGGCGGGCGGACTCGGTGCGGGCGCGGTGGCCTTCGCCGGACTCGGCATCCTGCCCGGCGCGCCCGACCTGGTGCTGGGGGCCTTCGCGCTGCTCGCGGGCGCGGCACCGGCCGCGTCCCCGGGAGGTCTGCGGGCCCTGCTGACCGAGCATGTCGACACCGGTCTGGTCCCCAAGGCGCTGAGCGCGGAGGCCACGCTCACGTATGCGGTCTGGGCTGCCGCGCCCGCCGCGGCCGGCGGCCTCGCGTTCGGCGTGGCCTCGTACGCGCCACTGCTGCTGGCGGCGGCCCTGATGGCCCTGTCCGTCGCCGGGCTGTGGGCCCTGCCGGGCAGTTGGGAGGCGGACGAGTCCGACCGCGCGGGCGTCTCGGTGATCCGTACCCTCGCCACGGCCTGGCCGGTGTACGTATCGGGCGCGGCGGCCATGTCGCTGCTCGCGCTCGCGGAACTCGTGCTGCCCGCCCTCCTGGAACAGCGTGGCCTGGCGGTCAGTTGGTCGGGCCCGCTGCTGGCCGGCTACTCGCTGGCGGCGGCGGCCGGAGCGCTGCTCTACGGGCTGCGGAGCTGGCCGGGCCGGCTCAGCACCCAGAGCCTCGTGCTGCTGCTGGGCGTCTCGGCCTGCGTGGCCGCGGCCGCGGTGATCCCGTCGCTCGCCGCCGTCGCGGTGGCCCTGGTCGTCGCCGGCCTGTTGCAGGCCGGACTGCAGGTGACGCGGGCGCTGGGGCTCCGGGCGGTGCTGCCGCAGAGCGCCCTGGCCGCCGGCTACTCGATGATGTACTCGGCGGTCGGGGTCGGCTATGCCGCCAGCGCATCGCTCTCCGGAGCGGTGCTGAGCATCGCCCTGCCCAGCACCGCGATCCTCTCGGGGGTGGTACTGACGCTCCTGCTGACCGTGGCGAGCGCGGTCGGCGAGGTACGGCTCGTACGGGCGAAGGCGTACGCACCGGCCGAGCAGTAGGCGCCCGGCGGCTCAGCCCGTCAGCGACCCCGCATCCAGCGCGGCGATACGGGAGGGCAGGCTCTGCCACACCTCGGGGGTGTAGAAGTGCCCGCCCGGCAGCACATCGTGCCGGAACCGTCCGGTCGCCAGCTTCCGCCACTGCTGCGCCGTCCGGGGATCGATCACCTCGTCGGCGGCGCCGGTGAGCACCTGTAGCGGCGCGCTCACCGTCGCCCCCGTCCGGTGGTGGAAGGAGTCGCGGACACGGATGTCGGCCCGCATCAGCTCCAGCGCGATCTCGCTCAGGTCCGGATCGCCGAGCACATGCTCCGGCATCAGCCCGAAGGTCTTCATCCAGTCCATGAGTTCGTCGTCGGAGTTGTGCTGCGCGGGGAACATGTCCTGCACGGTCAGGCCCCGGCTGGGGGCGTTCGCCGAGGAGATCACGAGCGACTCCGGGGCCGGGCCGCCCTGTTCCTCGATCCGGGCCGCGACATCGAAGGCCATCCAGCCGCCCATGCTGTGGCCGAAGAGCACATAGGGCAGATCCGTGGCGGAGAGCACCGCGGCGACCGCGTCCTCGGCCAGCTCGTCCCAGTCGCCGGCAAAGTCCTCGGCGAAGCGGCCCTCGCGTCCCGGATAGCAGACCGCAGCCAGCTCGACGCCCGGCGGCATGACGTCCGCCCAGGCGAGGTACGAGCCGGCGCCGCCGCCGCAGAAGCCGAGGCAGACCAGCCGCTTCGAGGCGGTCGGCAGCGGCCGGGGGCGGACCACGATGGTGTCCTGCATGGAGGGGGTCCCTTTCTCAACGGGGCGGCGCGGACGAGTCGTTGCGGGTCTCCACGTGATGAGCCAGATCCCGCAGCCGAGGGTGCCGGTACACCTCCTTGACCGAGATCACCACCCCGAGGTTCCGCTTGAGGCGGCCCACCACGCGAAGCGCCATCAACGAGTGCCCGCCCAGGGCGAAGAAGTCGTCATCGGCGCTGATCCGCCGTTTCCCCAGCACCTCCGACCACACCTCGGCGATCAGCTTCTCGAACGGGCCGTCCGGCTCGGCGGCCGTACCCTGCGCGTCCTCGGCGACGTCCTGTGGCAGGGGCAGCGCGTCCGTGTCGAGCTTGCCGTTGGGCGTCAGCGGCAGGGCGCTCAGCGGCACATACGCCGAGGGCACCATGAAGTCCGGGAGCGCCGCGGCGACATGCTCCCGCAGCTGTCCGGCCCTCGGCACCGTGTCGCCGGCGGGTACGCAGTACGCCACCAGCTGCTCGCCGGCCGGGCCGTCGTGATGCACCACGACGACGGCGCCGGCGACCTCCTCGTGCGAGCGCAGCACGCACTCGATCTCGCCCGGCTCCATCCGGAAGCCCCGGAACTTCAGCTGACGGTCGGCCCGCCCCAGGAACGCGAGGTTTCCGTCGGGGGTACGCCTGACCCGGTCGCCGGTGCGGTACATCCGCGCGCCGGGCGCGCCGAACGGGTCGGCGACGAAGCGCTCGGCGGTCAGGCCCGGGCGGTTGACATAGCCGTGGGCGAGGCGCGGTCCGGCGATGTACAGCTCGCCGTCGACGCCCTCGGGAGCGGGGCTCAGCTCGTCGTCGAGCACATACAGCCGGTTGCCGGGGAGTGCGCCGCCGAGGTGCGGCACCTCGCCGGTCATCCAGGCGGCGGTGGCGTCGACCGTGCATTCGGTCGGGCCGTACAGGTTCAGGCCCTCCAGGCCGGCCGGCTCCGCGATCTCCCGCCAGGTCCGTTCGGGCACCGGTTCGCCGCCCATGAAGAGCCGCAGCGTCCGGCCGTCGGCCCGTGGCGCGGTGAGCGGGCCGCGCAGCAACTCCCAGTGCGAGGGCGTCAGATCGAGGTCGGTCACCCGGTGCTCGTCCAGCAGGGCGCCGAGCCGGGCCGGGTCCTTGCGGTCCTCGTCGGTGAGGACGACCACGGTGTCGCCCCTGCACACCCGCGCCCACTGCTGGACGGAGGCGTCGAAGGAGACGCTGGCGTTCCAGGCGACGACCCGCGGCTCGGATGCGTAGGCGCCCACGTCTTCGAGCGCCGTCAGGAGGGAGGCGACACCGCCGCGCGACGTCTCGACCCCCTTGGGCCGGCCGGTCGAACCGGAGGTGTAGATCACGTAGGCGGGGTCGAGCGGGGATGAGGTCACGTCCCCGGTGAGGGCGTCGCCGGCCGGCTCGGCCAGGTCGGACGGATCGATGACCAAGACCGTCGTCGACTCCAGCAGGGTGCCCTCCTCGGCGAGCAGCACCTGGAGACCGGCGTCCCGCGCCATGAACACGCGCCGGGCGTACGGGTATTGAGGATCGAGCGGTACGTACGCCGCGCCCGCGCGCCACACCGCCAGCAGTGCCACGACGAGCCGGGCCCCGCGGGGCAGCGCGACGCCGACCCGGTCGCCGCGTCCGACCCCGTGAGCGGCCAGCGTGCGGGCCAGCCGTGCGGTACGACGGTCGAGTTCGGCGAAGGTCAGGGCCTCGTCGCCGCCCCGTACCGCTGTCCGGTCCGGGTGGTCGCGGACGGCCTGACGAAAGCGCAGCAGCGCATCGGCCGGCTTCCGGCTGAGGTCAGCCATGAACACACTCCTTGTGCCCCGCGGAGATGAGGGGTGCTCGGTGATCGGTCCCGTGGTCCGTCAGAACGAGGCGGCGGGTTCGACGGTGGGACGGCAGTCGGACAGCTCGACGGGCGCCCCCATGGCCACCGCGATCTTGCGGTCGCCGAGGAAGGGGTCGCGGCCGTGCGCGGTCAGGATGTTGTCGACGAGCAGCAGATCGCCCACCTGCCAGGTCTCGCGGACCGTCGCCGCGTCGTAGGCGGCCTGGATGGCCGCCAGGTCCTCCTTCGTCAGCGTGCCGCCGTCGCCGAAGGCCGTGTGGAAGGGGAGCCCGTCCCGCCCGAACTCGTCGACCAGGGTTTCCCTGAGCTCTTCGTCCAGCGACCACTCGTTCCAGAAGACGAGGTGGTTGAACCAGACCTCCTCGCCGGTGATCGGATGGGTGATGATGCCGGGCCGCACCTGGCCGGTGCGCAGATTGCCGTCCTCCTGCCAGGCGTGCGCGATCAGGTTGTCCGCGCAGTAACGCTCCACCTCGCTCGGGTCCTCGGAGCCGAACGCGCTTTTCCAGTCGGTGGAGATGAGGTCGGAGTAGCTGCGGCTGAGCAGCCAGCCGGCCGAGCGCATCTTCGCCACCAGGTGGGCGGGGAGCCCGTCGAGGACCTTGCGGCAGTCGGCCACCGGCGTGGCGCCGCCCGCTTCCGGCGCGGTCAGACAGGCGAACAGCAGCAGGCCGGGGAAGGTCAGGGTGTAGCTGTTCTCGTTGTGCATCTGGATTCGCTGGGACGCCGGAAGGTCCGTGGAGGAGTAGACGCCCTTGCCGAAGTCGCTGCGGGGGGTGGCCTTTTCGCGGTACGGCGTGGCCTCGGGGATGAGGACGTCGCGCACCTCGGCGACATCGTCGACCCCCGCCAGGGGCAGGCCGCGCAGATGGACCGCCCCATAGGTGTGCAGCGCCTTGGTCAGTTCGGGGCGGGCCGCGGCCAGCCAGGCGCGGGCCCCGGCCATATCGGTGACGCCTCGGACCCGGGTCGAGGCGGGTTTGCCCGGAACGGTCTCCCAGTGGAGCGACGGGGAATCCGGCACATCTGCACGACTCACGATCAGCACCTTTCAGTCTGCGATTCCGAAGGCGATCGGCGAAGGCCAGGACGCTCGGCCGGGCGCGGCGGGGGCCGGCGGCGGACCTTGGCCGCGGAGGAAGGGGGTGCGGCATTCCGGAGCGGGCGCGGGTCAGCCGCCGTACGCGCCGAGGGCGTTGTTGGCGGCCAGGTCCAGCCGGTCCACCATCCAGGATTCGAGGCTGCTGTCGCTGCGCTCCGCGGCCGCGCGGTAGCGGGCGATGCGTTCCGGCGTGAGCTGGATGCCGACGGAAGCCGTTTTGCGGTCGGCGGCCGGTTCCTCTTCCCTGGCGCCCCGGACGTTCGCCCGTAATTGGTTGCGCGACCAGCCGAGTTCCTGGGCCCTGTTGAGCCAGTAGTCTTGCTCATGCGGCAGCAGTGACGCCACCTCTGCATGGTGGTTGAAGCTGACGGTGTCCCGCCGGCGGGACACCTCGAACCTCCTGGCCACCCAGGCGTAGTTGCGCAGCGTCTGGTAGTCGAGGCCCACCGCGTCGACGGCCCTGCGGTAGCGGTCGGTGTAGCGCGACTGGCCGTAGATCAGCCAGTCGCCCAGACACCAGGCGGACGAGTTGGCGACGGCCGAGATCCGCCGGCCCGCGCTCTCCCAGATGTCGTAGCTGACCGCGGCGGGTATCTGGAGGCCGACGCGGGTCACGAAGACCCCCCTGGCGGCGCCGTTCATCGCCCCGTGCCGGGGCTGTCGTAAGGGGAGTTCCTTGGCCGACCCGGCGCGTGGTGCGGTGCCCCATGCTGCGGACGATGTGCTCAAAGCTTCTCCTCGGTGCGGTTGCTTCGAACCGGACGGCGTCGCGCAACGGCCGGACCGCGCCTGAGGTCTGCCGTGCCCCGCCGCCGGGAAGAATCGTTCAGCCTCACGCGCGGGACCGTCGGACGTACGGACGGACCACCGCGCGAGCGCTGTCGAACGCGAGTGGGTGAGGTGCTCGAACGGGGCCTCAGAACGGCCCGGTGTGCGGCGCCGGGGCACGGCCCCAGGCCGAGTCGCCGAAGATGACGCCCGTGGCGCCGGAGTTGAGGTGGCCCGCGCTCTTCACGGTCGGAGCGGAATGGTTAATTCCGTATCCGACGGCGGTAGCCAGGACGGCGGCGACGGTAACAACGCCCATGATGCGACGCATTGTGGTCCCCCATAGTGCGGCCAAGGGTGTGGCTGGCGCCGCTATCCTCTTCGGCCCGTCCTGATCGTTGGCCGATGCAAGGGGTGCACAAATGTAACCTGCATAGTTGTGAACGATGAAGAAGTGGGTCGATGTCGGTGCAATTGGGGTGAGTTACTTCCGGGTCGTGTTTGCGGCGACGCGCTGAGCTACTATCGGCGCATTTTGCGTGAGGGGGCAGTGTGCCGGGAGGCCGCACCACCGTGCCTGCGCGCACTCGGTCTGGTCGCCGAGGATCCTCGTTCGCCGGGCGTCACCACCCCCGTTCCGCCGGAGACGGCGGCGTTCGCGGCGCTGCGTCCGATAGAAGAGGCGATCGCCGATCAGCAGCGCACCTACCGGTCCGTCCAGGCCGCGCTGTCCGCCTTCGGACGCACCTACGACGACGCCAGGAAGCGCGAACGGCCGACGCTCACCGTACTCACCGGCGCAACCGTCATCAGCAACGCCCTGGAGGCCGCCGTGGACGGCTGCCGTGAGGCGCTGCTGACGACCCAGCCCGGCGGCGGGCGCCCGGAGCATCTGCTGGGCGAGGCGCTGGAGCGCGACGTACGGATGCTCGCGCGCGGGGTCCGGCAGCGGACGATCTATCAGCACACCGTCCGCTCCCACCAGCCGACGCTGGCCTATATCGAAAAGGTCACCGCGGCCGGTGCCGAGGTGCACACCCTGGTCGAGGTCTTCGAGCGGATGATCATCTGCGACCGGGAGGTGGCGTTCATCCCCACCTCCGAGGAGCGGAGCGACAGCGCATTACAGATCCGCCACCCCGCGCTGCTGCGCTTTTTGACCGCGCTCTTCGACAACGCCTGGGCCCGGTCGGTGCCGGTCGACCCGGGCGGCGTACCGGCCCGGTCCCCGCTGATCACCTCCGATGTGCAGCGGGCGATATTACAGGCCGTGGTATCCGGAGAGACGGACGACTCCATCGCCCGCCGGATGGGGATGAGCCGCCGCAGCGTGGCCAAGCACATCAGCCGGGTGTCCGCGCAACTGGGCAGCGGCAGCCGCGCCCAGCTCGGCTATCTGCTGGCGACCTCCGGGCTCCTGTGGCTGGAGGAGCCGGCCCCGCTCCCCCCGCCGGAGGAACGTTTCTGACGGCGCGCGTACGCAGCGGAAGAGGCCACCGGCCCGGCAGCACCGCGGTGCGCTCACCGCGCGGCGCGCGACCTGTTCTCCTGGAGCTCGACGGCCTCGTAGAGGGCCTTGATGTTGCCGCTGCCGAACGTGCGGGCGCCGAGCCGCTCGATGACCTCGAAGAAGAGGGTCCCGCGAGGGTGCACGGACCGGGTGAAGATCTGCAGCAGCTGCCCGTCCTGGTCCTGGTCGACCAGGATGTTCAGGTCCCGCAGCTCGTCGACGGAGTGCCGGGAGAGGGTCAGGCGGCCGGGAACCAGGTCGTAGTAGGTGCTCGGGGTGTCCAGGAACTCGATGCCCCGCGAGGCGAGCAGCCCCACGGACTTGATGATGTCGTCCGAGGTGAAGGCGACATGCTGGACGCCCGCGCCGCCGTGGGCCGTGATGAACCGGTCGATCTGGCCCGGCTTCCGTGTGGTGTCCGGTTCGATCAGCGTGAGCGTGACGGTGCCGGCGTCGTTCTGCACCACGATCGAGTCCATCGCCTGGGAGCCGACGATGATGCGCTCGGTGAACACCGCGGAGAAGCCCAGGGCGCGTTCGTAGTACTCGACGGTGGGCCCCAGCCGTCCCGGCTCCAGACACACCGCGATGTGGTCGACCTCGTGCAGCCCNGCTCCAGACACACCGCGATGTGGTCGACCTCGTGCAGCCCGGTGTCCTTGGGGCCGGGACGTCCCGCGGCCGACGGCGAAATCCCGGGCGGCGGCGCGGAGTTCGCGGCTGCCGGGCGCTGGACGAAGGTGTGGGTCACATCGCCGAATCCGGTGATCGAGGCGGTGGTGACACCGTCGTGTTCGGCCGGACCGGCCACCGGCTGCGCGCCGCGCCGCACCGCCTCGGCGAACGCGGCCGCGGCATCGGTCGTGCGCAGTGCGATGTCACAGACCCCGTCGCCATGGCGCTCGACGTAGGTGGCCGCGGGGTGATCGGCGTCCTGTGCGCTGGTCAGCACGCATCTGATGCCGCCGGTGCCGAGGACCGTCGTGTGTACGCCCGGCTCGCCGGAAGTGTCGGAGGGGCCGGCCAGGACGGCGAATCCATAGCGGTCCGTGAACGGCTCCGCGGCCTCGGCGAGATCGCGGACCGCGAAGCCGATGTGGTCGATGGCGAGCCCGTCGAGGGGGCCTTCGGCGGCGTGGGTCATCTGAACAGGTCTCCTTGGCTGGGGGATGGATGCTCCCGGGCCGGCAGTTCCAGGCCCACCCGGGTCAGCTCCTCGGGTCCGGTGCCGCGGCCATGGCGGCGATCAGCGAGGCCGGCCGCAGATCGGTCCAGTGCTCCTCGATGTACGCCTGGCACCGTGCCCGCCCGCTGTCCGACAGCCGTACCTCCCAGCCCTGCGGTACCTCGGCGAACGACGGCCACAGGGAGTACTGGCCCTCGGCGTTGATCAGGACCTTGAAGGTGCCGTGCTCGTCGTCGAAGGGGTTCATGGGCGGTTACCTCTCATCGGAGTCGGCGGAAGGGACAAGGGAGAGGGAGGGAGAGAGGGAGGAGGGAGGTGCCGGTCCGGTCAGTCGGCGGGCGGCGGATCGTCGTCGAGGGGGAGCGCGCTCAGCCGCCGGTCCGGGGCGGCGGCCACCTCGCGCAGCAGCCGGAGGTACCGGTCCGCCAGCCGCCGTACCGTCGCGTGGTCGAACAGATCGGTGGCGTATTCGAGGCTGACGTCCAGGGCGCCGGGGGCGCCGTCGCGGTCGGTGCGGCCGACGAGGTCGAAGGCGAGGTCGAAGCGCGCCGCGCCGGTGCCGGCCAGCCGCCAGTGGTGGGCGGTGCCGTCCAGTTCGAGCGCCGAGCCGGCGGTGTTGAGCAGGCCGAACGCGATCTGGAACACCGGGTGGTGGGCCAGGCTCCGCGGCGGGTTGACCGTCTCCACCAGCAGGTCGAAGGGGACGTCCTGGTGGGCGTACGCGGGGATCCAGGCCTCGCGCACCCGGCGGAGCAGTTCGCCGAAGGCGGGGTCGCCGGAGGTGTCGGTGCGCAGCACGACGGTGTTGACGAAGAAGCCGACCAGGTCGTCCAGGGCCTCGTCGGAGCGCCCCGCGGTCGGTGTGCCGACGACGATGTCCTCGCCGCCGCCGAGCCGGGTCAGCAGACCGGCCAGCGCGGCCTGGAGAACGATGAACAGCGTGCTGCCGCTCGACCGGGCGAGCGCGTCGAGTGCGCGGCGCAGACCGGCCGGGATCTCGAAGTCGAGCACGGCGCCCTCGCCGCCCGCGATCTCCGGCCGGGGGCGGTCACCGGGCAGCGGCGTACAGAGGGGTATGCCGGCCAGGCGCGTCTTCCAGTGGCCCAGCTGCTGGGCGAGGACGCTGTGCGGGTCGCTGCGGTCACCGAGCACCCGGCGCTGCCAGGCGGCGTAGTCCCGGTACTGGACCGGCAGCGGCGCGAACTCCGGTGCCGTGCCCGCGCTTCTGGCGGCGTACGCCCGGGAGAGATCGCGGAACAGCGGGGTGAAGGACCAGCCGTCGGCGGCGATGTGGTGCAGCACCACCAGCAGTACGTGCTCCTCGCCGGTGCGGAAGAGCGTGAGCCGCAGGGGCAGCTCGGACTCCAGGTCGAAGGGGGCGCGCACCGCCCTGGCGAGCAGCCCGTCGAGCTCGGCCGGCCGGCAGTCGGTGACGGTCAGCGGGGCCCGGGCGTCGGACGGATCGAGGATCAGCTGATGGGTGGTCTCGCCGTCGGCAGGGAAGACCGTGCGCAGGGTTTCATGACGTGCCGTCACATCGCCGAGTGCGGCGCGCAGCGCCTCCGTGTCCACCGGCCCGTGCAGCCGGAAGACCAGCGGGATGTGATAGCCGGGGTCGGCGTCCGCCATCAGCTGGTAGAGCAGCCAGAGCCGCCGCTGGGCGTGCGAGAGCTCGATACGGCCCTCCGGGGGCGTGGCGACCAGCGGGATACGGCCCGGTGAGCCGGCGGCCTGCGGGCTCCCCAGCCGGGCGGCGAGCGCGGCGGCGGTCGGAGCCGCGAACAGGTCCTGGAGACCGGGGCGGACGCCGAGCACGGACGCGATGGCCGCCGCCGCCCGGGTCGCGGTCAGCGAGTGCCCGCCGAGCTCGAAGAAGCTGTCGTCGATGCCGACCCGGGCCACCCCCAGGACATCGGCGAACACCTGGCACAGCAGCCGCTCGGTCTCCGTGCGCGGGGCCCGCCCGGCGCCCTCGTACACCGGCGCGGGCAGCGCACGCACATCGAGCTTCCCGTTGTTGGTCAGCGGCAGCCGGTCCACGACCACCAGGGCGGCCGGGACCATATGGCCCGGTAGGGCCGTACGCAGCCCGTCCAGGAGCCGGGCCCGCCAGTCGTCCCCGACGCTGTCGGCGGTGGCCGGCGCGGCGGGTACGACATACCCGACCAGGTTCTGGTCACCGTGTTTGTCGGGGAGGGTGACGACCGCGGCCCGGGCCACCTCGTCGCGGCGGGTCAGCTGGTGCTCGATCTCACCGAGCTCGATACGGAAGCCGCGGAGCTTGACCTGGTTGTCCTGTCTGCCGAAGTACTCCAGCAGCCCGTCCGCGCGGCGGCGCACCAGATCGCCGGTGCGGTACATCCGCGTACCGTCGTGCGCGAACGGATCCGCGACGAAGCGGCCGGCGGTCAGCTCCGGCCGCGCCCAGTAGCCCCGGGCCACACCCCGGCCGGCGAGATACAGCTCGCCCACCACGTCCGGACCGACCGGGCGCAGCCGTTCGTCCAGCACATAGGTGCGTACGCCGGCCAGTTCGGAGCCGATCGGGACGGGGCCGTCGCCCACCTCCGTCACCAGGTGACGGGTGGCGAAGACGGTCACCTCGGTCGGGCCGTAGACATTGACCACCGAGTGCGGACCGGAGGCCCGCAGCGTCCGTGCGACCGCGCTGGGGGAGGCCACCTCGCCGCCCATCCACACCTGGCAGCCGTGCGCGAAGGCGTCCGGGGACTCCTCCGTCATCACATTGAACATCGACGGTGTGATGAAGGTGGAGGTGATCCGCTCCTCGGCGATGGTCCGCACGATCGTGGCCGGGTCCAGTCGTCCCGGCGGGGCGACGACCACCCGGCCGCCGCGCAGCAGCGGAACCAGGATCTGATACACCGAGGCGTCGAACTCCAGCGGCGACTGGAGCAGGACGCGCCGGTCGATGCCGGCCCAGCAGTCGTCGGCCGCGAACGCCACCACGTCCTGATGGCTGATCGCCACGCCCTTGGGGCGGCCGGTCGACCCCGAGGTGTGGATGACGTAGGCGAGTTGCTGCGGCCGGACGGGCGGGTGCCCGGCGAAGTTCGGCAGCTCGCGGGTGAGCAGATCGCCGATGACCTGGATCTCCGGGCCGTCGCCGAAGGACTCGCGCAGTGCGGCCGCGCGGGCCTCGGTGTCCACCAGGACCAGCCGGGTGTCGCACTCGGCGATGATCGTCCGCAGCCGGGCCGCGGGGGAGCGGATGTCCAGCGGGGCATAGGCGCAGCCGGACTTCAGCGTGCCGACCAGGGCGACGATGACCTCCACACCACGTTCCATGAAGATCCCGACGCGGTCCTCGGGCGCCACACCGAGGCCGGTGAGCGCCCGTGCGAGGGCGTCGCTCATTTCGTCGAGTTCGCCGTAGGAGAGTGTGGCCCCGCCCCGCTTGACCGCGGTGGAATCCTTGTTCTCGCCCACTCGCGCGGCGAATACCGATGTGATGGTGCTCGGCGCTTTTGGCAAGCCGAATCCCCTTTCGGCGCGACGAGGTGGGCTGCTCCGCATTCGGCTTTCACTGCGGTCCGGTGACAGCGAACGGCAACGTAGGTCGGTGTCCGAATCAGTGTCAAGGAGCGCGCGGCAGGGGGACTTGAGCTGGACACGAGGTGGACGGGACGGTACTTGGCTGTCCCGCCGGCGGGACACCGGACATTGCTTGTGCGGATTCCTTGCGACGGGTTGAATGGGCTGCCGAATCGCCTTTCCGTAAATTCCCTTCGCATTTCTGGAGAGCGCATTTGGGGGCGTCTGGAGTGCATCGACGAGATGAGGACGCAATGAGCGCCGGGGCAGCGGAGTGGACCGATCCGGACTCTCTCGACATCGCCACCCTGTCGCGGCGCGACGGAGAGAAATGGGCGGTGGCCAAGGACGGTGTGCTGCCCGCCTGGGTCGCGGACATGGACTTCCCCATCGCGCCCGCCATCCGGGAGGCGGTCCTGCGCCGGGTCGACACCGATCTCGGCTATCCGGCCTGGTACGACATGTCCGAGGGCGGCCCGCTCGGCGAGGTCTTCGCCCGGCGGATGCACCGCCGCCACGGCTTCGCGGCGGACCCCACGCATGTCCGGCTTTTCACCGACATCAACCAGGCCATGCAGGTCGTCCTCCAGCTCGGCACCGCACCGGGCGACGGCGTCGCCCTGCACACACCGGTGTGTCCGCCCTTCGAGCAGACCATCGGCAAACTGGGGCGGGTCCCCCGTACGGTCCCGATCCGGCTGCGCGAGGGCGAGTGGCGGATCGACATCGACCGGCTGCGCGACGAGGTGATGGGGCGTCAGGGGCCGCCGTGCCGCGCGCTGTTCCTCGTCAACCCGCACAATCCGACGGGACGGGTGCTGCGCCGCGACGAACTGCTGGAGATCGCCGCGCTGGCGGTCGAGCACGACCTGCTCGTCGTCGTCGACGAGGTGCACGCCGACCTCGTCCACCCCGGCCACCGGCACATCCCGTTCGCCTCGCTCTCCGACGAGATCGCCGAGCGGACGGTCACCCTCACCTCGGGCAGCAAGACCTTCAACCTGGCCGGTGTCCGCTGCGCGGTCGCGCACATCGGTGTGAAGGCGGTACGGGAAGCCGTCGACGACCACCAGGGCCTGCTGTTCGGACAGGTGAGCGCGCTCGCCGTCGATGCGCTGAAAGCTGCCTGGACCGGCGCCGACGGCTGGCTGGACCAGGTGATGACGGTGCTGCGCCGCAACCGGGACACGGTGGCCGAACACCTCCCGCCCCAAGTGGGCTGTGTGCTCCCCGAGGCCACCTATCTGGCCTGGCTGGACTGCCGCGCGCTCGGCCTGGGGGAGGAGCCCTCGGACTTCTTCGCGCGCGAGGCCAAGGTCCTCCTGATGCCGGGCTCGCTGTTCGGGAGCGAGGGGGAGGGGTTCGTCCGGCTGAACTTCGCCACCCCGCCCCCCGTGCTCGCCGAGCTGCTGCGCAGAATCCGCGGCGCGCTGGGGTGCTGACCCCCAGGGCATGCGCCGACGGCCGGCAAGGAGTCTGTTCCCCATCGGATGAGGTCTTCCCCATGACACTGGACGGTCACAGCGCCGCGCCGCGCGGTCCGCGCGAGGAGATCCTGTGCGGCCTCTTCGCCGAGATCCTCGAAGTCCCCGACGTGACGGTCGACGACAACTTCTTCGCCCTGGGCGGGACGTCGATGCTCGCGGTCCGGCTGATCAACCGGATCCGGGCCGTCCTGGGGGTCAAGATCGGCGTGCGGGCGCTGTTCCGCAACCAGTCGGTGGCCCGGCTCGCCGAACACCTCGGCGCCGACGACCCCGTACGCCGCCCCGTGGTGCGGGTGTCGCCGCGGCCGGCATCCGTGCCGCTCTCCTCCGGACAGCGCAGCCTCTGGTTCCTGGACCGGCTGGAGGGCCCGAGCGCCACCTACAACGTGCCGGTGGTCACCCGGATCACCGGCGAGGTGGACGAGCGGGTGCTGGCCGCCGCGCTCGGCGATGTGGTGGTGCGGCACGAGGCGCTACGGACGCTGTTCGGTGAGCTGGACGGCGAGCCGACGCAGCATGTCCGGCCCGCGGACGAGGTGCGCATCGGGGTGCCGGTGACCGACTGCGCCCCGGCGGAACTGGCCGCCGCGGTGGCCGCCGCATGCGCCCATGTCTTCGACATCACGGCCGAACTGCCGCTGTACGCCGAACTGTTCAGGTCCGGTCCGGGCCGCTCCGTACTGGTCCTGGTGGTGCATCACCTCGCCTGCGACGGATGGTCGGTGAGCCGGCTCGGCCGGGATCTGTCCGTCGCCTACGCCGCGCGGCTGCACGGCCGGGCGCCCAAGTGGCAGCCGCTGCCGGTCCAGTACGCCGACTTCGCGCTGTGGCAGCGCGCCCGGCTCGACGAGGAGTCCGCGCCGGACAGCGCGGTCTCCCGAGCGCTGGCCCACTGGAGCGCGGCACTGCGGGAGCTGCCCGAGGAGGTGCCGCTGCCCGCCGACCGTCCGCGACCGGCCCGGGCCGGCGCCGCGTACGGCGCGCTGCGCATACCCGTCGACGACACCACCCGACAGGGCATGAGACAACTGGCCCGCGACGGCCATGCGACCGAACTCATGGTGGTCCAGGCCGCGTTGGCCGCCCTGCTGACCCGGATGGGAGCGGGCACCGACATCCCGCTGGGGACGGTCGTGTCCGGCCGGTCCGACGAGATCCTCGACGAGGTGATCGGATTCTTCGTCAACACCCTGGTGCTGCGCACCGACACCTCGGGCGATCCGACCTTCGGCGAGCTGCTGGAGCGGGTGCGCGAGGCCGACCTGGCGGCGTTCCACCACCAGGACCTGCCCTTCGACCGGCTCGTCGAGGAGTTGCAGCCGCCCCGCTCGCTCGCCCGGCATCCGCTGTTCCAGGTGATGCTCTCCTGGGCGGACGGCGGCGATCTGGGTCTGGAGCTGCCGGGCGCGGAGTGTGTGACGGACCGGGCGCAGGCCCAAGGTGCCAAGTTCGACCTGGAGTTCGCCTTCGACGAGCGGCGGGCCGAGGGCCTGCTCGAACTCTCCCTCACCTACGGCACCGGTCTGTTCGACGAGTCCACCGCGCGGGCGCTGGGCGAGCGGCTGATCCGGCTGCTCGGCCGGGCCGCGGCCGGTCCCCGGCGCCGGATCGGGGAACTGGACCTGCTCTCCGACGCGGAGCGGGACCAGGTGACGGGCCGGTGGCAGGGCGCCGTGCGGCCCTCGGAGCCCGGTTCGGTCGTCGCGGCCTTCGACGCCCGGGCGGCCGCCGCGCCCGATGCCCTCGTCGTGATCGCCGACGAGACCACGCTCTCCTACGCCGAACTCGCCGAGCGCGCCGACCGGTTGGCGCGCACGCTGATCGCGGCGGGGGTGTCCGCCGACTCGGCCGTACCGCTGCTGATGGAGCGGTCGGCGGACCTCCTGGTGGCGCAGCTCGCGGTGCTGAAGGCCGGCGCGGCGTATCTGCCGTTGCACACCGCCCACCCGGTGGCGCGGATCCGGGCGGCCGTGGCGGAGGCCGGCAGCCCGGTGCTGCTGGCGGACCGGGCGCTGCACGGCCATCCGGCGGCCGCCGGGCACACCGTACTGACCGTCGGCGCCGGGGCGACGGCGGCGGACGGCCCCCCGGCCGCCCTGCCCGCGGTACGACCGGACCAGCTGGCCTACGTGATGCACACCTCCGGATCGACCGGCGAGCCCAAGGGCATCGGCACCACCCACCAGGGCGTACTCGACCTGGCCCGGGACGCGTGCTGGGGCGTCGGCCCGGGCGACCGGGTGCTGTTCCACGCCCCGCACGCCTTCGACGCGTCGACCTACGAGATCTGGGTGACGCTGCTCAACGGCGGCTGTGTGGTGGTCGCGCCCCCGGGCACGCCCGACGGGGCGGCCCTCGACGGGCTGATCGGCCGGCACCGGGTGACCCATGTCCATCTGACCGCGGGCCTGTTCCGCGCGGTGGCCGAGGAGCACGCCGGATGTTTCGCGCCCGTACGCGAGGTGCTGACCGGCGGCGACGCGGTGTCCGGGCAGGCCGTCGACCGGGTGCTGGCGGCCTGCCCCGACACCACGGTGCGGGCGCTGTACGGCCCGACCGAGACCACGCTGTGCGTCACCCAGACGTCCTGGCGGCCCGGCGAACAGGCCGGCGGGACGGTGCCGTTGGGCCGTCCGATGGACAACACCCGCGCCTATGTGCTCGACGGGGCGCTGCGTCCGGTCCCCGCCGGCACGGTGGGCGAGCTCTACCTGGCCGGGGCGGGCCTGGCGCGCGGGTACACCGGCCGCGCCGCACTGACCGCCGAGCGCTTCGTGGCCTGCCCGTTCGGCGGCCCCGGCGAGCGGATGTACCGCACCGGCGACCTGGTCCGCTGGGACGGCCGGGGCCGGCTGATCTTCCTCGGCCGGGCCGACGACCAGGTCAAGATCCGCGGCTTCCGGATCGAACCGGCGGAGATCGAGGCCGCGTTGACGGCGCTGCCCGGCGTCGGACAGGCCACTGTCGCCGTCCGCGAGGGCACCGACGGCGACAAGCTGCTGGTCGGCTATGTGGTGCCGAGCCCGGAGGGGCCGGCCGTCGACGTGGCCGGGCTCCGGGCCCGGCTCGCCGACCGGCTGCCCGACTACATGGTGCCCGCCGCGCTGCTGACGCTGGACGCCCTCCCGCTGACCGCCAACGGGAAGCTCGACCGCCGGGCGCTGCCGGCCCCGCGGTTCACCGCGGCGGAGCACGGCCGGGCGCCGCGCGGCCCCCGCGAAGTCATCCTGTGCCGGCTCTTCGGCGAGATCCTGGGGGTGCCCCAGGTCGGCATCGACGACGGGTTCTTCGAACTCGGCGGGCACTCGCTGCTCGCCGCCCGCCTGGTGAACCGGATCCGGTCCGTACTCGGCGTGGAGATCGGCGTGCACGCGCTGTTCCAGGCCCCGACCGTGGCCGGACTGAGCCCGCTGCTGGACGCGGGCGCCGACGGCGGGGACCTCGGCGAGGTGCTCACCTTCCGCGGCGACGGCGCTCTCGCCCCCGTCTTCCTGATCCCCGCGGCGAACGGTCTGAGCTGGTGCTACTCGGCGCTGCTGCGGCACATCCCGGCCGGGCACCCGGTCCATGCGCTCCAGGACCCCAGGCTCGCCGAGGACCGGGTCGGCCCGCGCACGGTCGCCCAACTGGCGGCCGGATATCTGGCGCGGCTCCGCGAGATCCGGCCGGACGGCCCCTACATCCTTGCCGGTTGGTCCTTCGGCGGCACGGTCGCCCAGCAGATCGCCGTCGATCTGGCGGCGCAGGGCGAGCAGCCGGCCCTGCTGGTGCTGCTCGACTCCTACCCCGGTGATGTGCTCGGCTGGGGCACGGAACTCGACGCCGGCACCCTGGTCCCGCTCGCGCTGGACGGCATCGGCCCGGCCGCGCCGCACGAGGGCGGTCTTCCCGGGGCCGCGGTCCTCAGGAGCGCGCTGCGCGCGGCCGGCAGCGCCCTCGACTCCCTCGACGACCGGACCGTCGCCGGCCTGCTCCAGGTCGCGCGGCAGAACGTCCGGGCGCTGGCGGAGCACCGGCCGGGCCGCTTCACCGGGCAGGTGCTCTGCTTCGACGCGGCAGACCGGGAACACCCCGCAGGACCCGCGTCGCAGGCATGGCGCACCCTGCTCGGCGGCCGGGTGGACACCCACGCCGTCCGCTGCGAGCACACCGGCATCGTGAAGACCGCCGCCATGCCGGAGGTCGGTCCGGTCATCGAGGCCGCGCTCAAGGCCACCCACCCGAGCTGACGCGGCCGCCGGCCCGACCCCCGTCCGCCGCCGCAAGGAGGATCATGTCCCGCCGCCGATCGACCTCGGAGCCCGTCACCGAGGGACACCCCGACCAGCTCACCGGCATCGACCCCAACTCCCTTGACACGTACGGCGATACGGCTCTTGGGCGGGCGGTGGAAGCCCCGTGAACGCCCAGCAGACCTCCCTCTCCTGGGAGGACGGAGCGATCGTCACCATCGATCAGCGCGTCCTGCCCCATGCCTACCGGCAGCTCCGGCTGCGGACGGTGGACGAGGTCGTCGAAGCCATCGCCACCCTGGCCGTCCGCGGCGCGCCGGCCATCGGCCTGGCCGGTGCGCTCGGTGTGGCGCTGTCCGCCCGGCGGCACGCCGGGCCCCACGGCGGCGTCGACGAGCCGGCGGTGCGG
>NZ_QUAC01000230.1 GCF_003389455.1 Streptomyces inhibens | reverse complement strand
GGTCGCGGCCGGCGGTACGGCGGCGGCGCTGCGCGTCGGCAGCGACGCCCAGCCGGCCGGCGCGGATGCGACCGCGGGCGCCGCGATCGCCTTCCACGGCACCCACCAGGCCGGTATCGCCACCGCCGTCCAGGACCGGCTGCACTTCGCGGCGTTCGATGTCACCACCGACGACCGCGACGAGCTGATCGCGCTGCTCAAGGAGTGGACGAAGGCGGCGGCGCGGATGACGGCCGGCGACGCGGTCGGCGACGGTGCGATCGGTCTGCAGGCGGAGGCGCCGCCGGACGACACCGGCGAGGCGCTCGGTCTGCCGCCGTCCCGGCTCACCCTCACCTTCGGCGTCGGCCCGACGCTGTTCGAGAAGGACGGCAAGGACCGGTTCGGTCTCAAGGGGCGCCGGCCCGAGGCGCTGGTCGATCTGCCGCAGTTCCCCGGCGACAACCTCGACAAGGCACGCAGCGGCGGCGATCTGTGCGTCCAGGCGTGCGCGGACGACCCGCAGGTGGCGGTCCATGCGATCCGTAACCTGGCCCGGATCGGCTTCGGCAAGATAGCCATCCGCTGGTCGCAGCTGGGCTTCGGCAAGACGTCCTCGACTACGCCGGACGCGCAGACCCCGCGCAACATGATGGGCTTCAAGGACGGCACGCGGAATGTCGCGGGCACCGACAAGGCGGCCCTGGACAAGCACGTCTGGGTCGGCGAGAAGGACGCCAAGGGCGACGCCGGCTGGATGGCCGGCGGCTCCTACCTCGTCGCGCGCCGGATCCGGATGCACATCGAGACCTGGGACCGCACCCCGCTCAAGGAGCAGGAGGAGATCTTCGGCCGCGACAAGGGCGAGGGCGCGCCGGTCGGCAAGAAGCACGAGCGGGACGAGCCGCATCTGAAGTCGATGCTGCCGACCGCGCATGTCCGCCTCGCGCACCCGGACTCCAACAGCGGGGCGCGCATCCTGCGCCGCGGCTACTCCTTCACCGACGGTACGGACGGCCTGGGGCGGCTGGAGGCGGGGCTGTTCTTCCTCGCCTACCAGCGGGACGTACGCCAGGGCTTCATCCCCGTCCAGCAGAATCTGGCGCGCAACGACGCGCTCAACGAGTACATCCAGCACGTGGGTTCAGCGGTCTTCGCGGTGCCGCCGGGCGTCCGGAATGCGGACGACTGGTGGGGCCGGGCGCTGTTCGCCTGACACCGTCGACGCCGTAAACAGCTTGTCGGCCCCCTGAAGGAGTCGACCCCATGAAGGAAGGGACGGAACCGACGTGTTCGGCAATTACCTGATCGGTCTGCGCGAGGGCCTGGAAGCCAGTCTCGTCGTGTGCATCCTGATCGCCTACCTGGTCAAGACCGGGAGGCGGGAGGCGCTGCGCCCGGTCTGGATCGGTATCACGCTCGCCGTGGTGCTCTCGTTCGCGTTCGGTGCCGCGCTGCAATTCGGGTCGCAGACCCTGACGTTCAAGGCGCAGGAGGCGCTCGGCGGCTCGCTGTCGGTCATCGCGGTCTGCCTGGTGACCTGGATGGTCTTCTGGATGCGGCGTACCGCGCGGCATCTGAAGAAGGAGCTGCACGGCAAGCTGGACGCGGCGCTGCAGATGGGCACCGTGGCGCTGGTGGTCACCGCGTTCTTGTCGGTGGGCCGTGAGGGCCTGGAGACCGCGCTGTTCATCTGGACCGCGGCGCAGTCCGCGAACGACGGCGTACGGCCGCTGGTCGGGGCGCTGCTGGGCCTGCTGACGGCCGTTCTGCTGGGCTGGCTGTTCTACCGCGGCGCGGTGCGGATCAACCTCGCGAAGTTCTTCACCTGGACCGGCGGCATGCTGGTGGTGGTCGCGGCGGGCGTGCTGGCGTACGGCTTCCACGATCTGCAGGAGGCCGACATCCTGCCGGGTCTGACCACCCAGGCGTTCGACATCAGCGCACAGATCCCGGTCGACAGCTGGTACGGCACGCTGCTGAAGGGCATCTTCAACTTCCAGCCGGACCCGACCGTCCTTCAGGTCACGGTGTGGGCTCTGTATCTGATCCCCACGCTCGCGTTCTTCTTCGCCCCCGGTAGGGTTGCGCCGAATCGTGCCACCCCGGCGGCCTCCCAGTCCGCCCCGGTCGCCCCGAAGGAGCCCGAGCCCCATGACACGCAGGTCGCCGTTCCGGGTGCCCGCAACACTGACGTCGGCAGCGGCGGCGCTGGTGATACTGAGCGGGTGCATGACGGTGCACGGCGAGAGGGAGAAGCTGCCGGCGGTGACGAAGGCTGAGGGCGCCAAGGCGCTCACACGCTTCGCCGACGGCTTCAACAAGGCCAATCGTCAGCTCGATCCGAAGCTGAACCCCTCCTTCGAGGCGGGCGCGCTGCTCGCCATCGACCAGGCGGGGATAAAGGCGGCACACGCCCTCCGGCCGCAGGGCAATCCGAGCTTCCCGGCGCTGGCGTTCAAGGACGCGCACTTCACCGTGCCCAAGCAGGCGGGCTGGCCGAAGTTCTTCATCGCGGACGCGGTCAGCAACCGGAAGAACGCCAGTGGCCAGAACACCCGCTGGTTCCTGGTGTTCAGCCGCGACGGCATCAACCAGAAGTGGCGCGCGGTGTACCTGGCGACGTTCGCGGGCAACAAGGCGCCGGAGCTGAAGACGGACCAGGACGGCTTCGCCGAGGCGGTGCCCGCCGACGCCTCGTCCGGTCTGACGGTGGCCCCGGGCAAGCTGAGCGGCGCCTACGCGGACTATCTCAACACCGGCAAGGGCAGCACCTTCGCCTCCGGCCGGGAGACCGACGGCTGGCGCGCCCGCCGCGCCCGCGACGCCAACCAGCCCGGTGCGCGCATCCAGTGGGAGGACACCGCCTCGGGCTATCCGCCGGTGGCGCTGCGGACGGCGGACGGCGGGGCGCTGGTGTTCTTCTCGACCCTCTACCACCAGCAGAAGACGGTCTCCACGGGATTGACGATCACGGTGCCGGCGGGCCTGCAGGGTCTGCTGGAGGGGCCGCAGAAGAAGACCAACAAGATGGCCTTCACCACCGTCTCCGGCCAGGCGGTCACCGTGCCGGCCAAGAGCTCCGGGGGCAAGGTCACGGTCCTGAACCGGATCGAGGCGAAGACGTCGGTCAAGCCGCTGTAGGCGGGTGCCGCCGCAGCCGGATCGCGGGTGACACCGCAGTCGTACGCGGAAGGGGCCGTCGGGATGATCCCGGCGGCCCCTTCGGCGTACGTACAAGGGCGAACCCCGCTCAGCGGCCGATCGGCCAGGCCGCCGTCTCGTGGTAGGGCTCGCGGCCGATGAACTCCGCACAGGCGTCGGTGAGCGACTCCAGCAGCGTCAGCGGGTCGGGCAGCGGCAGCTCGGGGCCGCGCAGCCAGGTCACCGCGGGCTGATCGCCGGGCAGTGTCGAGGGCGGCAGCAGGACATAGCTGCCGCGGCAGTGCCAGCGCAGCCCCGGATGCTCGTCCATGGTCTCGGGGTGGCAGTCCAGCTCGCACGGCCACCACTCGTCCTCGTCGTCCGGGGTGCCGCGGGTGGCGGTGAAGAACAGCATCCGGCCGTCGCCGAAGCCGGCGCCGCTGAGCGTGATCGGCCCTACGTCGATGCCCGCCGCGTCCAGCCGGCCCAGGGCGCTGCGGCCCGCCTCGACCGGGACGTCGAGCACATCGTGGGCGATGCCGGTGGCGGTGATGAAGTTGGCCTGCGGGAGGGTGCGGACCCAGGCGGCGACCTTGTCGCGGTCGGTGGTGGCGACGGTCTGCCAGCCGAAGGAGATGGGATGCCGGCCGGGGGTGGGACAGCCGATGCGTTCACAGGAACAGCCGTAGCCGGAGGGGTGCGCCGCCGGGGCGACGGGGAAGCCCGCGTCGGCCGCAGCCAGCAGCAGGTCCTCGCGGCCGCGCGCAGCCGCTGATCCCGTGTCCGTATCGCCGCCGTCCGATCCGCTCTTCGGCCGGCGCAGCCACTGGGAGAACCTGCTCTTGCGTTCCATCTATCCCCTCACTTCGAGCGGTGGTCTGGGATCAATGCTGCCACCATCCTGCGCCTCGGGTGACCGGTGTGGAGATCCGGGGTGAACGAAGGGCGGCCGAATACCGGCAATTCATCCCATCGGCGACACATCGCCGCGCCCGCCCGCCGGCCTCCGACGGACTCAGTCGCGGGGCCGCAGACCGCGCAGTACCTGGTCGACAAGGGTGTCGACGAAGTCGTAGGTCAATTCGCCGGTGCGCATCAGCCAGCGCTGTGAGAAGGGACTCAGCACCATCTCGGCGGCCACCCGCACATCGATGCCGGC
Organism: Streptomyces inhibens; assembly: GCF_003389455.1. Classification (GTDB taxonomy): domain Bacteria; phylum Actinomycetota; class Actinomycetes; order Streptomycetales; family Streptomycetaceae; genus Streptomyces; species Streptomyces inhibens. The sequence continues at coordinate 31,960 of NZ_QUAC01000230.1, read as the reverse complement.
GTCGACCTCGCCCGCCTCCTGCGCCGCCCGCAGCCGCTCGACATAGACCCGGATGCCGGGCTCCAGCAGCCGGCCGACGAAGGTACGGGAGAGCTCCTCGTCGTTCGCGCCGGCCACGGCGAGGGCGCGGTAGGGGGCCTGGAACGCGGGGTCGTTGAATTCATCGGCGGTCGCGCGCAGCACGAACTTCAGATCCGCGGCCAGATCGCCGGTGTCCGGGAGGCCCTGTTCGTAGTCCTCGACGTCGACGGTGAACGCGTCCAGCAGGACGGCGGCCTTGGAGGGCCACCAGCGGTAGATCGTCTGCTTGCCGACTCCGGCCCGGGAGGCGATGCCTTCGATCGTGAGCTTGTCGTAGCCGACCTCGCCGACGAGCGCGAGGGCGGCGTCGAAGATCGCGCGACGGGAGCGTTCGCTGCGGCGGGAGGAGTCGGGGGCTGCTTTGTTGGCCATGGAGCGGAGTCTAGCGAGAGAGAGGCGAGACGTATCGTCTTGACGAGACGCACCGTCTCGCTTCATGATGGACCCCGAGCGAGACGCTTCGTCTCGCGTCACGGTGAGAAAGGGGATTCCCATGAGCAAGGGAAATGCGGGCGGGATGCTCGGAGTCGGCGGCACCCGGAGCAAACTCTCGCGAGGTGCGTTGCGCGGCGGCGCGGGCGGTGGCCGTGGCCTGGGGCAGCCCGATCCGCAGGCACACCGCCGTGAGCTGCTGCGCAAGTTCCAGGAGCGGTCGCAGAAGGAGTGAACCGTGTGAGCCACTCACCCCGGTCAGGACCAGTCGTCGCCCCAGGAGGCGTCACGGGCCTCGCGGTAGTGGGCGCCGTGGCGCTTGGTGACGGTGGTGCGTTGCAGCGCCTCGTGGGCCGTGCAGAGGTCCAGCAGAACCTGGCCCTTGCGGAGTTGGGGCTTGCGGACGATCCGGGCCGGGGCCGGGGTGGCGTCGAAGGCGGTGGCGGCCACGTAGCTGAACTTTTCGTCCTCGTACGGGAGGGAGCCGCCCTTGACCTGGCGGTGGAGGGAGGAGCGGCTGACCCGGGCGGCGAAGTGGCACCAGTCTTCGCCGGGGACGATCGGGCAGCTGTCGCTGTGCGGGCAGGGGGCGACGATGCGCAGACCGGCGTCGATGAGCTGGGTGCGGGCCTCGCGGATGCGGAGGTAGCCGTCGGGGGTGCCCGGTTCGATCAGGACGACGGCCTGGGCGGTGGCCGCGGCGGCAACCACGGCGTGGCGGTCCTCGGGGCGGAGTTCGCCGAGGACGTAGGAGACGGTCACGAGGTCCGTGCCGGGCGGGACGGTCAGGCCCTCGCCGATGGTCCGGCGCTGCCACCGGGTGTCGTCGGGAAGGATCCCCTCGGCCAGCTCGCGGCCCAGGTCGAGGGCGGGCTGGGCCCAGTCCAGGACGGTGCTGTGGTGGCCTTCCCAGGTGGCGGCGGTGGCCCAGGTGGCGGCGCCGGTGCCACCGCCGATGTCGACGTGGGTGGCCGGGGACCACTCGGGTATCCGGGCGGCGAAGGCGGTCAGTGCGGCCCGTACGGCCTCGAAGGTGGCCGGCATCCGGTAGGCGGCGTACGCGGCGACATCGGCGCGGTCCCTGAGCACCGGGGCGTCGGTGGGCGTACGGCCCCGGTAGTTGGCGATCAGGCGGTCGACAGCCTGCGCAGCCTGCTTGGGCGGCAGACCGTCGAGCAGGCCGGCCAGTGCGGCGCGCAGTTCCTCGTGCATTGGAGAAATTCTACGGGGCCCGCCGCGGGCCCGTTCCGGGGTGCGCCGCCGGTCGGGCGGCGCGCTTCACGGCGCGGGCCAGACGGGTGGCGGCCTCGGCGCGTGGGGCGCTGCCGCTGTCGCGGCGGCGGGGGTGGACGGTGTTGGCGAGCAGGATCAGAAAGGTGTCGGTGGCGCGGTCCAGGACCAGGCTGGTGCCGGTGAAGCCGGTGTGTCCGGCCGCGCCGCGGCCCGCCAACTCGCCCATGAAATACGGCTGGTCGACGCCGAAGCCGAGGCCGGGCGGGTCGAGCAGGGCGGCGACGGTGCCGGCGCCGAGGATCCGGGTGGTGCCGAAGACGCCGCCGTTGAGCAGCGTCCGGCACAGCACGGCCAGGTCCTGGGCGGTGGAGAAGAGGCCGGCGTGGCCGGCGACACCGCCCAGGGCCCAGGCGTTCTCGTCGTGCACCTCGCCGCGCAGCATGCCGCGGTCCGCCTTGGCCCAGGGGCGCCGCTGGTCCTCGGTCGCCGCCACACCCTGCGGCGCCAGCGGGCCGTAGCAGGTGCTGGACATGCCCAGCGGGCCGGTGATGCCCTCGTGGATCAGGGCGTCCAGGCGCCGGCCGGTGAGCTGCTCCAGGATCAGCTGGAGGGAGATGAGATTGAGGTCGGAGTAGCGGTAGGCGGGGCCCCGGCCGCCGGTCGGGGCTGCCGCCTCCTGCCACAGGAGCGCCAGTTGGGCGGTGCGGCCCCGGTGGTCGTGGAACGGGAGCTCGGGGGCGAGTCCTGAGGTGTGGGTGAGCAGCTGCCGGACGGTGATACCCGGGGCGAAGGCCGGCAGGTGGGACCCGACCTCTTCGTCGAGGGCAAGGTAGCCGCGTTCGGCCTGCTGGAGCGTGGCGATGGCGGTGAAGAGCTTGGTGAGCGAGGCGAGGTCGAAGACGGTGCCGACCCGCATCGGCTCCCACAGGTCACGGGGCAGATCGACACCGCGGTCCCGCTCGGGGTCGTAGGCCCGGTAGCGCAGCGCCCAGCCCGCGGCGGCCTCGGTGACGACGACCGGGCCGCGGCCGGCCAGCACGACGACTCCGGGGCACCAGGGCGAGGGGCCCTCGGGCAGCGCCCGCACACCACGGACCAGCCGTTCCATCCAGGCGGGGTCCAGTCCCGCCTGGGCCGGCGTGCCGTAGGTGAGTCCCGGTGCGCTCAGAGTCTGGTCCTCTCGCCGTTGCTCCCGTTGCTCTCCCCCCTACGCTGCCACGGGCGGCACATTCCCAGGAAGCTCACGAGCGCCAATACGGCACAGCAGAGCTGTACGAGGGCCATCGGTACGGCGGTCCGCTCCCCCGCGATGCCCACCAGAGGGGAGGCCACCGAGCCGAGGAGGAAGGTGGAGGTGCCCAGCAGCGCGGAGGCGGAGCCGGCCGCGTGCGGGGTACGCACCAGCGCCAGGGTGTTGGTGCTCGGCATGACCAGGCCCATGGCGGCCATCAGGACGAAGAGGCCGGCGGCCGTCGGGACCAGCCCCACGTCGCCGAAGACGCCGGAGGACATCAGGAGCAGACCGGCCGCGGCGAGGGCGATCACGGCCAGTCCGGTGCCCAGCACCTTGTCCAGTCCGACCCGGCCGACCAGGAGCTTGCCGTTGATCTGGCCGACGATCACCAGACCGACGGAGTTGATGCCGAAGAGCAGGCTGAAGGTCTGCGGGGAGGCGCCGTAGATCTCCTGGACGACGAACGGCGAGGCGGAGATATAGGCGAAGAGGGCGGCGAAGGCGAAGGCGCCGACGAGGAGGTAGCCGGAGAAGACCCGGTCGGCGAGGAGATCACGCATGGTGCGCAGGGTCTCGCCGAGGCCGCCGGGGTGCCGGCGCTCGGGCGGGAGGGTTTCGTGCAGGGTGCGCCATACAAGGAGGGTGAGCGCCAGCCCGGCGGCGGTCAGGACGACGAAGACGCCGCGCCAGTCGGTGATCTGGAGGATCTGGCCGCCGATGAGCGGGGCGACGACCGGCGCCACACCGGAGATCAGCATCAGGGTGGAGAAGAACCGGGCCATCGCCACCCCGTCGTACAGATCGCGCACCACCGCCCGCGCGATGACGATGCCGGCCGCGCCCGCCAGGCCCTGCAACAGGCGGAAGGCGATGAGGAGTTCGGCGTTGGTGGCGAGCGCGCACAGGGCGGTGGCCAGGACGTAGATCACCATGCCGGCCAGCAGCGGGCGGCGGCGGCCCCACTTGTCGCTCATCGGGCCGACGATCATCTGGCCCAGGGCCATGCCCGCCAGGCAGGTGGTGAGCGTGAGCTGGACGGTGGCGGCCGGGCTGTGCAGTGCGGCGGTGACCTGCGGCAGGGCCGGCAGATACATGTCCATGGAGAGCGGCGGGACCGCGGTGAGACCACCGAGGACGAGCGTGACCAGGAGGCTGGTGCGGCGGGACGCGACCGGTGCTGCTGCCGCGCCCCGCTCGGATATTGCGGGTGAGTCCTGGGACTCGGCCGTGGTGGAGCCGGGCTCCGTCATGAAGGTCTCCATGGGTCGTTGATGGCTGAACCATGGTGTCATGTACGGGGCGGCCGCCGGCCGGTTCCGGGGCCGTCCATTGGACCTAGGGCGGACGTCCCGCGGTCCTAGGACGGACGTCCCGGTCAGGCCGGCTTGAGGCCCGGGTGGCCCGCCTCGGAGACGAACGAGGCGGCGGTGTGCACCGGCGCGCCGGGGCTGGTGACGGCGGACACCGTCCGGTAGTCACCGCGGGCGGTGTCCCGGTCCAGGGTGACGGTGAGGTAGCCGCGCCGGCCGTTGTAGAACTTCATGTGCGGGTTGGCGGCCATGTACGTGGCCCAGTTGGCGGGCTTGTCCGCGCCGTCCTTGCCGCTGGCGATCGAGGTGGTGACGAACTCCACGCCCGCGGTGCGCGAGCCGGGGTCCTTGAAGTCCTTCTTGATGTCGAAGGCGTAGTGGACGTGCACATCGCCGGTGAGCACGACGAGGTTGTCCACGCCCGCCGACTCGGCGCCCGCCAGGACCCGGCGGCGGGAGGCCGCGTAGCCGTCCCAGGCGTCCATGCTGAGCTGGTAGCCGGCGCCGGTGGCGTTGCGCCGCTCGGAGAAGGTGACCTGCTGCGGCAGGACGTTCCAGCGCGCGGTGGACTGCCGCCAGCCGTCGATCAGCCAGCGCTCCTGGGTGGCACCGGTCAGGGTGCGCCCGGGGTCCTCGGACTCGGCGCCCGGTACGTGCCAGCCGTCGCCGTAGGCCTGGTCGGAGCGGTACTGACGGGTGTCGAGGATGTCGAACTGGGCGAGCTGCCCGTACTGGAGGCGCCGGTAGAGCCGGGCGTCGGGGCCGTTGGGGCGCTGCGGACGGCGCAGCGGCTGGTTCTCCCAGTACGCGCGGTAGGCGGCGGCCCGGCGGACGAGGAACTCGGCGGGCGGGAGGTTGTCCTCGCTGATGTCGGAGGCGTAGTTGTTCTCCACCTCGTGGTCGTCCCAGGTGACGATGAAGGGGTGCGCGGCGTGGGCGGCCTGCAGGTCCGGGTCGGACTTGTAGAGGGCGTAGCGCAGCCGGTAGTCCTCCAGGGTGACCGTCTCGCGGTTGAAGAGGGCGGGCAGCTTGCGGTCGGTGTAGTTGCGGGCGCCGCCGACCGCGCTGACGGGGTACTCGTAGAGATAGTCGCCGAGGTGGAAGACGACGTCGAGGTCCTCCTGCGCGAGGTGCCGGTAGGCCGTGAAGTAGCCGTCGTGGTAGGCCTGGCAGGAGACCGCGGCGAGCTTCAGCTCGGAGATCCGGGCGGCACGGGCGGGCGCGGTGCGGGTGCGGCCGACGGGGCTGATCCAGCTGCCGGCGCGGAAGCGGTAGTAGTAGACCCGGTCGGGCGCGAGGCCGGTGGGCTCGATGTGCACGGAGTGGTTGAACTCGGGGTGCGCATCGGCGCGGCCGCGGCCGGCCAGCCGCTTGAAGTGCTCGTCGTAGGCGACTTCCCAGCGGACGGTGACTCTGGCGTTCGGCATGCCGTTGCCCGGCTCGTACGGGCGCGGCGCGAGCCGGGTCCACAGCACGACGGAGCCGGGCTGCGGGTCACCCGAGGCGACGCCCAGGGTGAAGGGGTTCTCGGTGATCGTCCGCGCATCGGCCTCGGCCGCGTACGCGGCGCCCGTGCCCGGGAGGTTGGTCGCGAAGGCGAGCGCGGCGGCGGCCCCGGTGACGGTGAGAAAACGGCGGCGGCCGAAGTGCGCGGCAGCGGCCCGGATCTCCTGCTCGTGCGGTGCGTGGCTCATCTGGCCCTCCCCTGACGGCGATTGTCCTCAGTCATTGGAGGGCGGCAGGACGGCGCCGCGCTGTCCCGTGTACGACGCATGCATGACAGGTGGATGAGGACTGGTCCCGCAACGGACGTCGCCGGACAATCACGGCACCCGACACGCCCGGCAACGTCTCCGTAGGATTCAGGGCATGGCTGAACTGATGGTGCGCGACGGCACCTGGACCTTCGACGACGAGGTCGTACGCATCGTGCCGGGGCGCGAGCGCGGGGTGCACAAACTGCGCCAGGATCTCGGTGAGTTCACGGTGCCGCTGGCCGCGATTGCCGGCATCGCCTACGAACCGGCCCGCAAGGGCGGCCGGCTGCGACTGCGGCTGCGGGACGGCGCCGACCCGCTGCTCCAGGTCACCGGCGGCGGTCTGCCGGACGAGGCGAACCCGTATCAGGTGGCCGTGGACGCCGCGCGGGTCGATGTCGCCGACTACTTCGTGGACGCCGTACGGCAGGCCCTGATGCTGGAGCAGATACCGGACGGCCCCACCGACCGCTATCTGCTGCCCGGCCCTTCGGTGCCGCTGACGGCCGCCGGGGTGGACGGCATCGCCACCTTCGACGGTGAGCGGGTGCACCTGGAGTGGCGCTGGAACACCAGCGAGACCAAGCGGCATTGGGGCCCCAGGGACTTCGAACTGGCCGACCTGGAGGCCGTGGAGTGGCGGGCCGCCGCCGGTCTGGAGTCCGGCTATCTCCGCTTCCGCACGCACGGCGCGAAGGAGCGGCTCAAGCCGGAGCACGACCCCAACTCCATCGAACTGTGGGGCTTCAAGAAGGAGAGCGGCACGACGGCGCTGCTGGCGGCCGCGGTGGCGGCGCGGCTGCCGCACCCCGCGGCCGGCGCCGAGAAGGCCCTGACCACAACGGCCCTGACGGCGGGATCCCAGGGCGCCCCGGCACTCACCCCGCCCGTGCCGAAGACGGCCGGCGCCGCCCCCGCCGACGACCATGACGCGCTGCTGCGCCGCCTGCGGGAACTGGGCGAGCTCCACCGCGACGGCATCCTCACCGACGAGGAGTTCACGGCCGCCAAGGCGGCGGTGCTGGAGCGCTTCCACACCGGCGGCTGAGTCGCGGCGGCGGCGACCGGTCCGCTCCCCGTACGCCGTTTACGCTGCCGCCATGGCACAGAACACACAGCGGGCACGGGCAGCACAGTCAACGCCGATGGCACGGGCCGGGCAGGTGGCGGGGACCGCGACCGCGGCCCGGCCCACCCTGCCGGCACCGGCCACCCGAGGCGGGCACACGACGCAGACCGCGCCGACGCCACAGGAGGCGCGGGAGGGCGGGGCGGCGCCCCGGAAGGTGGCCGTGGTCACCGGCGCCGGCTCCGGCATCGGGCGGGCGGTCGCCCATGCGCTGGTCGCCGCCAACTGGACGGTCGTGCTGGCCGGACGTCGCGCCGAGGCCCTGGCGGAGACCGCCCGCCTGGTGGGCCACGTGGACATCGAGGCCCCCACGATCATGACGGTGCCGACCGATGTCACCCGGCCCGACGAGGTCGACGCCCTCTTCACGGCCGTCCGCGACCGCTTCAGCCGCCTCGACCTGCTCTTCAACAACGCGGGCACCTTCGGCAAGGCGGCGCCGCTGGACGAGCTGGCGTACGACGACTGGCGCGCGGTGGTGGACGTCAACCTCACCGGTGCCTTCCTGTGCGCACAGGCCGCGTTCCGCACCATGAAGGGCCAGGACCCGCAGGGCGGCCGGATCATCAACAACGGTTCGATCTCCGCCCACACCCCGCGGCCGCACTCCATCGCGTACACCGCCACCAAGCACGCGATGACCGGCCTGACCAAATCGCTGTCCCTGGACGGCCGTCCGTACCAGATCGCCTGCGGCCAGATCGACATCGGCAATGCGGCGACCGACATGACCGGCCGGATGCAGACCGGCATTCTCCAGGCGAACGGCCAGATGGCCGTCGAGCCGGTGATGGACGCGGCGGATGTCGCACGCACGGTCGTCCATATGGCGGCGCTGCCGCTGGCGGCCAATGTGCAGTTCGCGACGGTGCTGGCGACCAACATGCCCTATATCGGGCGTGGTTGAGCGTTCCGGACCGGCCGTCGCACCGAATCCCGGTACGCCCTCTGCCCTCCCGCCGCTTGTGGTGGCACGCTTACCTCGGATCCGCACCACTCGTCTGCCGGGCCGCCTCGCGCGGTCCCGTCCCCCCGCGGCCGCGCGCGCCCTGTCGCGCGCGGCCCCCGCAGAAGGAGTTACGCGTGAGACGAACCGTTCGTGGCATACCGTCAGTTCACGGCATACGGGCGCGGCACACCGCGGGCAGGTCCCGGGCCGCCCTCGGCACCCTGACGGCCGCCGGTACGCTGCTCGCCCTGCTGCTCCCCGCCGGCCCGGCCGGCGCCGCCGCCCCGCACCACTCCCCCCGCTCCACCACCCCGCGGACCGGCCTCGACGCCTTCTGGACCGCCGACCGGATGCGCGCCGCCACTCCTCTGGACCTCGCCACGCCGGCGAAGAAGTCCACCACCGCCGGCGCGGTCCCGCGCAGCGCCCCGCTCAAGGTGCCGCCCACCCTCCCGCAACTCCCGACGGCGCCGTCCCTCCCGTCACTGCTCCCCGGGGTCCTCCCCCAGGCCGGCGGGCCCTGGACCGGCGGCGGCGCGGTCGTCAAGACCACCGGCCGGGTGTTCTTCACCTACCAGGGCCGCAACGCCTCCTGCTCCGGCGACGCGGTGACCAGCACCAACAAGAGCACCGTGATCACCGCGGGGCACTGTGTGAAGCTGCAGGGCGCCTGGCACACCAACTGGGTCTTCGTCCCCGGCTACCACGACGGTCAGGCCCCGTACGGCAAATGGCCGGCCGCCACGACGCTCTCCACGCCGCAGTGGACGGCGAGTGAGGACATCAACTACGACGTCGGCGCGGCGGTCGTCGCCCCGCTCGACGGCAAGAAGCTCACCGATGTCGTCGGCGGTCAGGGCCTGTCGTTCAACTCCGGCTACAACAAGGCGATGTACGCCTTCGGCTACCCCGCGGCCGCCCCGTACGACGGCAGCAAGCTGATCTACTGCAGCGGCAACACCATCAAGGACCCGCTGTTCTCCAAGGACCACGGCCTGTCCTGCAACATGACCGGCGGCTCCAGCGGCGGCCCCTGGTTCACCTCGTTCGACGAGAAGACCGGCACCGGGCTCCAGTCCTCGGTGAACAGCTTCGGCTACCAGTTCCTGCCCGACACCATGTTCGGCCCCTACTTCGGCGACGACGCCAAGAATCTCTACAACAAGGCCCAGGCGTCCTGAACCAGGCACGCCGACCCACACCCCGGGGCCGTACGGCGACGCAAGCCGGCCGTGCGGCCCCACCCTTACGGCCCGGCCCACCCGAAGTCGTCATAGCCCCCGCCGGCCACCGCCGACGCCGCGACGACGATCGCCACCAGCACACCGAATACCAGCAACGGCCGGGCGCTGTACGCCAGTTGGCGGGCACGCCCCGGCCGCCGTCCGGCGCCCGGTCCCCGGCCGTACGCCCCTGGGGAGTCCGCGCGTATGCCACGCCGCCACCCCAGGGCGCGGGTGATCCGCCGCTTCCAGTAGACCAGCCGGTAGTAGTGCTTGAGCACCGCCGCCCCCGTACGTCCATTCGAATGAAGTCCCCACGAGGGTAGTGGCCGTACGGCGGCGGCGCGGTGCGATGACCCGATACGGAACCTCAGCCGGACGACATCTCCCGCAAGGAGGCGAGCAGCTCCTCGCCGTCGGGCACACCCAGCCCCGTGCAGGCATTCCAGCCATGGGCGGCGCGGAAGGCACCGTTGCTGCCTTCGATGATCTCGCGGAAGCCCCGCGAGGTCCGTCCGGGCTCCGCGCCGGCGTACAGCAGGGGATGCATCATCCCGAGCGGGCGGCCGAGCGCCTCGACCAGGCGGCAGGTCAGGGCCGCCCAGAGGGGCGCGACGGCGCTGGTGCCGCCGATGACCGTGCGACGGCCGTTCACCAGCACCTCGTAGCCGGTGGCCGGGTCGGCGACGCCCGAGACGTCCGGTACGCCACGGCCCGGAGCGCTCCCGTTGTGCGGGACGCCGGCCGTGTCCTGCCAGGCCGGAAGGCGGAACGCCTCGCTGACGCCGCCCCCGGTGGCGCCACCGCCGTCGGCGCCGCCCCACACCCTCTCGCTGCGCACCTTGCCGGTGGCGGGGTCGGCTTCCAGGTGGGTGCCGCCGCAGGCCAGCGCATGCGGACTGGACGCCGGGAAGTCGGTGTGCGGCAGCCCGTCGCCGACCCCGTCACCGCTGCCGTCGTCACCGGCCGCGACGCATACCGTCACACCGAGCGCCGCGGCATCGGCGAGCGCCTCGTCGAACACGGTGCGGGCCTGCTCGGTCCAGTCGATCTCCGGCGCGCCCCAGCTGATGCTCAGCGCGGCCGGCGTCGGGGTGGCGTGGACGGCGGCGCTCACCGCGGACACGAAGCCCCGGTCGGTGTTGTGCGCGAAGTACACCTTCTGCTCGGCACCCGGTGCCAGCGCCCCCGCGACCTCGATGTCCAGCAGCACCTCGGCATCCGCGTCCTCACCGGGGTGATTGCGGGCGCCCCCGACGCTCACCGCGGTCACCCGCGGCGTCGGCAGGCCGAGGGACTCGAAGTAGGTCGCGAGTTCGGGCTGCCGGAAGCCGCCACCGAGCTCCGCGATCGCCAGCGTCTGGCCGCTGCCGTCGGTGCCGGGCGGGAACTTGTACACCTTGGCGAGCTGCGACGGCTTGTAGGAGATCCGGCGGGCCTCCGCCTCGGCGTGCCGCAGATGGGGGCGCGCCTGCGGCCGGTCGTCGAGGCCGAGCACCGCCACGACCACACCCTCCAGTTCGGCGGGCACCTTCAGCGGGCCCTCGCGGTGGCGGTGCTCGACGGGCGCACCGCCGGCCGGGTCCGGGCTGGCCACCTGGGACAGCCGGGTCCCGAAGGCCGCGGCCATATCGTCCACGGTGCCCGTCACCTTGGCGCGACGGGACGCCAGATCGACGTCGGCCACCTGAACGCGATGGCGGCCCAGCACCTCGCGTACGAGCTCGACATCGGCCGGGTCGGCGCCGTACCGCTCGGCGAGCTCGGCCTGCGAGATCGTTTCGGGCCCCACGATCAGCTCGCGGGGAACCTCCGCCCGACGGCGCAGCATCACCATGGCCTCGATGGGCATCGAGCCATCGAGGGGTCCTACGGGGCGCGCCTCGGCCGCGGCCAGGCGTTCACTGCCAGGAATGGGTATGAATCGGCTCATAGCACAAAGTATCGGGCCGATTACCGTCGGACTGCATGTCGAGCGGGCCGCCGAGGTGCGCGTATCGTCGCGGCCGTGACGTCGATGAGAAAGATCATCTTGATGATGTCGGTGTCCCTCGACGGATTCATCGAGGGACCGGACCGCCAGATCGACTGGCACAGGGTCGACGATGAGCTGCACCTCCACTTCAACGAGCAGCTCAGGACGATGGGCGCCTTCCTGAGCGGCCGCGTCACCCACGAGCTGATGGCCGATTTCTGGCCCACCGCCGACTCCGACCCTTCAAGTACCGGACCGATGGCGGAGTTCGCCGGTATCTGGCGGGACATGCCCAAGATCGTGTTCTCCCGGACCCTGGAGCGGGCCGACTGGAACACCACCGTCATGCGGGACGTCGTCGTCGACGAGATCATGGCACTCAAGGCCCGGCCGGGCGGAGACCTGGCGCTCGGTGGTGCCGACCTCGCCGCGGCCTTCCTGCGGCACGATCTGATCGACGAGTACCGCATCTACGTCCATCCGGTCCTCATCGGGCGGGGCAAACCCCTGTTCCCGGCATCGGACGCCACGATCGCCCTCCGGCTCGCCGGGACCAGGACCTTCGGCAACGGGGTCGTCCTGCTCCGTTACGAGCGTCCCGAGGCGTCGCCCTCGCCGGGATGACCACCGCCCCGGTGCCCCGTCACGTCCTGGGCCGGTCGCGGCAGGACAGCGCGTCGATGGTCTCGACCCGCGGCTTGTAGTCGGTCTCCCAGGTCGGGTCGGCCCTGGGAATGGACCACAGCGACGTCGAGAAGTCGTGGCTCCAGCTGTTGCTGCTGACGTAGTCCCGCAGCGCGTCGCGCAGCTTCAGACAGTCCTGGCGGTGGCCCTTCTTCATCGCGATGCCGTAGTGGTTGGCGGAGCCGTAGGTGATGTCGGGGACGACCCTGAGACCGGGGTTCTCCTGGGTGAAGCCGTAAAGGATCATCTGGTCGGTGGAGACCGCGTCGGCCACCTTCGTGTCCTTGAGGTCCTTGATGCAACTGGAGGCGTCCGGGCGCTCGTAGACCGCGATCCGCTCGTACTGCGGCCCCTCCAGCGTGGTGACGGAGGTGGTGCCGGGCCAGGTGCAGACCCGTTTGCCGAAGAGGTCCTCGGGCTTGCGGATCCGGTGGTCCTTGCTGCGGACCATGATGCCCTGGTACGTGGACGCGTACGGGCCCGCGAAGTCCAGCTCCTTCATACGGTCGACGGTGATCGAGAACGTCGCGGCGACCAGGTCCTTCTTGTTGTCGGTGAGCACCGCGGCACGGTCCTCGGACGGCACGATCCCGAAGTCCGGCTCGGCGCCGACGGACTTGAGGATCTGCTGGGAGACGGTGATGTCGAAGCCCGAGAACTTGTAGGTGTGCACGACGCCGGTGCCCGGCTGATCGTTCTTCGCCCCGACGGAGACCTTGCCGTCCGCAAAGAGCGACTCCGGCTCCGAGGCGCCGCAGGCGGTCGCGGTCAGCGCGGCAAGGGTGAGGAGGGCCGCGGCCGGGAGGGTGCGGTAGCGGCGGCCGTGACGATGACGGCGACCGGCCGCCGGTGGTGGTGCTCCTGCACTCATAGAACTCCCCGTTCTGCTCTTCTCATCGTTCGCGTTCGTCGTGCAGCACCGCTAGTTGTCATGCTGCCCCGCTAGTTGTCATGCAGCACCGCTAGTTGTCGTGCAGCACCGCGCCCGTCGTCTGCACGTCCATACGGCAGCCACGGGCGGTATGCAGCCTGACGTCGATCCGTACGGTGCTGACCCGCGCGCCCAAGGTGAAGTCGACGGTGCCGCCGGGGCGTATCGTCGTCGGCTGGGCGGCGGCGCCCGAGGTGAGCAGGGAGACCGTCGCGGTGGTGTCCGGCAGACAGGTCGGAGCCGCCGGGTTGTGGTCGGCGATGGCCAGCGTCAGACGCAGGGCGTTACGTGGTTTCTCCAGGGCAGGCGCGTCCAGGAGGAGGGTGAGCGAGCGGCGCGCGGCGTCGTCCAGCGGCTGTGTGCCCTGTGTGCGCACCTGCCCGGTCACATCGATCTCGCCGTGCGTGCGAACGCTCTGGAACGCCAGCCAGCCGCCGACCGTGGCCAGTACGGAGACCAGCGAGAGGGTGCCGACCACCCGGGCGTCACGCGGCCTCCGGTTGAGGACGCGGGCGGCGGCGGTGACGAGCGACAGTCCGGCGAGCGTGCCCCAGAGTGCGTACTGGCGGGCCGGCCCGTCCGGCCACCCGGTCCATGCGATCACCACGACCGCACAGGCCAGCAGCAACGGCAGCCAGCGTGCGCTGGGGTGCATCACCCACTTGATGATGACTTTCTTGATGTCGTTGGCCGCGATCGAGTAATCGCCGTGCGCCGTCGGGTTGTTGTGAATGTCGCCGCCGTTGTCGCCGACACCGCCGCTCATGAGCTGTCCCGGGTGCGGTCGCTGCCCCCCATGTGGATGTCGCCGTGGATCTCGACGGCCGCGATGGAGCCCTGGCCGGTCGCGGTCGGGGTGTTGTAGACGGTGCGCCCGCCCGCGGACGAGGCGAGCCGGCCGACATGATCCAGCAGGTGGGGCGCGTCCCGTCGGTCGGCGGGGCCCCGCAGCCAGGCGGCCACCGCAGCGGACAGCAGCTGCCGCTCCTCATCGGTGAGACCGGCGAGCAACTCATCGAGAACGTCCGCCCGCTCCGCGTCAAGAAGCGGCTGGGTGGCGCCACCGAGACCGCCACCGGCACCGTCGCCACGGCGCACCAGCCGACGGAAGAACCCCTCCCCGGCCGTCACCGTGCGTTCCGCGATCCGCTGTTGAGCCGCAGTGATCACAGAGGTGCCCAGGCTGTTCGCCGCCAGGGCAAGGTAGGGAGCGATCTCGGCGGATACGGTCGCCAGGTCGGACATCCGGTTCTCCCCACACTCATGCGTCACGGGCATCATGCCGCAACGCCCTTACGGGAAAGGCGTGTTACCCATGTGGAGCATGAACCACACCCATACCAATGTGGGGTTTCGGGTCGGTTTTCCCGGCGGGGTGGCGGTGGGGCGGATGAGCGTCGTCCGACCCCGGCCGCACGGGCGGACCGGAGCACCACAGGCGGAGCGGCGGACGAGTCGGCCTGTACGCCGGGGAGGGTCACCGCAGCACTATGGCCTGCACAAACGTGCTGGGAGGGCGCTTGCGTGGCTACCTTGATGGCTACGCAAGGAGACGCCCCCGCCTGGCACGGCTTCCGGACGGGGGCTCCGTCGTTCTCGGGGTTCAGACGGTCTGCTCGATGCGCTCGAAGATGTCCGAGTCCGTCTCCTGCTGCCAGGCCGGGAGGTCGGCCCAGTCGGCGACGTATCCGGGCTTCGGGTCCTTGAAGTGCTTGAACATCTGGGCGGTCCAGCAGATCGCGACGAAGCGGCCCTTCTGCTCGCGGGTGAGCCGCGTGGCGTGCCCTTCGCTGATCTTGATGAAGTCGCGCACCTGTCCGTACACGGCTGCGGCAGCCTCGCGCTCCCACTCGGGCGTCTCGTCCCACGGCGTGACGTAGCCGGGCTTCGGTTCACCGGGGTAGTGCTTGGTCACACCGGCGATCCATGCCTCGCGGAAGATCCGACCGTCACTCATACACGTGTCCCTCTCGTCATGCGGTACGCGAAAGCGCCGCGATTCGCTGATCCAGATCCGAGACTCGGCCATCGGACACCAGCGGGGCAAGACGCCCTCGAAGTCCATCCAGCTTCTTACCGATGAAGCCCGAGTTCGACCGGTCAGCCAGGCTGAGCACTGCCTCCGCGTAGTGCACGACCTGGTCGACGTCGCGCCGGTGGGCCCCGAGGACGGCAAGGTCGCTCAGTACGGCGGCACGGCGGCGCAGCGACAGAGGTTGGGCGAGGGCTGCAGTGAGGGCCTCTTCCGCGAGGTCGGGACGGCCGAGCTGGAGGTAGCAAGCTCCTCGTTCCTCGGGGAGGCGGGAGCCGTCGAAGCGGAGCCAGCCGCCGTTGTGGGAGTGGCCGTCGAGGGAGTTCACCTTCTCGGATTCGTCGAGGGCCCGGGCGCAGCCGCCGATGTCACCCATGACCGCGCACACCTGGGCCTGGACAGCGGCGACCCAGTGGCGGGTGGACAGTGCGCTGTCGCCCCGCCGGGCGATCCGGGAGGCCACCGCCAGCAGGGGCTGGGAAGCGGGCGCGCGGCGGGCGTACAGCTCGACGTAGGCGTGGCGGGTCATGGCACAGGCCCAGAGGTCGTAGTCACCACCGGCATGGGCAGCGTTGGCAGCCAGCGTGTAGCACTGGGCGGCGTCGGTATACCGGTTGGCGTCGAAGAAGAGTTCGCCGACGAGCTGGTAGAGGTCGGCCGTCATCGTGCACAGCCGGGCCCGGTCCACTGCGGTGCGCGCCTCGGTCAAGCCATTCGTCAGAACGTCGAGCTGCTTGCGGACCACCGGGAAGACGGTCGGCTTGGAGTCCGAGAGGGTGAAGACCTGCCACAGACTGCGGTGCAACTCCTCCCCTGTCTCCAGGAGCGCCGCCACTGTGTGTCCTCGGGGGGCCTCGTCCGAACCTGGCAGGGTGACCAGCGCGCCCGTGACGGCGAGCAGGCCCAGGACATCGCGGCGCTTCATATCGTCATCATCACCATGGCGGAGGCGTGGGGTGTCAGGAAGCACGGCGGTCTCGGCCGGCTGTTCTTCGAAGAGAAGCCCTTCCAGCTCGGAGAGGGTGACTTCTAACAGGCTGGCGATCTTGGGCCGTTGGTGCGGCTGTGGGGTGGCACGGCCACTTTCCCAACGGACCACGGTGGACGCGGCCACCGTCAGCGCTTCTGCGAATTCCTCCTGAGAGTAACCCTTTGCCACCCTCCGCTCGGCAAAGCGCCTACGCCTTAAAGCCATTGGTCTCCCCTCACGAAGAGCACCTTCCTCACTCGCAATACCCGATGCCCGGAAAACGCCTGGGCAACGCGCGGGGTCCGCTCTGGGAGACGGTAACGGATCGTCGTTCACTGGTCACACGCCGCTCGGAGGTTGAAGGATCCTCCGGGAGGCTCCCCCAAGGCCGCGCGCCGCGTCCCGTCCAGGCTGCGGCCAGCTGCTGCCCCATCAGAGAGGAGCGACCGCGTGACAACCTCCGAACTGCCCCGCAAGAACCCTGGCGCCAGCGGCCGTACATACACGCCGCCGGAGCCCCAGCCGGGTGCGCCGAGCCGGGCTCTGCGGGTACGGGCGGCCAGCGGCTGGGAGAAGTTCATGCGCCGCATCGAGGCCCGGCAGGAGGCGGAGACGTGAACCCGGTCGGGCCCGACGGCTACGAGCAGCACCCGCTCCTGAACACGAACGTCCGCGACATCGCCTCACGCGGGGAGGGTGTGCTCGTCGCCGTCACCCACGAGCTCCACAGCCACGGCACTGTCCGGGTCGCGCATATCCGGCCCGCGTCCGGGGCCGAGTGGACGACCGCGGCCGACAACATCCAGGCCGCTAGCTTCTAAAGCGGTGCCCGCAGATCGCCCTCCGCATCCTGCCGACGCGGGCGGTTTCCCGCACCACGCCCCTTCAGCACAAGGAGTCTCATGACCACCTCTGTCGTACTCCCCACCCTCACCCGGCCGTGGGGTGCGGGCCGACTCACGCCGTACCCGACCACCATCCGCCGGCCCCACGCCACGGTCGCCGTCGACCCCACGACACAGCTCGGGGTGTTCCGTGACCGCACCGGTCAGGTGGTCGAGATGGGCAAGCACGGCACCAGCTCCGGCACCGAGACCTCCACGACGACGAACTCGGACTCCCGGAACGACCAGGGTCACGACCAGGACAGCAGCCAGGACTGATGACCGTGACCGAGAAGAGGCCGGTTCTGGTGGCCACCGAGGCGGACGACATCACCGCCGACATGGTGATCAGCGAACTCAACCGGCGCGATGTGCCGGTGGTCCGGTTCAACCCCGCCGACATCGGGGAGGACCTCACGGTCTCGGCTCGGTTCGGCACCTGCCCGGCCCCCGTGGTCGGGCAGGTGTGCACCCCGTCGAGAACCGTCGACCTGACCCGCGTCCGATCGGTGTACTGGCGCCGCCCGGAGTGGCCGCAGTTCCCCCACCTGGCTCCGGACGACTCCCGTTTCGCGGCGGCGCAGGTCCGCTACGGACTTGGGGGCACGCTCTACGCCTTGGACGGTCCGCTCTGGGTCAACCATCCGTTGCGCATCGCCGCGGCCGACCACAAACCCGCTCAGCTTGCCCTCGCCCAGCAGCTCGGCTTCACCGTCCCGCCCACCCTCGTCACCAACGACCCGGCCGAGGCGCGCGAGTTCATCCGCATCCAAGGAGACGCGATCTTCAAGACGCTGCGGTGGACCCCCTATACGCGTGACGGCGTGCCGGTGACCGGATGGGCCGACCCCGTCACCCCCGACGAGATCGACGACAGCGTTCGCGTCACGCCCCACCTGTTCCAGGCCCGCGTGGACAAGGTCGCCGACCTGCGCGTCCTGATCGTGGGGCGGCACACGTTCTCCGTGCTCATCGACTCCGAACTGCTGGACTGGCGCAAGGACTACAGCGCTCTGACATACACCGTGGAGCACCTTCCCGACCGGGTGGACAAGGCACTGCACGCCTACCTGGACCAACTGGAGCTGGTATCAGGGAGCTTCGACCTCGCGGTGGACCGGGCGGGGGACCACTGGTGGCTGGAGCTGAATCCCAATGGGCAGTGGGGGTGGCTGGAGACGGAGACCGGCCTCCCGATGTCCGCCGCCTTCGCCGACCTACTCATGCAAGGAGACCGCCGATGACCGACCCGGCACCCGAGCGGCGCCGCATGGCGGCCGTGCTCGCGGACGAGGGCGTCCTGAAGTCCCCCTGGCTGCGCGGGGCCGTCAAGACCGTCCCCCGCGAGCAGTTCCTCCATCCCGGAGTCTTCCTGGACGAGGGGCGGACCTGGCGGCCCGTCACCGCTGTCGGTACGGACCCGGACGAGTGGCTGAGGATCGCCTACAGCGTCGACACCCTCACCACCCAGCTCGACGGCCACCTCACCGCCGACCAGACCGGCGAACCCGTCGCGGGCGTGCCCACGTCGTCCTCGACCGACCCGACCACCGTCGTCGGCATGATCGAGGCCCTGGGCCTCACAGAAGGTCACCGTGTCCTGGAGATCGGCACGGGCACCGGTTACTCCACGGCCCTGATGTGCCACTACCTCGGCGAGGACAACGTCACCACGGTCGAGGTCGACCCGCAGGTGGCGGCGCGCGCAGATGCCGCCCTGGAAACCGTCGGCTACTCAACGTGGACGGTGACGGGCGACGGGCTTCTCGGCCATCCGCACCGGGCACCGTACGACCGGGTCATCGCCACCTGCGCGGTACGCCGCATCCCGTACACATGGGTCCGGCAGACGAAGCCCGGTGGCATCGTCCTCAGCACGGTCGGCTCCTGGCCCTGGGGAACCGGTCTCGCCAGGGTCACCGTCGGCGATGACGGTACCGCCGAGGGCGCGATCATCGGACGCTCCTCCTTCATGCAGGCGCGGGCCCAGGCGGTGACGCCCTTGGCCGGCGACCTCTCCGCCCGGACCGCCTACGCGGACAGCGAGCGGAACGCACTGGTGTCCCCTCTCGCCCTGGAAGAGTGGATGCCCGCCTTCCTCGCGCAGCTCGCGGCGCCCGGTACGCAGTTCGTCCGCGCCACCCGCAGCGACGGCTCTCCCTTGCGGTATCTGTTCGATCCGGAGCGGGAGTCGTTCGCCGAGTTCATCGCCGACGGCGAGAGCTGGACCGTCAGCCAGGGCGGCCCCGTGGCTCTGTGGGACGACATCGAACGCTCCCTTGTCGCCTGGCAGGACGCCGGGACGCCGGACATCGACGCCATTCGGCTCCGTGTGACGACCAACTCCCACCTGTACTGGATCGACCGGAGCCCCTCGCTGCGCTGGGAACACCGGACCGTCTGAGCCACTACCCTCCGGGGAATGGACGATGAATCGCTGTCCCAATGGGCCAAACGCCGTGACGCGAGGATCGGACAGCTCCGCGCTGTACCTCTCGTGAGCGGCGGCGGTCCGCGGGGGCGCATCTGAACCCCGACGCACCCCGGGTGATCCAGCGATGGAACGGGCACGTGTGGGAGCCCCACGGCTTCGCAGCGGACCTCACGGAGGCAAGGCGCGTTCTGTTTCCCGACACCGAGGCCGCCCGTTCCTCAGGGCTCGCGCCGAAGCTCGGCCCCGGGACCGGCAAGCACAGGAAGCCTCAAACGCCGCGATAGCCCTGGCCGGGGGCTTCACCCCAGGCTCAGAGCACTCCTGACCAGCGCCGACACCTACGCGCGACAGACTCCGACTCCGCCCGCCGCCTGGGTCTGTGTCGAGGACTTCCTCACCTTCCTGGGGAAGGTCTCCAGGAGTCTCTGGCCTGTTCCGTCAAAGGGCCCCGGGACCGACGAGGGCTTGAAGTGGCGAAAGGAGAGGGGCCCGTTCCTGCGAAAGATCCTTGACGTGGATAACTCGTCTCCCTTGGCGGCTCGCGAGGTTCGGAACGGTAGCGAGCATTTTGATGAGCGCCTCGACGAGTGGATCGTCCACCTGCCTAGGCCAACTGTCGAGGAGTGGCAGGCAGGCACCAGGCCCGAGTTCCAAGCTCCGCCCATGCGCCTCATAGACGCGGAAGACGGCACGATCCATGTAGCGGGCGCAGACCTAGATCTGCGGCTTATGGATGGGGAACTGCGACGACTCCTGACCAAGATCGAGGAGTTTGAGCCCTCAGTGGCCGCGCTGCCCCATGAAAACTGGCGGCCTTCCTCGCCACTTCGCCCCCCATACCCGTCATTTCCTTCGACGCGCCCGCGCAGAACCCTGGCGGCATCCAAGCCTGGCTTGACGAGCAGAAGCCAACCGATCCACCGCACGATCGCCACACAGAACCCGGAAACACCGGGGAATGACTACAAGGAGTAAGCCCGGCTCGCCGCTCACTGCGACGCCGAAAGGCTGACCAGGCAAGCACCTGGCCCGGGGAGGGCCTCTCCTCGGCTCCGCCGACGCCCGCCTCCGACCCGACGAAGCGTGGCTAACCATCGCGGCGCGAGGGTGAGTTGGACCCGTGGAACGGTCTGCCCACCTGATTCGACCCCGATTCGACCCCGCAGGCGCGGGCCGGAGTGGACACCCGCTCTGACCAGGGCCGGAGCGGGTGTGGCGGACGAGACCGGCCTGTACGCCGGGTTCTGTCGCCCCCGGTCCTTGCGGGCCGAGGGGAGACGGCCATCCATCTAGGGCTGCCGTTGCCGACAGCCTCGTGCGGTCTACCCGCGGACTCGGGCGGGCAGCCCTCGGTCGTCCGCGCAAGGGCATCAACCGATGCCCTCTCTTGACCTTGCTCCGGGTGGGGTTTACCTAGCCCTCCGAGTCACCTCGGAGGCTGGTGGTCTCTTACACCACCGTTTCACCCTTACCCAGGCCTTGCGGCCCGGGCGGTTTGCTTTCTGTGGCACTGTCCCGCGGGTCACCCCGGGTGGGCGTTACCCACCACCCTGCCCTGTGGAGCCCGGACGTTCCTCGGGAGGATCGTGAGATCCCCACGCGGCCGTCCGGCCGGCTCGTCCGCCGTAGCGACCATGCTACCTGCACGGGTGAGAGGGGCGGACCGGCCGCCGCCCGGCCGGGTCGTGTGCGCGGCCGCTTGACCTTGTCGCGGCGTCAACGTTTCTACTGGCCGCATGAGGATCGGAGAACTCGCCGCGCTGGCCGGCGTCAGCACCCGTGCGGTGCGTCATTACCACCATCTGGGGCTGTTGCCGGAGCCGGCGCGGCGGGCCAACGGCTATCGCGAGTACGGGCTGCGCGACGCGGTGGCGCTGGCGCGGGTGCGGCGGCTGACGGAGCTGGGCCTGGGGCTGGAGGAGGTACGGGACGTCCTCGCCGACGACGCGGGGCGGGAGCTGCACGAGGTGCTGGCCGAGCTGGACGCGGATCTGGCGCGGCAGGAGGAGGCGATCCGGACCCGGCGGGCGCGCATCGCCGCGCTGCTGCGGCTGGCGGAGGAGCACGGCGGGCTGCCCGCCGAGGGCCCCGTGTCGGAGGAACTGGCGGCGCTCTTCGGGAGGATGGCCAAGGCCGCGGCGGCGCGGCCGGGCCCCGAGCCCGCGATGGCCGCCAAGGAGCGGGAGGTGCTGGCGTTGATCGAGACGTCGGCCGGAGCGGAAGCGGGCGAGCGGCTGTCGGCCCTGCTCGGGCAGGCGACCGCGGAGCCGGGGGCGATGGAGCGGGTGTACGAGGTGTACGCGCTGCTGGACGAGCTGGCCGGGGCCGAGCCGGACGATCCGCGGGTGGCGGATGCCGCACAGGCGCTCTCCGACTGCCTGCCGGACGCGGTGGCCGCGGAGGTCGGCGCACGGGCCGGGGAGGCCGCGGAGGCTGCGGAGGAGTTCATGGGGGCGTTCTTCGCGGACTTCGCGCCCGCGCAGGCCGAGGCCGTACGCCAGGCGATCCGGCTGCTCGTGGGGCGTGCCCGGTGACCCGGAGGGGCGGGACGCTGCGCCGGCTGGCCGCGCACGAGGGCCGGTGGCTGGTGAGCCTGGCGTGGTGGGTGGCGCGGCGCCGGATCGGGGTGGCGCCGGGCGAGCGGGCCCTGGGGTACGCGGGGGCGCAGGCGGCGCTCGTGTACGGGCTGGCGTTCGTGTGTGCCGTGGAGACNCGGGCCCTGGGGTACGCGGGGGCGCAGGCGGCGCTCGTGTACGGGCTGGCGTTCGTGTGTGCCGTGGAGACGGCCGGGCTCCATGTACTGCTCGCCGGACTTCCGGTGGCGCGTGAGGTGATGCTGGTCCTCGATGTCTACACGCTGCTGATGATGCTGGGGTTCCAGGCCGCGGCGGTCACCCGGCCGCATGTGCTGGGGGCCGGGGTGCTGCGGTTGCGTGACGGTGCCCGGATGGAGGTGGGGATACCGCTGGAGCGGATCGCTTCGGTCCGCTACGACCTGCGGTTCACCAGGGAGCCGGAGAAGAAGGGTGCGGGGGGCGGGGTGCTGGAGATGGCGGTCGGCGGGCAGACGTCGGTGACCGTCGAGCTGACCGAACCGGTGGTGGCCGTACGGCTGACGGGGCGGCAGGAGACGGTCCGTACGGTGCGGTTCCATGCCGATGACGCGCGGGGCGCGGTGGCGGCCGTACGGGCGGCGACGGCGGCACCGGGGGCCCCGGAGGGGGATGCGGTCAGGCAGGGGTGAAGCGGACCGGGTCGCGGCCCGGTTCGGCTTCGGCGAGGCGGACCTGGATGCGGTGGCCGAGCGGCAGCGCGGGGCCGTCCGGGGCGGTTTCGACCTGGCCGATGACGGCCGGGTCGTAGAGGTGGACGGTGCCCCGGGTGGGGTCCTTCTCCTGGATCTCGACGACCAGGGCCTCGAAGATCTCGCCGACCCGGTCGCGCAGCAGCGCCGCCTCGACGAGGTCGACGCAGGCCCGCTCGACCTGATTGGCGCGCTGGGTGCCGGTCTCCATCTCCCGGGGCAGGGCGGGCAGCGCGCCGCGGACCCAGTCGGCCGGTTCCTCGCCGGCCGAGGCGGCCAGGCACAGCTCGGAGGTGTAGCGGTCGACGAGCCGCCGCAGCGGCGCGGTGGCATGCGCGTACGGGGCGGCGACGGCGGCGTGCAGCGCGTCGGAGGCCGCCGGCGGGGCGCCGTCGAAGGCGGTGTAGCCGGCGCCGCGCAGCAGGGCGGTGCACTCCTGGAGGAACGCGGCGTGGGTGGCGCGGCCCGGGTCGAGGGTGCGGATCAGCGCCGCGTACGAGGTGTGGTGGGGCCAGTCGACG
This sequence comes from Streptomyces inhibens, assembly GCF_003389455.1. GTDB lineage: Bacteria > Actinomycetota > Actinomycetes > Streptomycetales > Streptomycetaceae > Streptomyces > Streptomyces inhibens. The sequence goes on along the minus strand of NZ_QUAC01000230.1, from coordinate 8,877 downwards.
CCGAGCGCGCGGGCGGTGAGCCGGAGCCGGGCGACCGAGCCGTCCGGGGCGGTGGGCAGCGTACGCAGGATGCCGGTGCCGGAGGCGAGCATCAGCTCGGCCGCGGCCATGCCGGTGAGCAGGGAGATCTGCGCGTTCCAGCCGTAGGCCGGGAGCGGGGCGCGGTATTCGAGGGTGTAGCAGCCGTCCTGCTCGACGATCTCCTGCTCGGGCACATTGAGGGAGATCGCGCCGCGGGCGACCTCCAGCTCCTCCCGCAGCAGTCCGATCTCGCGGAGCAGGGCGAGCGGTTCCTCGGCCGTCCGGTCGTCGATGACCCGCTGGACGCCCGCGTAGTCGAGCTTGGCGCGGGAGCGGACCAGGGCGCGGCGGACGGACCCGGCGGTCAGGGCCCCTTGCGGGTCGAGATCGAGCTGCCACAGAACGGCCGGGCGGTCCTGGTCGGGCAGCAGGCTGGCAGCGCCTTCACTCAGCGCATAGGGGTGCAGCGGAACGCGCTCGTCGGGGAAGTAGAGGGTCGTCACGCGGTGGTGCGCCTCGGCGTCCAGGGCGCCGCCCGGCGTCACGAAGGAGGCGACGTCCGCGATGGCGTAGTGGACGCGGAAGCCGCCGCCCGCGCGGCGCGACAGGAACATGGCCTGGTCGAGGTCGAGCGAGCCGGGCGGGTCGATGGTGAAGAGCGGGAGGTCGGTGGCGTCCTCCAGGGTGTGCTCGGTGGCCACCGCGCCATCGGCGACCGGGATCCGCGGGGCGCGGGCGGCGCTCTCCGCCTCGGCCTGTGCCGTGGGCGGGAAGTGGTACGGAATCTCCAGCTTGCAGCGCAGTTCACGCAGCGCGGCGCGCAGCGGGGCATCGGCTGCGTCGGTCACATGCATATGGAGACGGGGCATGAAACCGAGCGTATGGCGGGTGGGCGCTCGCGGCGCGGTGTGCGGCGCCGCGCCGGGGAGGCCGGCCTGAGCGGGTTCTTCGCCCGTCCGGCGCAGGCCATACGCTTTCCCGGGGCCGCACCCCCGGCCCGTACCGCCGTGAAGGAGAACACCGTGCTCGTGCTGTTGCCGCCGTCCGAAGGCAAGGCCGCGGGAGAGGCCGGCGCGCCGCTGGACATCGGATCGCTGTCGCTGCCGGGGCTGACCGCGGCGCGCGAGGCGGTGTTCGAGGAGCTGGTCGAGCTGTGCGCCGCGGACGCGACCAAGGCCCAGGAGGTGCTCGGGCTCAGCGAGGGTCTCAAGGGCGAGATCGCCAAGAACGCGGGCCTGCGGACGGCGGGTGCGCGGCCGGCCGGGGAGATCTACACCGGTGTGCTCTACGACGCGCTCGGGCTGGCGTCCCTGGACGCGCCGGCGCGCAAGCTGGCCGAGCGGTCGCTGCTGGTCTTCTCGGGGCTGTGGGGCGCCGTGCGGATCGGCGACCGGATTCCGTCGTACCGCTGCTCGATGGGGGTGAAGCTGCCGGGGCTCGGCGCGCTGGGCGCGTACTGGCGGGCGCCGATGGGGGAGGTGCTGCCGGCGGCCGCCGGCGAGGGGCTGGTGCTCGATCTGCGGTCGGCGGCGTACGCCACGGCGTGGAAGCCCAAGGGTGAGGTGGCCGGGCGGACCGCGACGGTGCGGGTGCTGCAGTCGAAGACCGTGGCCGGTGTGGAGAAGCGGACGGTGGTCAGCCACTTCAACAAGGCGACCAAGGGCCGGCTGGTGCGGGATCTGCTGTCGGCGGGTCTGACGCCGGACGGTCCGGCGGAGCTGGTGGAGGCGCTGCGTGGGCTGGGGTACGCGGTGGAGGCCAAGGCCCCGGCCAAGGGCGGCAAGGCGTGGGCCGTCGATGTGATCGTGACGGAGCTGTAGGGGCCGGGGCTGCGGCCGTAGGGGCAACCTGGCCGACCGCGATTGCAGCATGCGCAACGCTCGTTGCGGAGAGTGGCTCGACGGGCGCACTATGGGCGGCGTGACCAGCGCCGCCTCCTCCCCCGCGCCCGCCTCCCCCAAGCTCTCGGCTTCTCCCCCGTCCTCGGTGCTCGGGCTCGCCCCCGTCATCCCGGTCGTCGTGCTGCACGATGCCGCCGACGCCGTACCGCTCGCCCGTGCGCTCGTCGCCGGCGGGCTGCCCGCGATCGAGGTGACGCTGCGGACGCCGGCCGCGCCGGACGCGATCCGGGCCATCGCCGACGAGGTCCCGGACGCGGTGATCGGCGCCGGCACGCTGCTGACCCCCGAGCATGTCGAGGCGGCCCGCGCGGCCGGCGCCCGCTTCCTGGTCAGCCCGGGCTGGTCGCCGCGGCTGCTGGGCGCGATGAAGGACTCCGGCGTGCCGTTCCTGCCGGGCGTCTCGACGACCTCGGAGGTGGTGACCCTGCTGGACGAGGGCCTCACCGAGCTGAAGTTCTTCCCGGCCGAGGCGGCGGGCGGCACCGCCTACCTGAAGTCGCTGGCCGCGCCGCTGCCGCAGGCCCGCTTCTGCCCGACCGGCGGGATCGGCCTGGCATCGGCGCCCTCGTATCTGGCGCTGCCGAACGTCGGCTGCGTGGGCGGCACCTGGATGCTGCCGGCCGACGCCCTGGCCGCGAAGGACTGGGACCGGGTACGCCAACTCGCCCGGGAGGCGGCGGCATTGGCGGTCTGAAGACTTTCGGGCGCGGGCGGCTGTTCATGTCTGCCCAGGTACTGACAACTGCCCATGGCCGCCCATGCACCGACGGCTGTTCATGTGAAGGGCCCGGCGCATCGGTCGTCCGATGGGCCGGGCCCGTTCGCGTACAGAAGGCGCGGTGTGCGGGATGTACGGGACGCCCCGCTACCGCAGATGCCCCGTGTCGTTCAGCAACCGCACCGAGGCGTTGCCGTCGGCGTAGTACGCCACCGCGGACAGTGACGCCGCGGAGAGCTCCATCTTGAACAGCGACTCCGGCGGGGCGCCCAGGGCCAGGCGGACCAGGGTCTTGATCGGCGTGACATGCGTGACCAGCAGCACGGTCCGGCCCGCGTACCGGGCGATGAGCTTGTCGCGGGCGACGGCGACCCGGCGGGCGACCGACGCGAAGGACTCGCCGCCTCCGGTGGGCGCCACCTTGGCGGAGCCGAGCCAGGCATCGAGGTCGTCGGGGAACCGCTCGCGCACCTCGGCGAAGGTCAGCCCCTCCCACGCCCCGAAGTCGGTCTCGCGCAGGCCCTCTTCGATGCGGACGTCCAGGCCGAGCCGGGCCGCGACCGTCTCCGCGGTCTCCCGGCAGCGTCGCAGCGGTGAGCTGACGACGGCCTGGATCGTGCCGCGGGCGGCGAGTGCGGCGGCGGTCGCCTCGGCTTGGCGGCGTCCGGCGGCGGAGAGTTCGGGGTCGCTGCCGCCGCTGCCGGAGAACCGCTTCTCGGGCGTCAGCGCGGTCTCGCCGTGCCGCAGCAGGACGAAGGTCGCGGGTGCGCCGAGGTCGGGAGCGCCCCAGCCCGGGGCGGCGGCCGCCTCCGACGCCTCCGCCACCTCGGCGGCCGCGTCGGCGGCCTGTGCGGCGGCGCTGCGGGCGGGTGCGGCGGCGAGTGCCGCCCTGGAGTCCCGCGGCTCCCACTGCTTGCCGATCTTTCCGGCGTCCATCGCCTCGTTGGCGAGCCGGTCGGCGTGCTTGTTCTGCGCGCGGGGGATCCACTCGTACGACACCTGGCCGGCCGGGAAGACCGCCCTGGCCTCGGCGGCCAGCGGCTTCATGTCCGGGTGCTTGATCTGCCAGCGCCCGGACATCTGCTCGACGACGAGCTTGGAGTCCATCCGCACCTGGATGCGTGCCTGCGGGTCCAGGGCGTGGGCCGCCCGCAGGCCGGCCACCAGCCCCTTGTACTCGGCGACGTTGTTGGTCGCGGTGCCGATGTACTCGGCGGCCTCGGCCAGCGCCTCACCCGTCACCGGGTCGAGGACAACGGCGCCGTAGCCGGCCGGCCCCGGGTTGCCCCGGGACCCGCCGTCCGCTTCGACGATCAGCGTGCGTGTCATGGCCTACAGGCCCGAGTCGGGCGTACGGACCAGAATGCGGGTGCAGTTCTCGCACCGGACGACGGCGTCGGCGGCGGCCGCGCGCAGATCGTTGATCTCGGTGATGTTCAGCTCCAGGCGGCAGCCCTCGCAGCGGCGCTGGTAGAGGCGGGCCGCGCCGACGCCGCCCTCCTTGGAGCGGATCTTGTCGTAGAGCTTCAGCAGGTCGGCCGGGATGTCGGCGACGGTCAGCCCGCGCTCCTTGGTGGCCGTGGCGACCTCGGCGTCGATCTCGGCATAGGCGGCGTCCCGGCGGGCGGCGGCGTCGTCGACCTTGGCCTGGATGGCTTCCACCCGGGCGGTGAGCTCGGTGACCCGCTCCTGGGCGGCCTCCCGGCGCTCCATGACCTCCAGGACGACGTCCTCCAGGTCGCCCTGGCGCTTGGCGAGCGAGGCCAGTTCGCGCTGGAGGCTCTCCAGGTCCTTGGGGGAGGTGATGGCGCCGGAGTCCAGCCGCTTCTGGTCGCGGGCGGCGCGCTGGCGCACCTGGTCCACGTCCTGCTCGGCCTTGGTCTGCTCGCGGCTGGTGTCGCTCTCCTCGGTCTGTGCGGCGACGAGCAGGTCGCGCTGCTGGATGAGGTCGGCCTCAAGGGTCTGCAGCTCGGCCAGCTCCGGGAGGTTCCTGCGCCGGTGCGCGAGCTGGGTGAGCCGGACATCCAGGGCCTGGACGTCGAGGAGGCGGATCTGGTCGGCGGGCGCGGCGTTCAGCGTGGGGCTCCTGTGGTGTGCGTCGGGGTGAAGCGGGGGGCGGACGCCGCGTGGGCGGTCCAGGGGTCGGTGACCGTACGGGAGACATGCGTACGCAGTCCCCAGCCGTGCCGGTCGGAGACCGCGTCGAGCTGGGCCGCGGCCTGCTCGCACCACGGCCATTCGGTGGCCCAGTGGGCGGCGTCGAGCAGCGCCAGAGGGCCGTTGTGCGTGCTCTGCGTGGCCTCGGAGGCCGGATGGTGGCGCAGGTCGGCGGTGAGGAACGCATCCACACCGGCCGCCCGTACGTCGTCGAAGAGGCTGTCACCGGAACCACCGGATACGGCGATGGTCCGGATCTCGCGGTCCGGGTCACCGGCCGCCCGGATGCCCTGCGCGGTGGCGGGGAGGCGGGCGGCGGCGTACGAGGCGAACTCGGCCAGCGTCATCGGGTGCCCCAGCTCGCAGATCCGGCCCAGGCCGCGACGGCCTGCCGGGTCGCTCGCGTCCGGCACCAGCGGGCCCTGGATGTGCAGATCCAGGGCACCGGCCAGGGCGTCGGAGACACCGGGGTCGGCGGTGTCGGCGTTGGTGTGCGCGACGTGCAGGGCGATGTCGTGCTTGATGAGCGTGTGCACGACCTTGCCCTTGAAGGTCGAGGCCGCCACCGTCGTCGTACCGCGCAGATAGAGCGGGTGGTGGGTGACAAGAAGGTCGGCGCCGAGCCGCACCGCCTCGTCGACGATTTCCTGCACCGGGTCGACGGCGAACAGCACACGGCGGACCTCGGCGTCGGGGTCTCCGCAGACCGTGCCCACGGCATCCCACCCTTCGGCCCGCTCGGGTGGCCAGAGGGCGTCGAGCGCGGTGAGGACTTCAGACAGTACGGGCACGGGTGGAAGGTTACCTCCCGCCTGTGACAGGGGGCGGCGTCATGTCCCGGGCGGCTCGTTCTTCGCTGGTAGGGGGTTGGGGGGAGCCGACGGCGGCTTCAGCAGCCGGCTCCCCGCCCGGGCCGCTACTTGACCAGGAAGCCGCGCAGATCGTCCAGGACGCTGTTGGCGGCGGTGACGCCGAGTCCCAGGTACCAGGTCTCGTCCTTGACGTTCTTGGCGTGGCCGTCCTTCACCGCCTTGAGGTTCTTCCACAGCGGGTTGTGCTCGGCGCTCTCGCGCTTGGTCGACTTGGGGTCGCCGTAGACACCGGTGAAGATCCAGTCCGCGTCGGCCTGGTTGATGTTCTCCGGGCTGACCTCGGTGGCCAGGTCGTCGATCCGCTGGTTCTTGGGCCGCGGCAGGCCGACGTCCTCAAGGATGGTGCCGATGAACGACTGCCGGGCGTACAGCCGGGTGAACTGCGGCATGTAGCGCAGCATCGTGACGGTCGGCTTCTTGGGGCCGATGTCGGCGCCGAGCTTCCTCGCCTTGGCCTCGTACGCGGCCAGCTCGGCCTTCGCCTCGGCGGTCTTGTCCAGGGCGGCGGCGTTGAGCAGGTAGTTCTGCTTCCAGGTGAAGCCGGGGCGGATCGAGAAGACGGTCGGGGCGATCTTGCTCAGCTGCTGGTACTGCTTCTCGGCGCGCAGCTTGCTGCCCAGGATGAGGTCGGGCTTGAGCTTGTTGACGGCCTCCAGGTTGAGGCCGTTGATGGTGCCGACGCTCTTGGGGTGGCCGGCGTCCTTCTCCAGGTAACCGGGGAGGGCCTCGTCGCCCTCGGTGGGGGCGTAGCCGACCGGCTTGATGCCGAGCGAGACGACGTTGTCGAGCTCACCGACGTCGAGGACGACCACCCGCCGGGGCGCGGCCTTGATCGAGGTGCTGCCCCCCGCATGCCTGATGGTGCGCGGGAACTGCCCCGGCTTGGCGTCGGTGCCCATCTTCGCGGTCTCTTCGGCGGCCTTCGCGAAGTCCTTGCCGCCCTGGGCGACGGCCTTCGATCCCGCACCGTTGTCGCTCCGGCCACCACCCGCGTCGGACGTACCGCAGGCCGCGAGCGTCAGGGCGCCCGCGGCGGCGAGGGCTGTCGCGGCGGCGCCGCGGCGGCGAAGGGACATCACGTACTCCCGGGAGATCGGCTGCTCACCGAGGCGCCACAAGGAACACCCGGGCAGCACGGAACCAGCTTGAGGACCGCGTCAGGACCATCAAGAGCCAACTTAGGCACGCCTAACTTAGCCCACCGTTGAATTCCGAAGCACACCCACCTCACCCAGCACCGGCGAACCGGACAATCGCCATCCTTATGCGTGAAGTGCGGCAACTCGCGTTGATCGGCCGGAAGTGCGAAAACTAGCTTCGGTTGCTGACTGGAGGTGACCACCCGATGACGATCTGTGCCACTGAGGACGCCACGGAGCTGGACAGCCCGCACCGTACGGCGCTGACCATCGCCGCCGACGGCTCGTACGCCGCCCGGCTCGCCCGTCATGACGACGCCGCCGGGAGCTGGTTTCCGGAGCGCTGGACGCTGAGCGGCCCCGAGCCGTACGCCGTACCGCTGCCGGGCAGCCAGCCCGAGGAGCCGGACAGCCAACTGCTGCCGCTCACGGACGGACGGGTGCTGATCGTGCGCCGGGTCGCCGACCGCTTCGCCTGCTCCCTGCTCTACCCGACCGGCCCCGGGACCGGCGAACTCCTGCTGGGCGCGGTGGAAGCGGCCGAGCTGACCCTGCTGCCGCCCACCCCTGGCGGGTCGCTCGGCTACGCCCTGGCGCCCGAGGCCCACCGCACCGTGCTGTGGCTGGTGCACGGCGGCGCGCACGGACCCGAGCGGGTCACCGAGATCCCGGGGCGCTGCTCGGGCGGCGTCTGGCTGGACCGCGCCGGCCGGCTGCTGGCCCTGGACCGGGAGTGGGACGGCCGGACGAAGACCGTGCTGGTCGATCTGGAGCGGGGTGGCGGGACCGGCCCGCTGCTGCAGATCACCGAGGACAGCAACGACCGGCTGCTGCTGGCCGATCCGGACAGCGGGCTGCTGCTCGTACGGTCGGACGCGCCGGGGCACGACCGGCTGGGCTGGGGCGTACTGGGCAGCAGTCTGCCGGTGCGGTTCCCGGAGTGCCTGCGGCCGGCAGGTACGTCCGTGACGCCGTTCGCCGCGCAACCGGGGCAGATGCTGGCCCCGGAGAGCTGCGCGGTGGCGTTCCGGATGGACCGGATGGATGCGGTGGGCGGGGCGTGGCTGGGGGTCTGGCGGCCTTCGGGACGGGAGCTGCGGCAGCTGCCGGTGCCGGAGGGGTGGCTGGCGGGGGCCGGGCTGTGGACGGTGGCCGGCGCACTGCTGCTGCCGTACGCGACGGACGCGGAGCCGTGCGGGGTCGCGCGGATGGCCATACCGCTGGGGCCGGTGGAGGGGGCGGAGCCTGCGGGGGCGGAGCGGCGGGTGGAGCCTGCGGGGGCGGTGGGGCATGCGGAACCCGTGGGGATGGGGCGGCCGGTGGAGGCCGTGGAGGTGGGGCGGCCGGTGGAAACCGTGCGTGCACAGCGGCCGGTGGAACTCATGAGGCCGGTGCAGGGTCCGGCTTCTGGGGCGGGCGGCGGGGAGAGGCCCCCGGCCGCGGGCGCGGACAAGGTGGCCGGCGGGGGAATTGTCCCCGGCGCGCGTACGAGCACGGAGGTGGCCGGGGGGATTGTCCTGGATGCAGGAGACACCGACAACCGCTCCACAGCATCTGCACAACTCCGAGCCCTGGACGCGGAACCGCAGCGCGCCCCGTCGCATCCCCAAATGTGCAGGCCAGTGCCCTTGCAACAGGCACCTCTCGCGGCCCGGTAGACCCGGTGGAGCATGATTTCCCGCCCCGTTAGAATTTCGGGCGGGGGCTACGCAGCCGGTTGACCGGCCACCGACTGTGCCGCTCGGGGTCAGCCTTGGCGGTCGTCGGGCGAGGTCCCGACGCGTACAGCTGTAAGCGATCTGACGGAGTGACTCTTCCCATGTCCGAAGCCCGAACCAACACGACCCAGGCGCGCCCCCAGGAGGCATCCGCCCAGGCCGCCGCGGCCGCAAGCTCCGGCAAGCACCGTGGCCCGGCCGCCGCTGAGGAGTCCGACTCCACCGCCCACGGCCGGCACCGCCGGGACAAGCAGCCGCAGGACGCGTAAGGCCGGTCCGGCGGACCTGACCGCCGACCGCGCACAACGGCCGTGGCCGCCGCACCGCATCTTCGCGGGCGGCGGGCCACGG
>NZ_QUAC01000234.1 GCF_003389455.1 Streptomyces inhibens | reverse complement strand
GGCCGGGCGTCGATACGCCCGGCCGGCCGTCGGCTGCCGTGTGCGGTTCCGTCTGCGGAGCTGTGGTCAGCGGCGGCCGGTGGCGTCCTGGATCCGTACGCTCTCCCGCAGCCCCCGCTGGGCGGGGACACCGGTCGGGCGCGCGGTGATCACCAGCGTGCCCTCCTCTATCTGGTAGTCGAGCGGCAGCCCGAGGCCGCGCATCGCCGCCACCATGCCGGTGTTGGAGGCCTGGGTGATCGCGTACACGCTCTCGCAGCCGGTCTCGGCGGCCATCGCCACCAGCCGGCGCAGCAGCTCCGCGCCGATTCCGCGCTGCTGCCAGGAGTCCTCGACCAGCAGCGCGACCTCGGTCTCGTCGCCGTCCCAGAGCAGATGGCCGAGCGCCACCAGTCGGCCGGACGCGGTCTCCACCGCCAGGGTGCGGCCGAACCGCGGGCTGAGCAGATGCCCCAGGTAGCGGTCCGCGTCGCCGACCGGGCCGTGATAGCGCAGCGCGAGGGTCTGCGAGGAGCAGCGGTCGTGCATCTCGCGGGCCGCGACCAGGTCGGAGGTGTCGGCACGGCGGACGGTGATCTCGTTGCCCTCGGGCAGCGTCAGCACATCACGCCGCGGCGGCACCCGCTGACCGAGCCTGGTGTCCAGGTCGACCAGCGCCCGCACCCGGGCGAACTCGGTGGGGGTGAACGGCAACTGCGGCCTTTCGATGGTGAGAGAGCCCCCGGAGGGGTCGCGGAACTTCATGACGTGCTCCTCCAGCACACCCTCGGCCGGCACCTGCTCGGCGAGCGGCTGTCCGCTCAGCGAGCGCGCCGGCACCGAGTGGATGGTGCAGCGCCCCAGCAACTGCCGCAGCGCCAACGGGAGTTCGGCGGAATCCAGCGCCGTACGGGTCGCCAGGCCCAGCATCCGGGTCGGTGCGTCGACGAGATCGTGCGCATCGGCCCGCTCCAGCCAGCTCTGCGAGCCGCCCGCGCCGGCCACCGTGCGGGTCAGCTCCGCGGGCGTCAGCGCACCGGGGGCGCGCAGCAGGAACTCGTCGACCGTGCCGTCGGACAGCGGGTGGGTCTGCAGGCTGAGTATGTCCACCCGCCGCGCCGCCAGCGCCGTGCACAGGGCGGCCAGGCTGCCCGGCTCGTCCCGGACCGTGGTCCGCATCCGCCACAGCGCCGTCTCCTGACCGCCGGCCCGAGGGGCCTGGCCGGCGGCGGACGGTGCCGTGGCGCCGGTATCGGTCGGCGGCGGGGCATTTTCGTGGCGTCGGGACCACCAGACGTGGAAGGCGGCCGTGGCCATCAGGGCGACCGCGGCGGTGCACAGCAGCACCGGGCCCGACGGGCCGTGCGCGATCGTATTGGCGACGACATCGGCCACCGCCACGGCCGTGAACAGGGCGGCCAGCTCGACGATGTCCCGGCGCCAGTGATGACGGCGGGAGGAATTGGCAGAGGATGCTTCAGTCATGCATACAGCCTCGCGGACAGGTGTTGCCTGATCGCCAACACATTGTGTCCGACGGGTAAAAGACGCAATCGGCGCATTGGCCTCTACTGTCCTACCCGTCCCGGTTGGAGCACCTTGCTGAACAACACCTCTCCGCCCTCCTGACGCAGCCGCACCGTCAGCTCCCCGCTTCCCCCGTCGATATCGATCTCGCCGAAGTACTGCGGACTCTCCGCAGGGGAGACATTGGCACGGTCCGGTGCCTTGATGAACGGCTGCTCCGGCCCGAACGTTCCATCCAGCTTCAGCGCCGGGAAACCACCCGCGTTCAGCGGCCCCGACACGAACTCCCAGAACGGCTCGAAGTCCTTGAACGCGGCCCGCTCCGGTGCGTAGTGCTGCGCCGCCGTGTAGTGGACATCCGTGGTCAGCCATACGGTGCCGGTCACCCGGTCGTGCTTGATGTGCCGCAGCAGCTCGGCCAGCTGCAGCTCGCGCCCCAGCGGAGCGCCCGGATCGCCCTGCGCCACCGCCTCGAAGTTGGTCTTGCCGTCCGGGACGACCAGACCCAGCGGCATATCGGAGGCGATCACCTTCCACACCGCATGCGAGCGGGACAGCTCTCGCTTGAGCCAGCGCAGCTGCTCGGCCCCGAGAATGCCCTGCGGGTCGTCGGTCTGCCGGCCCGGCGAATTGGCATCGCGGTAGCGGCGCATGTCCAGCACGAACACATCCAGCAGCGGGCCGTGATGCACCACGCGATAGACCCGGCCTCCCCCGTCGGGCCGCAGCGTACGGATCGGGAAGTACTCGCCGAAGGCACGCAGCGACCGCGCCGACAGCACATCCGCGTCCTTCTCCGTGTACCGGTCGTCATCGAGCAGTTGCCCCGGGTACCAGTTGTTGTGCACCTCGTGGTCGTCCCACTGGGTGATCGTCGGCACCTGGGAGTTGAACCGGCGCAGATTGTCGTCCAGCAGGTTGTAGCGGAACGCGCCACGGAACTCCGCGAGCGTCTCGGCGACCTTCGCCTTCTCCTCGGTCGTCACATTCCGCCAGATCCGGCCGTCCGGCAGCGTCACCCGCTCGGGGATCGGGTTGTCGGCGTAGATGTTGTCGCCGCTGCACAGGAAGAAATCCGGGTTCCGGCGCCGCATGTCCTCGTAGATCCGGTAGCCACCGCGGTCCGGATTGATGCCCCAGCCCTGCCCGGCCAGATCGCCCGACCAGTGGAAGCGGATGTCCGCGCGACGATCGGCGGGCGCCGTGCGGAAGGTGCCGGAGACCGGCTCGCCGGTGCGCCGGGGGTCGTCCGGGTCGGCGAGCAGCACCCGGTAGTGGATCTGCTCACCGGACGGCAGACCGTGCAGCGAGGTGACACCGGTGAAGTCCGTCCCCGCGCCGACCACCGGCCCGCGCCAGGTCCTGGCGTTACGGAACGACTCGGTCGCCGCGGTCTGCACCACCATCCGGGCCGGCCGGTCGGACCGCACCCACACCAGGCCCGAGGACGTCGTAACATCCCCGACTTGTACTCCCCAGTCGGCGCTCGGCCGTCCGCCGCGGGTCTGCGCCGGCGCGGCACGGGCGAGCGTGGGCAGCGCGAGCGCCGCGGAACCCGCCGCCGCGCCCTGCAGCAACGACCGCCGTCCGAAGCCGCCACCGGATCCCTGCACCATCTGAAACCTCCATGCCTCGACCGACCTCGCTGACGACCCGTTCGTATCGCTGTCCGGTGCCCCGCAGTCGAACGGACGGTGAACACCGGGCTGTTCGACCGGCCTCGGTCTGTGTGTCCGCCTTCGCTCTGCCGAACGCTGTCGCTGTTCGCCTTCGCCGTTCACCGTCACGGGTCCTGGACCTGCGGACCACCGGACCGGGGCCATGGTCGCAAGACCATCGGCCGATCGCCAGGACGCGGCCGGGACGTTTACGGTCCTGGTACGCGCCGCCGGACGGTGGCCTCAGGAAAGGTGACACCGCATGCCGGCCAACGGCTCCGCCCATATCCGTATCGCCCGCCCGTCCCGCGATCTGGCCGCGGCCGAACGCTTCTGGAAGCAGGGCCTGGGCCTCTCGGAGCTGTACCGGCACAGCTCCGAGGCCGGTGAGCACGCCCTGCTGATGCTCGGCTGGCCGGACGCCCACTGGCACCTGGAGCTGACCCTCGACCCGTCCGGGACCCTCGGGCCGTCCCCCACACCGGACGATCTGCTCGTCGTCTACCTCGGCGAAGCGGTGCCGGCCGAGCTGGTCGGCCGGCTGGAGCGCTGCGGGGGTAAGCGCGTCGCGGCCTACAACCCGTACTGGGACGAGTGGGGCGTCACCATCGAGGATCCGGACGGCTACCGGCTGGTGCTCTCGCAGCGGGAGTGGTCCAACTCGTGAGCCGGTGGTAGCCGGTTCACACCTCGCCGAGCAGGCGTATGCCGCGGGTGATGTCCGACGGTGAGAGATGTGCGTAGCCCAGGACCAGGCGTATGCGGTCGGGGGGCACGTGTGCGTCTACGGGTGGGTGGTCCGGGCGTGCATGGCCGGGGCGTACGTGGCTGTCGCCCGCGGGGCGGGGGCTCTTGTAGGCGGACAGCGGCCGCAGTGCCAGCCCCGCGCGGCGGGCCCGCGTCAGGAACGCCTCCTCCGGGCCGTGGCGCGCGGGCAGGGTGACGATCACATGCAGCCCCGCGGCGATGCCGGTCACCTCCGCACCGGGGCAGTGCGCGGCCAGCGCCGCGGTCAGCGCGTCCCGCCGCTCCCGGTAGGCGCGCTGACAGCGGCGCAGCTGGCGGTCGTAGTCGCCGCGGGCGATGAAATCGGCCAGCAGCGCCTGGTCCAGCACCGGATTGCCCAGATCCATCGTGCGCTTACGGGCCACGACCTCGGCGGCGAGCCGCTCGGGCACCACCAGCCACCCCAGCCGCAGCCCCGGGGCCAGGGACTTGCTCACCGAGCCCGTGTACGCCACCCGGTCCGGGTCCAGGCCCTGCAACGCGCCGACCGGCGCCCGGTCGTAGCGGAAGTCGCCGTCGTAGTCGTCCTCGATCAGCAGCCCGTCGGCCGCCCGCGCCCACCGCAGCAGCTGTGCCCTGCGGGGCGCCGATACCGAGGTTCCGGACGGGAATTGATGGGACGGGGTCAGCACGGCGGCCCGGGCCCCGGAGTCCGCGAGGGCGGTCGGGTCGGGCCCCTCGTCGTCCAACGGCACCGGTACGGACGCCAGCCCCGCGGCGGCGAACAGCTGCGCATGCTCGGGGCTCCCCGGGTCTTCCACGGCCACGGCCCGGTGCCCGGCCGCGCGCAGCGTGAACCCCAGCAGCGTCATCGCCTGCGCCACCCCTGAACACACCACCACCCGCTGCGGATCGGCCACCACACCGCGCCTTCTGGTGAGCAACTGGGCAAGTTCCGCGCGGAGTTCGGGCAGACCCCGCGGGTCGGGATAGCCCAGCGTGCGATGCGGCAGCCGGCCGAGGGCCCTGCGGTGCGCGGCCGACCAGGCCGCCCGCGGGAAGAGCGAGAGATCGGGGGTGCCGGGCGTGAAGTCGACGAGCGGGACGCCGGCCGGCGGGGTGTCGGTGGGCCGCGGTGGCACCGTGGCGCGTACGGCCCCGCCCACCCAGGTGCCCGCACCGCGTCGGCTGTGCAGATAGCCCTCGGCCGTCAACTGCTCGTACGCCTCGGTCACCAGGCCCCGCGACACCCCGAGATCGGCGGCCAGCGCCCGGCCCGACGGCAGCCGTGTGCCGGGCGCGAGGCGGCCCGAGCGGACCGCGTCGCGCAGGGCCTCCTGGAGGATGCGGCCGCGTCGGCGGGGTGGTGCCGAGGCCGTCGGGAGGAGCAGTTCCCAGGCGGTGGTCCAGAGTGCGGTGCCGGGTCCCTCGTCGTCGTGCGGCATGTGCCGGTGTTCCCCCTGTTGGTTTGGCCCGCCGACGCTGAAAGTGGTCCTCCAAGGCGTCATGAAAGTGGACCTTAAGACGGGCCGCCCGCATCCCTAGCGTCCGTCTCATGAACCGGACTCCTCTGCACGGCGCTCTGTTGGCCGCCTTCGCCTGCTTCCTCGTCGGTGGCTCGTTCACCGCCAACAGCCTGCTCGGCGGCTATCCGTACGCGGGTGGCCAGGCCCTGCGCTACGGCCTCGCCGCCCTGATCCTGCTGTCCCTCGTCGGACGGCGCGCCGGCGCACCGCTGCGGGCGCTGACCGGCCGGCAATGGGCGCGCCTCGCCCTGCTCGCCGGTGTCGGCATGCTCGGCTTCAACCTGGCGATCCTGGCGGCGGAACGCACCGCGGAACCGGCCGTGCCGGGGGTGTTCGTCGGCTGCGCGCCGGTCGTCGTCGCGGTGATCGTGCCCGCGTTCGCGGGGCGCCGCCCCCGCCCGGCCGTGGTCCAGGGCGCGCTGCTGGTGGCGGCGGGTGCCTTTGCCGTACAGGGCTGGGGGCGCACCGATGGCATGGGCATCGTCTGGTCCGTGGCGGCGCTCTGCGGCGAGGTCGGCTTCGCCGTCCTGGCCGTACCCGTTCTGGCGCCGCTCGGGCCCAAGCTCCTGTCGGCGGTGGTCAGCGGGGTCGCCGCGGTCGAAGCGGGTGTGCTGGGAGTGGTGACCGAGGGGAGTGGCTGGCTGCGGATGCCGGATGCGGTGGAGGCGGTGGCGCTGGGCTGGCAGGCCGTCGTCGTCACCGTCGTGGGGTTCGTCTGCTGGTACGCGGGCATCCAGCGGATCGGCCCGGAGCGCGCCACCCTGTTTTCCGGGCTGATCCCCGTCTTCGCCGCGCTCACCGCGCCGTTGGCCGGGACGGGCGGGTACGGGATGGCGCAGGTGGGGGGCAGTTTGATGGTGGGGGTGGGGGTGGCAGTGGGGTCAGGGGTGGTGCGGTGCCCACCGTGGGTGGGGAGCCGGAGGGGACACCCGGCAACTCTCCGGCCTCCGCGCGTCGGCGACCTTTCCGGCCGTACCGAGCGCCGTTGAGGTCCGCCGCACGGTGCGGCTGACGTCACCGCCGTTTCCGCTGGACAACGCGGGGACGGGCCGGTGGGATGGACGGGTGCTGAAGGATTCTGCGACCGATGTTTTCGAGGAGCACCGGCCCGTGCTGTTCGGGGTGGCCTACCGGATGCTCGGGCGGGTGGCCGACGCCGAGGACGTGGTGCAGGACGCGTGGCTGCGGTGGTCGGGTGCGGATCGGGCGGACGTGCGGGAGCCGCGGGCCTTTCTGGTACGGGTCACCACACGGCTGGCCATCGACCGGCTGCGGCAGGTTCAGTCGCGGCGCGAGTCGTACGTGGGGCCCTGGCTGCCGGAGCCGCTGGCGACCGACTTCGGTAGCGCCCCCGATACCGCGGAGCGGGCGGTGTTCACCGAGTCCGTCACGCTGGCCGTGCTCGTCGTCATGGAGTCGCTCTCTCCGTTGGAGCGCGCGGTGTTCGTGCTGCGTGAGGCGTTCGGCTATCCGTACGCGGAGATCGCTGCCGCCCTCGATCGCAGCGAGGCCGCGGTGCGCCAACTGGCCGGGCGGGCGCGGCGGCACGTGGAGGAGGGCAGACCGCGCTTCGAGGTCGATCCAGGCCGGCAGCGTGATCTGACCGAGCGGTTCATGGCCGCGGCGGCCGGCGAGGATCTGGAGGGGCTGCTGAGTCTGCTGGCGGCGGATGCGCGGCTGGTCGGGGACAGTGGTGGGAAGGCCAAGGCGCCGCTGCGGATCATCGAGTCCGCGGACAAGGTCGCCCGCTTCCTGTTCGGCGTCGCGAAGTCCGCGCCGGCCGGTCTGGAGTTCAGCCTGGTGGAACTCAACGGCGGTATGGCGCTGTTGGCGCATGACGGCGGCGTGCCGGACTCCGTGATCCAGCTCGGTATGGCGGACGGGAAGATCCAGACGGTCTACATCGTGCGCAATCCGGAGAAGTTGGGGTCGCTGGCGGCGAGTTGAGCGGCGGCCCGCAGGCCCGGGCGGGGGCTGGAGAGCACCGGCACGCCGAGAGCGAGGTCGTTGGCCGCGGGCGCCATGGATGCCTGCGCGAGGACGATGACATCGGTGTCCGCTACCGCGCGTGCCGCGGTGGCGACCGTTGCCAGATAGGCGTCGGTGTCGCCGGTCTCGAACTTCTCCCAGGCGCCCTGCACCAGCACCCTCCGCACGCTGATCTCGCGGCCGGCTCGGTCGGCTTCCTCGGCGAGCAGGGACTCGGTGGGCGCGAAGGTGCTCTCCACGGTGGCGAGAACGGCGATGCGCGGACCGGCGGCGACGGCGGCCGCGGCCATCGGGCGGTCCACCCGGAGGACGGGGAGGCCGAGTGCGGCGCCGGCCGTCTCGGCGACCGAGCCGATCGTGGAGCAGGTGCAGAGCACGACCCGTGCCCCGTCGCGGGCCGCTGCCGCGAGCTCGTCGGAGACATCCTCGGCCACGGCGTCGGGGCCCTGCGTCCTTGCGCGGCTGAGGAGTTCGGGGCGTACGAGGTGATGCAGCGCCAAGCCGGGGGCGTCCTCGTCGCGCAGGGCGTCGAAGACCGGGACATGGGCGGACGAGGTGTGCAGCAGGGCGAGCATGGCGGTCAGGGTAGCGAGCGGCGGGGCGGGTGCCGTGGGAGGGGCGGCCGGTGCGAAACCGATGGGGGATTGGTCTTGACCAAGGGTGGGGGCGGCCATATCGTCGGGATACTGCAACAACCTTTAATAAAGAAGCGCTCATAATCGGGCGTGCGTGCGGGCCCGCCTCCCAGGGGCGCAGCCCCGCGGGGTAACGGCCAGTGCGGAGGACAGGGTGGGGACCACGCAGCTCGAAACGGTGCCGGAGCCGAAGTACTGGCACCTCAAGACCGTGCTCAGCGAGGCGCTGGACTCGGAGTTCGCGGTCGGCGAGATTCTGCCCAACGAGCGTGAGCTGGCGGCGCGGTTCGGCGTCGCGCGGGCCACGCTGCGGCAGGCGCTCGAACAGCTGGAGCTCGAAGGCAGACTGCAGCGCCGCCGCGGTGTGGGCACCACGGTCGCACCGCCGCGCGTCGGCGTCGCCGTCGCGCCCGCCCGGCACACCTGGCCCGGCGCCCCCGGTGACGACTGGCAGCCGGTCGACGCCGTCGAGAGCGAGACGGTGCCGGCCGCGGTGGCCCGTCTGCTGGAGACCGCCCCTGGCGACCGGGTGCACATAGTGCGCCGCAGCCGGGTCACGCACGGCCAGCCCGTCGCCGCCGAGCTGCTGTACGTCCCGTCGGACGTGGTCCCCGGCTTCGCCGGGGCGGCCTCGCTCGGCGCCCCGGGTCGCGCCCGTGCGGTCCTCAAGGAGCTGCAGCCGCTGGAGCTGGAGGGCCAGGACCGTACCGTCGAGCTCGGCTCGGCCCGAGCGGAGGACGCCAAGCAGCTGGACCGGCTGCCCGGGGCGCCCGTCCTGGTCGTCACCACCCGCTATGTCTCCGGGGGCCGCACCAGCGCCGTCGCGGTCTCCACGTACCGTGCGGACACCTGCCGTCTCACCTTCGGTGAGAGTGAAGCGGTCTCGCTGCTCGCGGGCTGAGCGGCGCCCTTACGGGCCCACGCCGGGCATTTCGCCGGTGTGGGCCCGTTGCCGTTGTGGCCGCCGGTCAGCGGCGGGCCGTCACCGTGCCCTCCACCGCGAAGAGTTCGCCCTCCACATGGTCCAGCGCGAGCCGCAGCGCCCCGGTGGCGACCGCCGCCTCGCCCAGCTGTGACAGCGCGACCTGCGGCGGGCGCAGACAGTAGCGCGCCAACTCTCCGCGCAGCGGCTCCAGCACGCCGGCCAGCCCCGCTGCCCAGCCGCCGATCACCACCAGCTCCGGGTCGAGCGCCAGGACCAGGGCCGCGACATCATGCACCAGCCGCTGGATGAAGCGGTCCACCGCCTCCCGGGCCGGTGCCTCGCCGTCCCGCGCCGCCGCGAACACCGCGGCGACCTGCGCCTCGTCCAGGGGATGCAGCGGTTTCCCGGTCGTCGACAGCAGTTTCTCCGGCGTCGCCTCGCGGCCGAGCAGATGCAGCGCGCCGATCTCCCCGGCGGCCCCGCCGAACCCGCGGTGCAGCCGGCCGCCGATCAGGGAACCGGCGCCCGGGCTCAGCCCCGCAAGTACGAACACGATGTCGTCGGAGCCGGTGGCCGCGCCCTGCCAGTGCTCGGCCACCGCGGCGGCATTGGCATCGTTCTCGACAAGGACGGGGCAGCGGAACGACCGCCGCAGCCGCTCGCCCAGCGGCAGCCCCGTCCAGCCGGGCAGCGCCGTGCACAGCCGTACGGTGCCCTCCGCCTCCACGATGCCGGGGGTGGCCACACCGACGGCCCGCAGCGAACTGCGGGGCACGCCCGTACGTCGCAGCAGATCGGCCACCACGGCGCGGACCCGCTCCAGCCGCTCGTCGGCCGGTGCGGTCTCCTCGACGGCGCGCTGCGCGGTGTCCAGCACCCGCCCGCTCAGATCGGACAGCAGCGCCGTGATGCGGTGCGGGCCGATCTCGATGCCCAGCAGATGCCCGGCCTCCGTACGGAAGCGGAACCGGCGGGCCGGCCGCCCCTGGCGACGGGTCTCGCCCTCCTCGGCGGGCACCTCGACCACCAGACCGGTCTCGATGAGCCCCTCGACCACGCCCTCGACCGTCGGCCGGGACAGACCGGTCACCTGGACGAGATGGGTGAGCGTGGGGGAGTCCGCCGCGCGCAGCGCATGCAGCACCACCGCGGAGTTGATCCGCCGCAGCAGCGAGGGATCCCCGCCCGTGAGCCGCGCCAACGTCCGTCTCCCTAGCTTTCCGTGTGTGGCGGATCGTAGCCGGTCAGACGGTGTGCGGCGAGCCCTGGAGGGGTGCCGTCGGCCCGCGGTGGTGCGCGGCGTCGCCGGGAAGGGCGGCGTGGGAGGTCAATTGTCAGACCCGGGCGGTTTACTGACGGCATGACGACTGACCGGTATCTGGCCGCCATCGACCTGTTGCGTCTGCGGGAGTTCCCGGCGGAGCGGGGCCGTTCCGCCATGGTCGAGAGCGGGCCGGGCTTCCACATAGCCGGCCTGCGGGTCAGCCAGGAGTTCTGGGACGCGGACCTCGCCGAGGTGGCGGAGGCCGAGGAGGAGTTCGACGCGGAGCTGACGGCGCTGGTGCAGGCGTTGTCCTTACGGTGGGGCGAGCCCGGGATACTCGATCTCGCTTGGCACCTGGAACGGATGGCGAGGGGCATACCGGTCCGGCCGCCGCTGGACACGCTCTGCGGCTATGTCCCGCGGATGCACGGCTGGCGGGTGGCGGGCCGCTGGGTCGGCGTGGGGGTGGGGCAGGGGGACCGCGAGCTGCCCTTTCAGCTGCTGGTGGCGGTGGGGGAGGGGGATGTGGCGGACCCGCCCCGGGGAGGGCCGCCGTCGGAGGAGAGCCCGGGCCGGCTCGGCTAATGCTGGAACGCGGGGGCGAGTGCGGCGGTGGTGAGGCGGCGCGGGGTGCCGGTGCCGTCGGCGGGGACGGTCCACAGGTCGGAGCCGTAGTTGCCCGGTAGGGAGTAGACGAGCGTGTGGTCGTCGCGCCAGACGGCCTGGTCGTCGACGTTGCGGTGTTCGCCGGTCGCGCTCTCGCGCAGGGTGCGCAGATCGAGGACGTACAGCCGCCACGGGGCGTCCGGATCGGCGCCCTGGACGCGCTTCTTGTAGGCGATGTGGGTGCCGTCGGGGGAGAGCGAGGGGCATTCGACGTTGGTGTGCAGCGCCCGCAGGGTTTTGGCGATGCGATCGCCGCGGACGAGATACGTCTTACCGGCGGTGGCGGCGGTGGCGTAGAAGTGGGTGTCGTCGGCGAAGGTGACGCCCCAGACGTTGATGTCGGCCGCGTGGACCGGGTGTCCGTCGACGGCCAGCGCATAGCTCTCCAGGTTGGCGTCCAGGTGCCAGGTGCGGGTGTCGACGAGGGAGGTGCGGGTGGAGAAGGCGGTTCCGGCGTAGGAGTCGCCGCTGACGAAGACGGTCCAGGCGGCGGTGCGGCCGCTGGGGGAGACCCGGGCGCGGGTCGGGGTGCCGGCCAGGTCGTAATGGCGCAGCTCGTGCAGATGGTTGTCGAGGACGATGGCGCGATAGGTGTCGCGGAGCTTGCCGTGCACGGCCTGGAGGCAGATGCCGGTGCCGGAGGCTTGGTAGAAGCGCAGGCAGCGGACGCCGGAGGCGGTCCGCGGGCCGGAGAGCCGGTCCGTCGGGACGGCGGTGATCTCATCGCGGTGCGGGCCCCAGGCCATATTGCGGAAGAGGGTGTGGTGCGGGTCGTCCAGGCGGACGGCTCCGGGGGTCACCGCAGGACCGCCGGTCTGGGTGCGGTCCTTCTGGGCGGCGCGCCCCGCGGCGTACAGGGTCGCGCCGACGGCGACCCCGCCGAGTACGAGGACGGTGGCCAGCAGGATGAGGAGACGTGCGGTGCGGCTCAACGGGGGGCGGCTCACGATGCTTGCTCCGGTGGGGAGTTCAGGGGCGATGACGCACCGACACGGCGGAGAAGGCGGGCGCTGACGGCTGCGGCGAGGGCGAGGCCGATGGCGGCGGCCAGGATGGCGGTGTGGTCGCCCCAGGCGGTCCAGGCGGCGCCGAAGGCGAGGGAGCAGAGGAAGCGAGCGGCGGTCTGGCCGGTCTGGACCACGGCGAGCCCGCTGCCGCGGACGTGCTCGGGCACCGCGTCGGCGGTCGCGGCCGCCAGCACTCCGTCGGTTGCCGCGTAGAAGGAGCCGTGCAGCGCGAGCACGGCACAGACCAGGGCCGCGCCGCCGCTCAGCGGGGCGAGCAGCAGCCCGTAGGCGCACAGCAGCGCCAGATGCCCCGCCAGGAACAGCCGCCGGCGGCCGATCCGGTCGGCGATCGCACCCAACGGCACCGCCAGCAACAGGAACACCGCGGCGGTCCCCAGCGGCAGCAGCGGAAACCACCCGCCGGGCAGATCCAGCCTTCGCTGCAGCGTCAGATAGAGGAAGGAGTCGCTGATGGTCGTCAGACCGAGCAACACCGCACACCCGGTCAGCCGGCGTACCTCCGGCCGGCCCAGCAGCGCGCGCACCGGCATCCGTGGCCCGGCCGGGTCCCGCTCGGCGGTTTCCTCAGCAACAGTGGTTCCCTCAGCAACAGTGGTGCTCTCGGCAACGGCGGTGCTCTCAGCAACAGCGGTTCTCTCGGCAACAGTGGTGCTCTCGGCGGGAGTTGTGCGCTCAGCGGCAGGGGTGCGCTCGGCGGCACGTGCGGCGCGGCCAGGGACGAACAGCAGGAGGACGACTACGCCCAGTACGGCGACGCAGAAGCTGACCGTGAACACCGCGTCATAGCCCTCCGCCGCCACCCGCAGCAGCACGAACGCCACCAGCGGTCCGCACAGCGCGCCCGCCGTGTCCATCGCCCGGTGCACCCCGAACGCCCGCCCTCGGGTGGCCGGTTCGGCGGCCAGGGAGATCATCGCGTCCCGTGGCGCGGTCCGCAGCCCCTTGCCGGTACGGTCCACCGCCAGCACCGCCCCGATCAGCGGCAGCGAGTGCACCATCAGCAACAACGGCTTGCAGAGGGCGGAGAGCCCGTACCCCACCACGGCCACCGCCTTGTGACCGCCGCCCCTGCCCCGGTCCGACAGCCGGCCGCCCACCAGCCGTACGAGCGCGCTCACCCCGTTGTAGAGCCCGTCCAGAACGCCGAACCCCAAGGGGGACAGGCCGAGTTCGGCGACGAGATAGAGCGGGAGCACGGCCGTGACCATCTCGGAGGAGATGTCGGTGATCAGGCTGACGGTGCCCAGGACGAGCACCGTGGAGGGGACGGCGGCCACGGCGCGCCGGCCCGGACGGCGGTCCGGGCCGGGCGGCCGCTCCACCGGGGACGCCGCGGAGGACGAGGCGGATCGGCGGTCTGCGAGATACACGTCAGCTGGCCCAGATGCCGCTGATGTCCTTGGCGTCGGCGGCGTTCCCGGCATGCGAGGTGCCGTACATGTCCTCCAGGGTGCGCAGCACGTCGTAGTGGTTGTAGGTGGTGCCCGAGGTGGACCCGGCCTGCACCGGCTGGCCGTACAGGACGGTCGGGATGCGGTTGCCGCTGAGCCGGTTGTCCTCGTCGAAGGTGACCAGCAGCAGGCTGTTATGGGTCTTGGCCCAGTCGGCGTAGCTCTTGAGGTTGTTCTTCAGCCAGGTGTCACCGGTGGACACCGAGCAGTCGTGCATATCGCTGCAGAGATTCGGTACGACGAAGGACACGGTCGGCAGCTTCGAGAAGTCCGTGGGGAACGCGCCGAAGGTGTGCGCCGAGGAGGTGGAGACGTTGCTGAAGCCGAACCACGGATTGTGCTTCTGGGCGTACTTGCCGCTCTTGCAGGTGGTGGAGCCCTCGGACGGCAGGGACTCGTTGTAGCTCGCCCAGGACTTGCCGGCCGCGGTCACCTCGGAGGCGAGGTTGGGGGCGTCGCTGAAGCCCGGGGTCACACAGCTGTCGTCGGTGACGCCCTGGGTGTCGCCGGAGAAGAGGGCGTAGTAGTTGGGCTGGCTGGGGTGGGTCTCGGCGTAGGACGCGGTGAGGCTGGCGCCGCCGGAGGCCAGGGAGTTGATGTACGGGGCGCCGGAGCTGCCCATCACCTGGTTGTAGGCGTGGTTCTCGAAGACCACCACGACCACATGGTCGGGGGTGGGCACGGCGGCAGTGGCCGCCTCGGCGCCGAAGCCGGTGCCTGCCCAGAGGCCGAGTCCGGTCGTGGCGAGGGCGAACACCCCGGCGAGCGCGCCGACTTTGCGCCGGCGCGAGCGGCGGACGCGGTGCGTGGTGGGGGAGGGCGAGGAGGACGGAGCAGGCACGGGGGCCTCCGTACGGGTGAGGGGGGTGGTACGGGCGGCGATAGCGTAGAACCGCCGCGGTGGCATGTACACGCCTTGTAGATGACGCGTAGCCGAACGGCGGCCGATCGGCCGTATACGGACCCGACTCCAGCGTCCCTCACATACGCCGGACGCGCACCCGCCTCCCGCGCCTCACCCTTCGCCGGGCTCCGCGAACGCCGCCGTACGCAGCCGGCCGTACTCCTCCGCCATCGTCTGCAGCGTCCAATGGGCATTCAGACCGCTGGGGTTGGGCAGCGCCCAGATGCGGGTGGAGCCCAGCGTGCGCTGCTGCGGACCGATCGTGGCGTGCTTGTCGCCGAAGGCGACGCGGTAGGCGGTGACGCCGGCGACGGCGAGCCACTGAGGCCGCAGCCGGGCCACCTTCTCGGCCAGCAGCCGGCCGCCCTCGCGGTACTCCTCGGCGGTCAGCTCATCGGCCTTGGCGGTCGCCCGGGCCACCACATTGGTGATCCCGAGGCCGTGCGCGAGCAGCTCCTCCTGCTCGGCGGGCCTGAAGAGGCGCGGGGTGAAGCCGGCGGCGTGCAGCACCGGCCAGAAGCGGTTGCCCGGACGGGCGAAATGGTGGCCGGTGGCCGCCGTCATCAGCCCGGGGTTGATCCCGCAGAAGAGCACCCGCAGGCCGCTCGCCGCCACGTCCGGGACGAGGCGGTCGCGAGCGGCCTGCAGCTCTTCAGGAGTGAAACGCACGTCAGAGGATCGAGCCCGGGGTGTACGCCGCGGCCTCCGGGTGCTGCTTGGCGATCTCCTCGATCCGGGCGACGACGGATGCCACCTGGTCGGCCGCCGCACCCGTGAAGGAGAGCTTGTCCGCCATCAGCGCGTCCAGCTGCGCCTTGTCCAGCGGGATCCGCGCATCCGCGGCCAGCTTGTCGAGCAGCTCGTTGCGCTCGACGCCCTGCTCGCGCATGGCCAGCGCCGACGCGACCGCGTTCTCCTTGATCGCCTCGTGCGCCTCCTCGCGGCCCACACCGGCGCGTACGGCACCCATCAGCACCTTCGTCGTGGCGAGGAAGGGCAGATAGCGGTCCAGCTCGCGGGCGACGACGGCGGGGAAGGCGCCGAACTCGTCGAGCACGGTCAGGAAGGTCTCCAGCAGGCCGTCCAGCGCGAAGAAGGAGTCCGGCAGGGCGACCCGGCGCACCACGGAGCAGGACACATCGCCCTCGTTCCACTGGTCGCCGGAGAGCTCACCGGCCATCGAGGCATAGCCGCGCAGGATGACCATCAGTCCGTTGACGCGCTCGCAGGAGCGGGTGTTCATCTTGTGCGGCATCGCCGAGGAGCCGACCTGGCCGGGCTTGAAGCCCTCGGTCACCAGCTCGTGCCCGGCCATCAGCCGGATCGTCTTGGCGATCGACGAGGGGGCGGCGGCCAGCTGCACCAGCGCGGTGACCACGTCGTAGTCCAGCGAGCGCGGGTAGACCTGGCCGACGGAGGTGAACGCCTGCCCGAAGCCCAGGTGCGCGGCGATCCGCTGCTCCAGGTCGGCGAGCTTGGACGCGTCGCCGCCGAGCAGGTCGAGCATGTCCTGGGCGGTGCCGACCGGGCCCTTGATGCCGCGCAGCGGGTAGCGCGAGAGCAGGTCCTCCAGCCGGGCGTACGCCACCAGCAGCTCGTCCGCCGCGGTCGCGAAGCGCTTGCCGAGGGTCGTGGCCTGCGCGGCGACATTGTGCGAGCGGCCCGCCATCACCAGCTCGGCGTGCTGGGCGGCCAGCGAGCCCAGACGTGCCAGCACGGCGACCGTACGGTCTCGCATCAGCTCCAGCGACAGCCGCACCTGGAGCTGCTCGACGTTCTCCGTCAGGTCGCGGGAGGTCATGCCCTTGTGGACCTGCTCATGGCCGGCGAGGGCGTTGAACTCCTCGATCCGGGCCTTGACGTCGTGCCGGGTGACCTTCTCGCGCTCGGCGATCGAGGCCAGGTCGACGGTCTCCAGGACCCGCTCGTAGTCGGCCAGCGCCTGCTCGGGAACCTCCACCCCGAGGTCCTTCTGTGCACGCAGCACGGCAAGCCACAGCTTCCGCTCCAGCTTGACCTTGTACTCGGGGGACCACAGCACGGCCAGCTGCGCGGAGGCGTAGCGGCCGGCCAGAACATTGGGGATGCGAGGCTTCGCAGACACAGCAGTCACGTGGTGAGAGTCTACTGGCGGTTCGCGCAGGTCGGCGCCCCGGTCCCGGCTGTGCTTTCCTCCAAGCCGGGACGGCGCAGTCGATCAGCCCTCGTAGGGCAACAGTTCGGGGTGTTTGGCGGGACGGCCGTCCCCCGAGGACCGCCCGGTGAGCCGCCGGGCCATCCACGGCACCAGATGCCGCGTAGCGGAAACCGGGCGAGAGGAGCGAGGTGGGGGTACCCCCGGCCGAAGGCCGAAGGCTGGGGGAGGGCGGCGAGGCGGGCATCCCTCACCGTCCGGCGTTTCCCGCGCGGTGTACGGTCTGTTGTCGTCCCAAGGGCGACGGCAGGCAGCCGAGGAAAGGCAGAGGTGGACGCGCGATGACTCCCCGCCGGGGCGCCGACCCCGACGAGCCGACGTTCACCGAGCGGGCCCGCCGGCAGCAGCTCATCGAGGCCACCATCGAGCTGATCTCCACCCGGGGTTACCCCGCGACCTCGCTGTCCGCGATCGCCGAGCGGGCCGGGCTGTCCAAGGCCGCGGTGCTCTACCACTTCTCCTCGAAGGACAACCTGACCCGGGCGGCGCTGGAGCAGGTGATCGAGCAGTTCAGCGCCTATGTCGCGGAGCGGCTGGCGCAGGCGTCGGGCCCGCGGGAGGCGGTCATCGCCTACGTACGGGCGATGATCGGCTACCAGCAGGCCAACCGCTGCCAGGTGCGCGTGATCACCGAGATGCTGCTCGACGACCACGGCGGCACCCGGCTCAAGACGCCGGGTTCGCACGACACCCACGGCCGCTGGCAGGCCCTCGCCGCACTCCTGACGGAAGGTCAGCAGGCGGGCGTGTTCCGGGAGTTCGATGTGCGGACGGTCGCCCTGGCGATCGGCGGGGCGATCGACGGGGTGATCGCCCACTGGCTGGTCCACCCGGAGCTCGACCTGGACGCAGCGGCCGCGGAGCTGGAGGAGTTCACCCTCAACGCGATCGAGCGCCGGCCCTGACCCGCGCGAAGGCGGGCGCCCGCTCGGGGCGTACGCCGATCCCGCCGAGGTAGCCGGTCACCGTCCGCAGCGGCGGCACCCACCGCAGCAGCCGCATCGGCACCGGCAGCCGGTCGCCGTCGAGCGTGCCGTCCAGCGCGGCACGGATCATCGAGTGCTCGGCCTGCTGGGACTTCTGCACCACGGCCATCGGCAGCTGCCGCCGCTTCTGCACCCGCGCCAGATCCGCCAAGCCGACCGCGCCACGGCACAGCGGCCCGGCCAGGATCCGGGCCGCTGCGACCGCGTCCTGCAGCGCCAGATTGACCCCGACGCCGCCGACCGGCGACATGGTGTGGGCCGCGTCCCCGATGCACAGCAGACCGGGCCGGTACCAGCGCCGCAGCCGGCCGAACGTCACCTCCAGCAGCTTGACGTCGTCCCAGGAGCCGATCGCGCCGGTCACCTCGTCGTCCCAGCCGAACAGCGCGCCGAGCCGGTCCCGCAGCCACTGGATGTCGTGGGTGCGCAGCTGTGCGTCCCGGCCCTTCTCGATCAGATAGGAGGTCTGGTAGTACGTGCCGCGGTCCATGGTGACCGCCGCCTGGCCGCCGCCGAAGCGGGCCAAGACCCGGCCGCTCTTGAGGTCGTCGGAATGGGGGTCCCCCCTGCGCATGGGGGTCCCCCCGCTTGAGCGAAGCCGAGAGTGGGGGAGCAGTTGAGAGCTTGGGGGAGCGTCCACCCGCACCTGCCAGACGTCCATCGGCACCTCGAACAGCTGCTGCCGCAGCCCGGCCGCCTGCCGTACCACCGAGTCCCGGCCGTCGCAGGCGACCGTCAGATCCGCGGCCAGCTCGCCGGGCGCGCCGTGCTCGTCGGTGAAGCGCACCCCCGTCACCCGGCCGCCCTCGGTGCGCAGCCCGGTGACCTCGGTGCGCATCCGCAGGGTGAAGCCGGGCTCCCCGGCGGCCGCGGCTGAGAGCAGGCTGAGGAAGTCCCATTGCGGGACCATGGCGAAGTACTTGTGCCGGCCGGGGATGCGCCGCATATCGCCCATGACGACCGTCGTCCCGCCGATCTGTGCCCGCATCTCCTCCAGCTTGGCGAACGGCAGTCGCGCGAACGCCTCGCCGAGCCCGAGCTCGTCCAGTAGCCGCAGGGTCGAGGGGTGCACGGTGTCCCCGCGGAAGTCGCGCAGGAAGTCCGCGTGCTTCTCCAGGACGGTCACCTCGACGCCCGCCCTGGCCAGCAGCAGTCCCAGCATCATTCCGGCGGGTCCGCCGCCCACGATGCAGCACGTCGTGCGGTCCATGCTTCAGCCCCCTTGTCGCGTACGGATGCGATGACGACCGGCGGGGACGCAGCGCCGGAAGGCATGCATCTAACCGACCGGTCAGCAATCTAACCGATCGGTCAGTCCGTTGTCTTCCGGCCCCCTTGCCAGGGCGCTCGGGCCGCTCAGGCCGGGGGCTGCTGCAGCACCAGCTCCCGGAGCACGTCCTCCATCGTCACCAGACCGGCCAGCCGCCCGTCGTCGCCGATCACCGCGGCCAGATGCGTACTCGATCCGCGCATCGCCGTCAGCACGTCGTCCAGCAGTGTCGAGGCCTTGACGCGGGCGATCGGGCGCAGCGCGGAGACCGGGAACGGCACCTGGCGCGGTATGGCGTCCAGCGCGTCCTTGACGTGCAGATAGCCCAGGATGCGCTGGGTCTCGTCGACGACGGGGAAGCGGGAGAAGCCGGACTCGGCGGCCAGGCGCTCCAGCTCCTCGGGGGTGATCCCCATCCGTGCGGAGACGACCTTCTCGACGGGCAGCACCACGTCCCTGACGGGGCGGCGGCCCAGCTCCAGGGCGTCCCGCAGCCGCTCCTGGGCCCGTTCGTCGAGCAGTCCGGCCTGCCGGGAATCCTCGACCATCTTCGCGAGCTGGTCGTCCGAGAACGTCGCGGCCACCTCGTCCCGGGTCTCCACCCGCAGCAGCTTGAGCAGCCCGTTGGCGAGCGCATTGATCGCGAAGATCGCCGGGCGCAGCGTCCGGGTCAGCGCGACCAGCGGCGGCCCCAGGATCAGCGCGCTGCGTACCGGCTCGGCCAGTGCGACATTCTTCGGCACCATCTCGCCGAAGAGCATGTGCAGATACGTGGCCAGCGACAGGGCGATCACGAACGAGATCGGGTGGATCAGCGTCTGCGAGATGCCCACCGCATGGAACACCGGCTCCAGGATGTGCGCGATGGCCGGCTCGGCAACCGCGCCCAGCACCAGGGTGCACAGCGTGATGCCCAGCTGAGCCGCCGCCAGCAGCGCCGAGACATGCTGCAGACCCCACAGCACACTGGCCGCCCGGCGGTCACCGCGCTCGGCGTACGGTTCGATCTGGCTGCGGCGCACCGAGATCAGGGCGAACTCGGCGCCCACGAAGAAGGCGTTGACGACCAGCGTCAGCAGGCCCACGAAAAGCTGGAGCGCGGTCATCGGCCGGCCTCCGCGTCCTGCTCGGCGGTGCTGCCCGGCAGCGGGGCGTGCAACAGCACCCGCGCGGCCCGGTGGCCGGAGGCGTCCAGCACATCCATCGACCAGCCGGCCACCTCAAGGGTGTCGCCGGCGACCGGTATGCGGCCGAGCTCGGTGGCGATCAGACCGGCGAGGGTCTCGTACGGGCCCTCGGGCAGCCAGAGGCCGATCCGCTCCAGCTGGTCGGTGCGGGCGGCACCGTCGGCCTGGTAGACACTGCGGCCCTCGGCGTCGGTTCCCGCCGGTGCCAGGTCGGGGGTCTCCAGCGGGTCGTGTTCGTCGCGGACCTCGCCGACCACCTCCTCGACGATGTCCTCCAGCGTCGCGACACCGGCCGTGCCGCCGTACTCGTCGATGACCACGGCCATCGTGCGCTTGCCGGACAGCCGGTCCAGCAGCCGGTCCACGGTCAGCGTCGTGGGCACCAGCAGCGGCTCGCGCAGCAGCTCGGAGACCGGGTGGCGGGGGCGGCGCTCGGCCGGGATGGTCAGGACGTCCTTGATGTGTGCCACGCCGACGACGCCGTCCAGGCTGCCGCGGTAGACGGGGAAGCGGGACAGTCCGGTGGCCCGGGTCGCGTTGGCGACGTCCTCGGCGGTGGACTGCACATCCAGCGCTATCACCTGCACCCGCGGTGTCATCACGTTCTCCGCGGTCAGATCGGCGAGATTGAGGGTACGGACGAACAGCTCGGCGGTGTCCGGCTCCAGCGCGCCCTCCTTGGCGGAGTGCCGGGCCAGCGCCACCAGCTCCCGCGGGCCGCGGGCCGAGGCCAGCTCCTCGGCGGGCTCCAGACCCATCCTGCGGACCATGCGGTTGGCGGCATTGTTCAGATGCCGGATGAACGGCTTGAAGGCGGCGCTGAAGCCACGCTGGGCGGTGGCGACCCTCTTGGCGATGCCCAGGGGGTTGGAGATCGCCCAGTTCTTCGGGACCAGTTCGCCGACGACCATCAGCATGACCGTGGAGATCGCGGTGCCGAGCACCAGGGCCAGCGACTCCGCGGCCGCCCGCGGCAGGCCCATCGCATCCAGCGGTCCGGCCAGCAAGGTGGCGATGGCCGGCTTGGACAGCATGCCGATGACCAGGCCGGTGACGGTGATGCCGAGCTGGGCCCCGGAGAGCTGGAAGGTGAGACCACGGACCGCCTTCAGGGCGCTGTCCGCGCCCCGGTCGCCGCGCTCGGCGGCGCGTTCGAGGTCACTGCGCTCGACGGTCGTCAGGGAGAACTCGGCCGCGACAAAGACACCACAGGCCAGGGTCAGGAGGAGCGCCACGCCCAGAAAGAGCAGGTCGGTCATCGAGTCACCTCCGTCCCATGATCGAACAGGATCGGGAGGTTCGCGCTATGTCGGGAGGGTGCTCGACAACTGGGAGGCTCGCCCATGGCTGGACGCTCACACACCTTTCACTCGGGGAGGGGAAACACCATGGTAAAGGATCAGCAAAGTCGGTGGTAAGTGAGGAGCCGCCCCTCTGCGGGGCGGGCTCCTGGGGTGCCGGTGCTCAGTCAGCTCGGTCGACCAGATGCTTGACCCAGCGGCTCCACTGCGGCTCCGGCGCGTAACCCGCCGCGCGCCACGCATGCCGGGCCGGCTCATTGCGGTCCAGCACCATCGCGTCGCCGCGCCGGCCACCCGGCGCGAGGAACCGCTCCTCGGCGGCCGCCGGCAGCGCACCGCCGATGCCCTGCCGGCGGCGCTCGGGGTGCACGGCCAGCCGGTAGAGATGGCACCGCCAGCCGTCGAAACTTGGCTGCTCACAAACATCCGTGCCCATGCTTACAGAGGCTTGACCCAGCGCCGCCAGTGGTCCTCGCGGCGGTACCCAGCCGCAGCCCACGTGTGGTGTGCTCGCTCGTTGGCTTCCAGGACCATGGCGTCGACGCGTCGCCCGCCCAGGGTGGCGAAGCGTTGTTCTGCTGCTTCCAGTAGGGCGGTGGCGACGCCTTGCCGGCGGCAGTCCGGGTGTACGGCCAGTCGGTAGGCGGAGCATCGCCATCCGTCGAAGCCGGCTATCACGGTCCCCGTGAGGGCGCCGTCGCGCTCTGCTAGGAGCAGGGCTTCGGGGTCTCTTGTGACGAGTCGGGCCACTCCGTCGTAGTCGTCGCTGATGCTCGTTCCTTCCGCGGCTTCGCGCCAGAACTGCAACACCGTGTCGATGTCCGAGAGGGTGGCACAGCGGATGTGGAGATCGCTCATGGGGCGAGCCAAGCAGAGCGCCGGCCTCTTCGGCGAACGGTTTCCGTGCCGAGGAACGAGCTTGGTCCAGGCGCAAACAAGCTACGCGCCCGCCAGATCCAGACAGAGTCCTGCCGCGTCGGACTGGGCCTTGGGCAGCCGGCCGCCGAAGTTGCACGCCAGCGGCCCACTCGGGCTGAACGCCTTGGTCCTGTGGACGACTCGCTCCATCGACGTCGCGGTTGCCCAGCTCCGCGCCGAGGGCCGCGAGATCCGGACGAGGACGTGGCACGGCTGTCCCCGCTCAAGCACACGAACCTCAATGTCCTAGGTCGATACAGCTTCACCGCCTCCGTACCACGCGACGGGCTGCGGCCCCTGTGTGACCCGGACGCGGTCGGCCTCGACGACGATGACGAAGGCCGGGGGGAGTGAGCCGGGCACCGGGGGCTTCGATCGCACGTTGTGGGGCGATCCAGCGGCGACTGGACGGTCCGCATGGCCCTGGCCAAGCAGGACGAACGGGAGGCGTTCCGGGGGTTCTACAGGTCCCGCGATGAAGCGCCCAATACGCTGTTGCGAGCACGGATCTATGAAGCCCGGCACCGCGGCTCTGTTCGACCGGAACGCTAGCGCCTCGGAAATACCGATGGAGTGCACGACAGTTACAGGGCGCTCGCCGAGATCCTGACGGCCCTCACCTGACGCACAATCAGCGCGGAGTCGGATGATCTGATTTGCGGGCATCTTGATCGGGGCGATGCACGGCATTGGCAGCGGCGGAAATGGTCCGGCTGCTGGCGGGGGTGAAACCAGTCCTACGAGCTCGTAACGCGATCATGGTGAAGGACTGTCGAGTTGTCTCCAGCAGATCAGTCCGCAGGCCGGCGAGGCTAAGGCCGTTGCCAGTGGACTGCGAGGCGCCTGAACTGGTGCGCGACGGTCTGCTCGACGACGTACCGCAGCTTGTCGAGACCGACGATGTCCGGCGCCCCCTCGGTGTTACCGTCGCGCCATGTCCAAGATCGAGATAGACGTGGTGACCGCCGAGTTCTTCGATGCCTTTGACAACCGGGGCGGCAAGGCTGCCGATGTGGCCCGGATCCGCCGGCTGATGCTTCCGGGTGGCGTGATCGTCAAGACCGGCCCGGAGTTCACGGTCTACACCATGGACGAGTTCATCGAGCCTCGCCAGCGGCTGCTGACCGACGGTCGGCTGGTCGAGTTCTCCGAGTGGGAGACCTCCGAACGGACAGAGATCGCGGGCGATATTGCGTCGCGGTTCGGCGAGTACCGCAAGTCCGGGATCTTGGATGGTGAGCCGTTCGAGGGAGGCGGGACCAAGACCATCCAGTTCGTCCGTACCTCAGAGGGCTGGCGGATCGCAGCGTTGGCCTGGTACGACCACTCCTGACCACAGGGGCGGTCGGCTGCGGCTCATCAGCTTGGGTTGATGTGGTGCGTCGAACCGGGCTCAATCATCCTCGGTCGACACGGTATATCGAGCACCTTGACGGCCGGGTCGCCCCCGCCCCCGGGAACGTGGACACAGGGTGCCATGAGCTCGTAGCAGGGTCATGACCGGTGCTTCTTGAGGCGTCGCCGGCAGATGAGGCCGCAGGCCACGGAGACGAAGGCGTCGTGGAGTTCCGGGCGGCGTTCCCAGCGGACGTCGAGGCGTTTGAAGTGGTGGAGCAGGGCGTAGGTCTGCTCGACGACGTAGTGGAGCTTGCCCATGCCCTGGATGTTCGGGGCGCCCTTGCGGGAGGTGACGGGCAGGATTCGGCGTTTGCGCAGCTCTTCGCGGTCGGGGTGGGAGTCGTGGTCCTGCCCCCGAGCGGGGCGTCGGGACGCCTGCGGGGGCGCCCGGGGCGGCCCGTCACGGGCGGGGTGCCGTCGACCAGGGCGAGGGTCTGGGTGACGTCGTTGACGTTGGCCGTGGTGAGTTCGGCGAGCAGGATGCGGTGGAACTGGTCGAAGACGCCTGCTTGCTGCTGCCGGTCGAGGCGCCGCTAGCAGGTCTGTGATCCCGACTGGAGCCCCGAGACGTTGGCGTCCGAGACTCTCGCCGCACTGGATCTCTCGCCCTCACAAGCCAGTGCTCTCGCCGGCCGCTGGCGTGACCTGGCCATCGAGCAGATCCGCGAGCTGCGGCGGCACAAGAACCTGACGGCCCATCTGGACTGACTCGTCAACCACATGGAGCCCAGCCCAACACGGGATCAACTTCTCATCTGGGCGGAGCTCCGCCGACTCCTGTCCTGACCGGCTGCTGGCCGATCAGACGCTGCACTGCGGTCCCCAACTCGAAGTTCAGAGAAGCTTGTGTCAGATGCTCACTCCTTCGACCGGACCTGGCTCAGCGGACACGACTTGCCGACGTCCGCGACAACCTGATCGCCCGCATCGCCGAGGCCGAACGCGAAGGCCGGCTCGGCGAGGTCGAAGGGCTACGGGTCAGCCTCGCTGGGGCAGAAGAGAAGATTGCCCAGCTCGATGCCCGCCAGCAGCGCAGGTCATCGAAGGTGTTCCTCGGAGTCCCCTCGTTCGACCAAATCGGAGCTCGAACGGCGGTGAGCCCTGATCATGAATCGACGCCTGGAGCCTGACGGCTCCCCGTCCGACAGGTTGGATGCGCTCATGTGTTTGGCCAAACAGCCCCTGTCTAGGCTTTGCGGGCGAGCAGTTGAATCTCCTGGAACTGCCGTCGGTCGGTGGGCTGAGGCTCGCGAACCATCCGGGCCACCTCGGCCAACCCGGACTTGCGCAGCATCGCGGCGAGGTGATCAGGCCACCACCGATAGGCCGGCGCGACTGTGTGATCGAAGATCTGCGTGGGGTGAGACGGATCATCGCTTGCCGAAAAGCCGACCAGAAGGTGGCCGCCAGGTGCCAGCACGCGATGGAACTCGCCCAGGATGACGGGGAGTTCCTGCGGCGGCGTGTGGATGATGGACCAACGTGAGAGTACGCCGCCCAGCACGCCGTCAGCGATGTTCAACGCGGCCATCGAGCCCACGTCGAACCGCAGGCCCGGATAGGCCTGTCGAGCCAACTCGATCATCGCAGGAGAGGCATCAACACCAAACGCCGCCAGCCCCAGCTCGTCCAGATAAGCGGTGATATGGCCAGGCCCACACCCCAGGTCCGCGACCTGACCGTCCCCACTCGCACTTACGACCTCGGCGAAGGCACCCAAGATCCCGCGGTCCAGGGGACTGTCACGCAGCGTGTCGCGGAACAGCTGCGCATAGGTGGAGGCAGCAGCGTCGTAAGCCTCGCGGGTGGCACTGAGGGCATCGTGTTCGACCATGCTCGCGACAGTAGTTCCTGGCCCCGAGGCGAGCCGAGAGAATCACGATCTTCCCTCCCGCCCGTTCGCCCGGGCTATCGCTGGTTCAGAGAAGCATGCATCCGATGTCCGATGCTCCGAGTCGACCCGCAACAGCGTCGGCGTCGGAAGAGATCATCCGCAACCTCGGTGACCGCATCGAGGAGGCACGCGTCAACGGCTGGCTCGGCGAGGTCCAAGGGCTCCAGATCAGCCTCGACGCCGCCCGCAACAAACTCGCATCACTCGACCGACTCACCCGCACTCGCAACCGCACAGTCACTCTGGGATAGCCGGCCCGGATGCGGTCGGTCAGCAGATGGGTGGTGGCACGGTCGACGAACGGGTGGACGGCGGCGAGGGCGGTCAGGGCGAGCCCGATCCACATCACCGCCAGGAGCCTGCGGCGTCGCCGTGCCGAACGTGCTGCGGTCATTCCTGCTGCCGTCTCGACTCTCCCGTCCCGGGATCCTTGCCGGCTTGGTGAAAGCGACTCTCTCCGGCCCGGTCAGCCGTACATCGCCACGCGGTACAGAGTCGCAAGCGCGTCGTCGATGGGATGGGGCTGCGGCTTGCCGGAGGAGTCGAGCCTGTTCCACCTCTGCATGTTCACCGCGACCGCCATCTGCCGCTTGCCGTCGGCACGGGTCATGGCCAGCGCTCCACCACCCCAGACCGTGCCGCCATGGCCCCAGAAGGTGCCCTGACCGGGTCCCTCCATCGGGTGCAGGCCGAGGCCGTAGTCGATCGTCCTTCCCTCTTGGGAGACGACCGGGACAGTGCGTTGCATCTGCGCCAGCGACGACGGGCTGACGATCTCCCCGGCCAGCAGCATGCCGTAGAAGCGGTTGAGGTCCGCGACGGTTGATATCAGCGAGGCCGACGGCCCCACCCATGACATGTCGTAGACGCTGTAGTCGCGCGGCGGGTCGATCATGCCGAACCACGCCTCGTAGAGCTGCGAGTGCGGCCCGGTGACGTACGGTCCGGCGGGGAGTTCGGTGTCCCGGAGCCCGGCGCGCTCGATGACGTTCCGGGTGATGTACCGCTCGACCGTGGTGCCGGTCGCTTGTTCCAGGAGTTGGACGAGGAGCAGGTAGTTGGTGTTGGAGTACACCCCCGGCGTACCGCCCGGGGCGCCGACGGCAGGTGCGGTGACCCCCATCTCGATCAGTTCAGTGGGGTCGAACCGCGTGAGCCGATGGTCGTCCAGGCTCTGGGGTCCGGTGTCCGCGAGGGCGGGGTACGCCTTGAGGGAGGGGTAGGCGTACGGGAGGTACTCGGCGAGGCCGCTGGTGTGGTTGATCAGCATCCGGACCGTGATCGCGTCACCGCGTTCTCCGGGAACCAGCTTCGGAAGGTACCGGCCGATCGGTGTGTCGAGACCGATCTGACCGCTCTCGACCTGCTGCAGGACCGCGGCGGCAGTGAAGGTCTTGGTGATGCTGCCGACGCGGTGCCGCATGCCGGCGGTGACGGGGCGGCCGGTGGCGACATCGGCGACCCCGGCGGCGCCGCGCCAGACCTGGTCGCCGTCTCGCACCTCGGCGAACAGGCCCGGCATCCCGGCGCGGTGGACGTTTTCGATGGCTGCGTTCAGCGCCGCGGAATCCAGTGGGTTCTTCACGTCATGCGTCCTTTCGTATTCCCCGGGGTGAGCTCCGCATCGGTCGCCTGACCCGGATAACAGGGCACGAGTGGCATGCCGGCCCGCCCGGCATGCTCATGTCCTCATTATGCACGCGGTGCGTGCAACGCCAAGTGCATAGGTTAGGCTGAGATCTGGCGAGAGGAGCAAGATGGCAGGTCGAAGGCGTTGGTCGACCGAAGAGATCCTGGATGCGGCGGCGGAGCTGCTGCGCACGAGCGACGCGGATTCGTTCAGCGTGCGCAAGCTGGCCGCGGCCCTCGGGACCGATTCCTCCAGCCTCTACCGGCACTTCCGCAGCAAGACCGAACTGCTGCGCGCGGTCGCCGACCGGATTCTCCTGGCCGCCATGGACGGCCACCGCGCCGAGGGCGACTGGAAGCAGCGCATCACGGCCCTGGCCCTGCGCGTGAGAGATGCCTTCGGTCAGCAGCCCCAGCTCGCCGCGGTCTGGGGACGTTACGCGTCAAGCGGCACCGGTTCCCGGCTGGTCATGGAAGAGGTGCTACAGGCGCTGCGCGAGTCGGGACTGCCCGACGAGGAGATCCCGGTGCGCTACCACCGGATCGCGGTCCTCATCGCCGCATTGATCGCTTCCGAGGCCGGGGCCGGCGCGGTCACCCCGGAAGAGCACGAACAGGGCTTGGAGCTGTTCCGCGTGGCGGTACTGGGCGCCGACCCCGAACACTTCCCGGCCCTGGCCCACTTCGCCCGCGACGTCCGCCCCCTCGGGGCGGACCGCCGCGCCGCATTCGAGGACATCCTCGCTGCCCAACTCGCCCAAATCGAAGCCGCAATCTGCTCGAGCTAGCCGACCGGCTCGGGAGTGTCGGCACACGACCGTCTGCCGACA
This sequence comes from Streptomyces inhibens, assembly GCF_003389455.1. Taxonomy (GTDB): domain Bacteria; phylum Actinomycetota; class Actinomycetes; order Streptomycetales; family Streptomycetaceae; genus Streptomyces; species Streptomyces inhibens. The sequence goes on along the minus strand of NZ_QUAC01000234.1, from coordinate 26,604 downwards.
CTCACCCCCGTGATCACGAACCCGCAGGTGGGCAGTGTCGACAACTCGAGTCGGCAATCAACGTCGGTGAACGGTCCGACCGATGGATTCCGGCACATCCTCATCGGCTACGCACGGCTCTCGACCGCCGACCAGAACCTCGATCATCAGATTGACGCCCTGCTGCGGGCCGGCGTCGACCGCGACAACATCCACGTCGACAAGGCGAGCGGCGCGAAGGCGTCCCGCCCAAAGCTCGATCTCGTCCTCCAACTGCTGTGCGAGGGCGACACGTTGAAGGTGACCCGGCTCGACCGGCTCTCCCGCTCCGTCCTGCACTTCGTGACCCTGGCGCCGACCTGCGCGAGCGCGGGATCGGGCTGCACGTCATCGAGCAGGGCATCGACACCGCCACGATGGAGGGCCGGGCGATGTTCGGGATGCTGTCCGTGCTGTCCGTGCTGTCCGTGCTCGCCGAGCTCCAGCGCGAGCTGATCGTGGCGAACGCCAACGACGGGCTCGCCTCCGCGCGCGCCCGGGGCCGCGTCGGCGGGCGCCGGCCGAAGCTCACCGCGGACCAGGCCTCGCTCGCCCAACGGCTCTACGACGAGCGAGAGAAGACCGTCCAGCAGATCGCCGACATGTCCGGCGTGCCCCGCTCGACGGTGTACGGGCACCTCGACAAGACGGACAAGGCCGATCAGCAGGGCACCGGCGGCGACCGCCAGTGCCACACGGCGCACGCGGGTGACACGCCTCCGGCGGGTGAGATCCCGCTCCCACTTCTTGATTGTGCGCCGGATGCCACCGAGATTTGCCCGCTCACCCGCGGCTGCCTGCCGCTGGTCGGCACTGAGCTGCTCGTCCGCACCGCTCATTCGGCTCGCTGCGTCATCATCGGAACTGCGGGACACGCCCTCCCCTTCCTCTCCACGCACAGTCAGCGGGCGAACGCTTCGGGCAGACGCATGTTGTTGCTGTCCTCCTCCATCAGGACGACGGTCGCGCCGAAGGGGTCGGAGTGGTTGAGCTGGATCGGAGTGAAGGCGAACTCGACTGCCGCCCTGTCGCCTTCAAACCAGCGGACTCTCGCTCGATCTCAACCGCACCGGCGGATTCTCGCTGCGCCGCGCACCGAGCGGCAGCATTTGTGCCCCGTTTCAGCCAAACCGGCCCCCGGCCTCAATAAGCCGGGTCCGATTCGCTCACCTTTCAGGCGAACGATCCGCGGGGGCATGGCCGCCATCCGGTCCCGCGGAACCTTGCCCCTGTCTCACCGGACCTCTTCCGATTCCCATGGCAGGGGCAAGGCCGGCTGAGAAGCTCAAGTTCGGCACGGCGCCACAGAGGCTGTCAGAGTCAGCAGTCAGGTCCGGGCGGCGGGCTGGTACGGGCTGTGCATGGTGAGAAAACGGATGTCGAGGTCGGATTCCAGGTAATCCATGCGCTGCTCCCAGAAGGCCCGCATGCGCGGGAGGGTCAGGTGGGCGTCGAGATCAGCCTGAGAGCGCCATGCCTCGTAGAAGACAAAGACGCCGGGTTCATCGCGGTCCTCATGGAAGTGATACTCCAGGCAACCGGGCTCCTGCCGGGTCGGCTCAACGAATGAGAGCAGGAGCTGTTTCAGCTCTGCGGCGCGTTCGGGCTTGGGGTGAGCGGTGCCGACGAGTGTGAGCGGCTGAGTCATGAAAGTTCTCTCCTGGATAGGTACGATGAATCTCGTACCTTCATGACGCTAGCGAGTCTGTAGGTACGATGCAAGTCATACCTGAATGGAGATGGAGGTGTCCTGATGCCCGACGACGAAGGCCACCCGGCCGTCGGGGAGATCGAGCTCGGCTCGGTGCTCACCGCGCTGGCGGATCCCCTGCGCCGCCGAGTGGTGCGTGTGTTGGCGGCCGAGCCCGACGGCACGGCGCGGACGTGCAGCTCCTTCGCACTGCCGGTCTCCAAGGCGACCGTCACGCACCACTTCCGGATTCTGCGCGAAGCCGGGCTGGTCAGGCAGGTCTCCCGAGGTAACAGTCGGATGGCCAGCCTGCGCCGGACTGACCTCGAGCGGCGGTTTCCTGGATTGCTGGCCATCGTGGCAGCCGAGCCGGAGGAATGACCTCGGGAGCGGGGCATTTCCGATTCGAGCCTGCACCTTTGGTTCGCACCCGGGGCGGCTCTGCCTTTACCGCAGACGCGACTTTTGGCTTCGTTCCCGGGTTCACCCGGGACGTGACGCGCCTCGGTCACCACGGCACCGGCGATCTGGAGGTGCAGCTTCGTACGGAGCGGGACCTGGAGCGTGCCCAGGACCTGTTCTGCCTCAGCTACGCCGCGGGGTAGCGGGTATCTCCTCCGGGTGGATGCTCATCCAGGAGTTCACCAGGGATGACGAGGTCGCAAAGAAGGTCTCCACCGATCTGCTGCGGCGGCCTGACGTCGTCCGCGAGACGATGCGGGACGACACCGTCAGGTTTCTGGTCAACCGGGCCCAGTTCGATAACTCCGACCAAACTCGCGAGACGATCCGTGAACGCACCCCGGCTGTCCGCAAGATCGAGCACACGGTTGAGTACTTGAACCTGGCGGGATCCTGCCACCAGTTCGTAGCCGCCTTGGGCCGGCTGGTCCCCAGGCTCCGGGGCCAGGAGTTCAGCGAGGATGAGCGCGAGACGGTTCGCCGCGGAATCGCCAGGGTGAGGGCTGGGGCCGAGTGGCTCGAAGCCGCGATCGACAACGGTGAGTTCACCCTCGACGAGCAGCTGACCCAGCTCCTCAAGGGCGAGTAGTCATGCCACGCCGCCGGGAGGCCCTGCCGCTTTCGGAGCACTACGGCGACCTGGTCCGCGTCGCCCTGATGGAAGTCCGCCCCGCCGGCCTTCGGACCAGACAGCTCATCATCGCTACCCGTCTGACGAAGTCCCAGGTCGGACGCGGGATCCGGCACCTGCGGGACGTCGGGGCGGCCGAGCACCTTACCCCCAACATCTGGCGACGCCGGGACGGCTACATGTTCTCCGAGGACCCTGCGGACCGGGTCGAGTACGAGAAGAAGCTATTCCGGCTGATCCTCGGCCGACTCACCCGGATGATCACGGGCACGCTCGATCCGCACATGGCCCGCTACCCCGACGACGAATGGGCCCAACTCGCATCCGCCCAGCTCACCGGCGTCCGCGCGACGCTGGCCCAGCTCACGAAATAGCCCGATGACGAGAATTGCCGAGCCCATCATGCGAACCTGTTCCCGCCGCCGCAGCCGCTACCCCTCCGATACCACAGCCGCCGAGTGGGCCCTGATCGAGCCTTTGCTGCCCGCCCCGGCCTGTCAGACCAATACCGGCGGACACCCCGAGAAGTGGCTGCGGCGGGACATCGTGGACGGGATCCGCTACATCGTCGACAACGGCGCCAAGTGGCGGGCTCTACCTGCGGATTTCCCGCCCTGGGAGACCGTCTGCGGATTCTTTCAGCGATGGAACCGGGGCGGGTGGGTGACCTTCATCCGCGATCAGCTGCGGCGCCGGATCCGTACCGGGAAGGGACGCTGCCCCTTCCCGGTCACACTGATCGTGGACTCGCAATCGATCAAGGCCGCCTCCACCGTCGGCAGCACCACCCGCGGCTACGATGCCGGGAAGAAAGTCAACGGCCGCAGGAGACACATCGCCGTCGACACCCTCGGCCTTCCCATGATGATCATGGTGACGCGCGCCAACATGACCGACCGCGACGCCGCCCGCGAAATGCTCTGGCGCCTCCGCCTCACCCATCCCCAGCTCACCCGGGTCTGGGCCGACTCCGCCCATGCCGGCCAGCTTGTCGACTGGGCTGACGACCGGCTCTGGCTCAGCCTGCGGACCGTCGCCCGGCCACGGACAGCCGAAGGCTTCGTTGTTCTGCCGCGACGACGGAAGGTCGAGCGCACGATCGGCCGGCTGATGAACGCCCGCCGAAACGTCCGAGACCACGAGCGTCTGCCTCAACACAGCGAAGCCCACCTGAACTGGGCACTCATCACGGTGATGACCAAGCGCTTGACTCGCAAAAGCGCCCGTACCGACAGCTGGACGAAGAATCCCAGCCCCTCAACTGACCGCCGACAGGCGCGGGACATTACTGGAGAGTGAAGGACGCTCGCTCATGCCACCCCGTGCCGTCGTGAACCATGAGTTCTACCGACGATACGCGCGCTGTGATGGGGAGACAGCCGAGGAGGTCGGCCTCAACCTTCTTCAGGGCAGTGGCTTGTTGGCCTTGGGCCACGGTCAGGTGCGGGATGACGTCTGTGAACTGGCCGCCGAACGGCGGGGTCTGTGGCCATCGATCGGCTATCGCCTGAGTGAGCTGCCGGAACTGCGTGTCCGGTTCGGGGACGAGATACAGCACCCCGGGAAACCGTCCACAGCTCTCGAACCGAACCTCAAAGGCCCGGTGCCCTTCCAGCACCTCCCCGACAGCAGCGCAGACGGCGCTATCGATGCGGCTCTCTTCGAGGAACGGGAAGAGCACCGTGACATGCGCTGGAACACCCGCGCGGGCTGAGGGGTCAAGCTGTTCGCGCCACGCACGAACAGCGGGCTCGGCCTCGGGGATCTTCACGATGAGTCCCGTTTGCCCTGCCTGAAACTCGCTGGAGCCGTCGTCTGCCACCGTATCTGTCTACCAACGAGCCCTGGCGACTGCGACCCAATAATCGCCATCGGGCCCGTCTCAACTGGGCGCTCATCACCGTGATGACCAAGCGCCTGACCCACAAAGGATCTCGCACCGACAGTTGGACGATGCGGTCCTAGCCTGACCTGGCACGATGACGGCCATGAATCCCCAGCCGCATCCCCATACAGGAATGTCAGGCCTCCGGCTCGGTTCCAACGAGGCAGCGGCAGACGTCCGTGCGGCCAGCCGACTCGTTTCCGCGCGCTATCCGGAAGCGATCGGCGCGGTGCTGGGCGGTTCGGCCGCACGCGGTCAGTCCACTCCCAACAGTGACCTCGACATCACAGTCCTTCTCCCCGATCACGGCATGAGACGTCGTGAGGTGCTTCGTCACGACGAGATCCTGGCTGAGGTCTTCCTCAACAGCCGCTCCGACCTGCGAACTGCCTTCGCGGAAAGTNAACAGCCGCTCCGACCTGCGAACTGCCTTCGCGGAAAGTCGCACGACGCGCAGGGCGACCGCTCTCTTCCTCTTCGCTGATTCCCTCGTTCTCCACGACCCCGACGGCCATGTCGAGGCGCTTCGCCAAGAGGCCAAAGCCCTGTTGGCAGCAGGCCCAGATCCCCTGACCGGGCCCGAGCACGACGCCCAGCGAGCCCTGCTCACAGACCTCTTGGACGATCTCACTGACACCGGCCCCAACAGCGACCCTCACGAACAGCTGGCCGTGGCAGACCGGGTCCTGCGCGAAGCCGCGCACCTGCTCACCGCGCACCATCGCATGTGGAACGGTGCCGGAAAATGGCTGCCCAGGCGCTTGAGAGCAGCTGACCCCGTACTCGGCAAGGGCCTGCTCGACGGACACCTCGCTCTGGCCAGACACGCTGATCCCACACTGCCGGCGACCTCAGCCATCCGAGTGCTGAACCTGACAGGCGGTCCTCTGCGCGAAGGCTACGTCGACCGCTGACGCCCTCTACACCAGCGCCAGTGTCACCGATGCCACCTGCCACGGGGCATCTCGGCAGGTTGAAAAACACCTACTCAGGAGAGCTTCGTGGTCGCCGGGGTCGGCGGCGTACACCGGGACGGTCCGGGTCTGCGGCGTGAGCGGCTCTGTCGAAGTGGCAGGCGTGATGGCGGGTGCTCCCGTGAGGGCGAGGGTGCGATGGCCTCGGTGGCGCTGCCGTAGACGCTGGTGATGACGCGCAGGTGGTCTTCGCCGTTGAGGTGGATGCTCTCCCCGTCGAAGCCGGCGATCACCGTGCCCACCAGCTCACCGTCGTTCCCGCTATCTCTCGGCTTCGCTCGACCAGGGGGACCTCCATGGCCAGCAGCAGCGACTCGGGGTCGCGGGCCACCAGTCGCGCCACGCCGTCGGTGTCATCGCTGATGCTGGTGCCCTCGGCGGCGATTTTCCAGAAGGCGAGTGCGGCATCGAGATCGGCCGGCGTCCCGGCCCGGATCTGAAGATCATTCATAGCCGGATCCCACCACCGGGCTGAGCGGGGTGTCGACCGGATTCCACGATGCGGGCTGCCCCGGCGTCAGCTGCCCTTCAGCTCCTCCAGCACCGGCGCGAACGCCTCCAGGAACGGGTCCAGGACGGTGATGTAGGAGAACCCGAACCGCTCACGGCGCTCCCGCAGCTGCTCGGCCATCTGCGCCGGCGTACCGATCAGCAGCGTCGGTGCGTCCAGTGCCTGCTCCTCGTCGAGCCCGATGTCCAGTGCGGCGATCTCCCGGGCGACGGCCCGACGGTCGTCGGTGACCAGCACCTGCTGTACGAGGATGTTCAGCTCGGCCGGCTCGGGGCGGTCGGCGGCGTACTCCTGATACCTGGCGACCGAGGCCGCGAGCTGGTCGGCCGGCATCAGCTCCAGCGTGCCCTCCGGCTTGCCGGGCGACTGCCGGCCACCCGTGAATGCCGCGATCTCCGCGTGCCGGGCCGCAAGTCGCAGCATCCGCGGGCCGTTGCCGCCGATCAGCAGCGGCGGCCGCGGCCGCTGGGCCGGCTGCGGCACATGCCCGTCGTCGCCCAGCAGCCGGTCCAACTCCTCGATGGTGCGGGTCAGATGGTCCACCCGCTCGCCCGGCGAGCCCCAGGGCAGACCGGCCGTCTCGTGCTCGGCACGGACGTACCCCGTGCCCAGGCCAAGCTCCAGTCGCCCGCCGGTCAGCGCATCGGTGGTGGCCACCTCGCGGGCCAGCAGCGCCGGGTTGAAGAACCCGGTGTTGAGGACGAAGGTGCCCACCCGCGGCCGCTCGGTCGCCTCCGCCGCGGCGATCAGCGCGGGGAACGGCGCCGGCATGCCCAGATGGTCCGGGACGAGCAGTACGTCATAGCCCAGCTCCTCGGCGTGCCGGCACTTCTCGTGCCAGGTGGCTCCCGAATCGATGGTGAGCATATTGACGCCGAAGCGGAACGGACGTGGCACGAAGTCCCCTTGGAAAGTGCGCGATCGGCGGTGACCGTGACCGGTCACCGGCCCATGCAACCATGATCCGTTGCAACGCTGGCGGACGAAGCATCGATTCCCGTGCGGCGGCCACGTCCCTGCCGAAAGACCACTTGGGCCTCGCCCGCGCCTTCGCTCTTGGCGTTCATGCCGTGGTCGGTGGTGATCAGGAGGGGGCGTCCATCGCGTCAAGTCCGCCCCAGATCTCGCCCGACAGCTCCACGGCGGCCTCCGTCGCGCCCGCCGCGCAGGCGTCGATCAGCGCATCGTGCCGCTCGGCGGACGCGCGCGCCGCGGCGCTGGAGAAGCGGCGGCGCTCCGGTCTGCGCAGCAGCGGGGTGTAGCGGCGGACCGTCTCGGCCAGCGCCGCGTTGCCGCACACCTCGATCGGTACCGCGTGCAGTTCGTCGTCGGCGGCGATGGCGGCGAGCGCGTCCTCGGCGTCCAGCGCGCGGACGAACGCGGCATTGGCCGCCCGCATCCGGTCGAGGTGCTCCTCGGTCATCCGGGGGACCGCCTCGCGTACGGCCAGCGCATGCATCGCCTGGACGACGGCGAGCGCGTCCCGGATCTCCTCGGCCACGACGGGGGCGACCCGGGTGTAGCTCTGTGGCTTGGACACCACCAGCCGTTCCGCGGCCAGGCGGGCGAGCGCCTGCCGTACCGGGGCGCGGGAGAGCCCCAGCCGTTCGGCGAGCTCGGCATCGTTGAGTTTCTGGCCGGGCGGCAGCTCGCCGGAGACGATCGCCTCCAGCAGCGCGTCATACGCCTCGTCGCGCAGCAGCCTTCTCGGCACCGGTTCCAGTGCGGTCACGCCCTCGATCTTATGCGCGGACCCCCGCGCGACGAGGCGCCCCGAAGAGGAACTAACATTTCAGATGTCAATTTCGCCTCTCTCGGGAAAGCGGGAGGTCAGGACGTCTGTCCAGGGCGATGTAACGGCGATACAGCAGGGAGACGGACGAGGTGCCGACACGGATACGGATACCCGGCGGCCGGGGCGCGGCCGCGCGCTCCGGTACGGGGGGTGTGGCGGGTCCGATGACCCTGGGGCTGATCGCCGCCGCCTGTTTCGCCACCACCTTTGTGCTCAACCGCTGGATGAGCGTGGCCGGCGGCTCCTGGATGTGGAGCGCGAGCCTGCGCTACCTCTTCATGGTCGTCCCGCTGGTCGCGTTGGTGGCCGTGCGCGGCGGTCTGCCCGGCGTACTGCGCACTCTGCGCGCCCGCCCCACGACCTGGCTGATCTGGTCGACCGTCGGCTTCGGCCTCTTCTACGCGCCGCTCACCTGGGCCGGCCAGGCAGGGGCGGGCTGGCTGGTCGCCTCGACCTGGCAGCTGGTGATCGTCGCGGGCATCGGGCTGGGCGCGCTCGGCGGCGGCCGGGTCCCGCTGCGTACGCTCGGGGTCTCCGTGCTGATCGTCGTCGGCGTGCTGCTGGCCCAGCTGGAGCACGCCGACGGTACGGGCCCGGCCACGGTCCTCCGGGTGGTGCTGCCGGTCACGGTCGCCGCCGTCGCCTACCCGCTCGGCAACCGCAAACTCCTCGGGCTCGACGGCCTGGACGGCGTCCAGCGCACCCTGGCGATGACACTGGGCTCGCTCCCGCTGTGGCTGGCACTGGCGGCCACGGCGGCGGTGACCCAAGGCCCGCCCAGCGGCGGCCAGTTGACGCAGTCGCTGATCGTCGCCCTGGTCTCCGGCGTCGTGGCCACCACCCTCTTCTTCCGCGCCACCGACCTGGTGCGCCACCACCCCGCCACCCTGGGCGCGGTCGAGGCCACCCAGGCGGCCGAGGTGCCGTTCACCCTGCTCGGTGAGGCGCTGATGGTGGGCGTGGCGGCGCCGGCACTATCGGGCTGGGCCGGTCTCGCGCTCATCGTCCTGGGGCTGTGTGCGCATGCGCTGGGTCATGTACCCGGCGGCGGCGACCGCGAGCAGCAGGACGACGGTGCCGAGGGTGAACGTCTCGAACGCGAGCCGGGAGACGCTCCAGGTCGCCCGGAAGTCGTACGGGATGCCGAAGAGCTCCTCCAGAGTGCCGGGAAACAGCGCCACCCATGAGCCGAGCAGGATCCAGGCGTAGACGAGCACGACCGCGACCGTGAAGCCGCGGGTGCCGAAGGGCACCTGATAGGGCCGGGGCACCGAGCGGTGACGCAGCCGCAGCACCAACAGCGAGGGAATCACGGCGAGATAGGACAGCAGCAGCGTGGTGATCGCGACGGACAGCACCACACCGAAGACGGAAGAGGTGTCCCCGCTCGCCAGATGCATCGCGGCGACCATGAAGGCGGTGGCGGTGACACCGGAGACCAGATTCATCCGGACCGGTGTGCCCAGCCGTGGATGGAAGGCGCCCAGGCCGCGGGTGAAGAACCCGCCGTCGGCGGCCGCCATCGCCTGCATCCGGTCGGCGACGATCATCCAGGCGCTGCCCTGGGTCAGCAGTGCCACCGCGAACAGCACGGCGACAAAGGTCAGAAGGGGGTCGCGCCAGCCGCCGTAGATACCGAAGACCAGCCGGGCGGCATCCATGAAGCCGCCGACTCCGGTGACCTGGCCGCCCGGGGCGACGGAGAGGATGGCCAGGACCGGCAGCAGATAGCAGCAGGTGGCGATGGCGCCGGAGACCCCGATCGCGACCGGCACATCGTGCTGCGCATCGAGCATCTCGTCCCCTGCCGCGTTGGGCGCCTCGAACCCGACGAACGCGAACAGCAGCACTGGCACCAGTGCCAGAAACCCGGCACCGCTGGGCGCGAAACCGGCGCCCGACAGGCCCTGGAAGCCGTGCTGGACGCCGTACGCCACCGCGGTACCGGTGAAGAACGCCAGCGCCAGGACCTTGGCCCCGGCGCCGGTCGTGGTGATCCATTTGCCGCGGCGCAGCGACACCACCGCGGTGAGGATGGCGGCCCAGATGAAGACCAGCTTGAAGGCGTAGTCGGCCACCGTTCCCGAGCCGAGCGGAAAGACGAAGCCGTCCCAGGCCTCGGCGGCCACGAAGACCAGCGAGCCGCCCAGCCAGACCGGGTTGGTGACCCAATAGAACAGGGTGGTCAGCGCGGCCGCCAGCCGGCCGAAGGCCACCTCCACCCAGACATAGGGCCCGCCTTCCTGCGGGAACGCGGCGCCGGTCTCGGCGAAGATCAGGGCGTAGGGCAGCAGAAACGCCACCGCGATAACGGCGATCCAGGTGACGGCCTGGCCGCCGCCGGAGGCGATCTGCCCGATCACATCGAAGGAGATCACGGCGGCGACGCTGATCGCCATGATGTCGAAGCGACGCAGGCTGCGCTTCAGATTCGGGACGGAGGCTGGGACGGACACTGCGGTGGTCCTCCTGAGGGCCGAGCGGTCGTGGGCGGTCCGGTCGTTCGCTGATCGCGCCGGTGTGCCGAGTCCCGCACGATCACCCCGGTCTCACGACGGATCACATCGTGCGGCATCCGCTCCGGCAGGGTGGGCAGCGGCGCGCGGGGCGGCCTCCGCTCCGGCCCGGTACCACACGGGCGACGACGCTTGCCGGTGCTAGCGGATGCGCGCTAGCTTGGAGGGGTGGCGAAGACACAGCTGAACGTCCGGGTGGACGAAGCCACCGCCGAAGCGGCGCGAGCGCGCGCCCTGCAGCGGGGAGTGAGCGTGAACCGCTATATCGAGGAGCTCGTCCTGAAGGACGCCGGCGAGGTCGGGCAGACCTTCGTCGAGGCCGCCTCCGACTTCATGAAGCAGTACGAGCGGGTCTTCGCCGAGGAATTCGGCCTGGAACCGGGGGGCGCCCAAGGCCGTCCCGCCACCACCCACCGCGAAGGACAGCCGGGCACAACGTGACGCTGCGCATCGACCTCGCCTGGCTCCTCCTGATCGCCGAACAGCACACCCCGGGAGACCCTCAGGTCTCCGACTGGGGCGCCCTCGTGGCCGCCGTCAGCCGCCATGAAGCGGAAATATTCGGTGTGCCCGTCTACACCGATCCCCAGGACCGCGCCGCGGCCCTCCTCCAACTCCTGCTCCAGGTACCGGCGTTGGAGCGCTCGAACGCCATGTTCGCGACCGCCGTCGCCTACGGCTATCTCGTCGCCAGCGGCCTGAAGATCGCCACCTCACCCGAGCAGGTCCGCGATCTCGCCCGCCTCGTCAAGGAAGGCACGGCGGACGTCCACGCCATCGCCGACGAACTGCGCACCTGGACGGTGTGAGGCGACCGAGCGGCCGCCGACGGCGCGACGGCCGCCGGGTGGCTCAGTTGCCCGGCCGCCGCGCCACACCCAGCACCGCCGGCGACGTCGGGAGCGTCGGTCCCCGCTCCGGTACCTTCAACCGCCGCATCCGCACCACCTCGAACCCCGCGCCCCGGATCTCGCCCAGCGGATCGCGACCGGTGTGACAGCCCCCCATCAGCAGCGGCCAGACCGTGTGGTCCAACGACCACTGCACCGCCGCCAGCCCCCGCCCCGCCGCCCGCCCGTGCTCGAAGAACCGCAGCTCACCACCGGGACGCAGCACCCGCCGCAGCTCCATCAGCGCCCGCTGCACATCGCGCACCGAACACAGCACCAGCGACGCCACCGCCGTATCGAACGCCTCGCTCTTGACCGGCAGGGCCTCCGCCACCCCGGGCACCACATCCACCGGCACCTCAACATGCGCGGCCGCCGACCGGGCCACCTCCCGGAGCGTGGACTCCGGCTCGATGGCCACCACCTCCGAAACGGTCCCCGGATAGTGCGGAAAGTTCAGTCCGGGGCCGGCGCCGACCTCGATGACCCGCCCTATAGCGCCCGTCAGCAACTCCTTGCGGAGCCCTGCGACCCCCGCCCGCGCGTCCGCGGCCGGACCGCAGCAGCTCGCGTAGAAGCGGGCGAACACCGGGTGGTGCACGGTGCCTTGCGGAATTCTCCTGCGCTGCAACATGACGGGCCCTTTCGCCGGCGGTGCCCCCTCCTGCCTGTCAGTCTCCCCACCTGGAAGGGGACAAGTCCCACGGCGCCGTCCCGCCCGGCATTCGGATATCCGTACGAGCCCGACCGCGCGGCCTCCTGGCCACCCCGCCGGCGGTTCCGCGTCGAGCGCCGCGCGACATCACGCGCTCGGGGGAGTGCGGAACGCGCCCGATCCACCGAGCTCCGGCGCCAGCCAGCCGGGGGCCGCGGCGCGGAAGGCGTGCGGCGGCAGCCCGCCGGAGCCCTCCGGGATGACGCCGAGGAGCGGGGCGCCCGCGGCCTCCGGGAGGTCGGCCAGATTGCAGCGGGACGCCAGATCGGGTTCGGCCGGCCAGCTGCCGATGACGACGCCGGGGGAGTCGAGCCCGTACGAGCGCAGTGCCAGCGCGGTCAGTGCCGTGGTGTTGAGGGTGCCAAGGCCGGCCTGGGCGACCACCAGGACGGGGGCGTCCGCCAGCCGCGCGGCGTCGGCGAGGGTGTGGCCGTCCGCGTCGAAGCGTACGAGCAGACCGCCCGCACCTTCGACGAGTACCAGGTCGTGCGAGGCGGCCAGCTTGGCGGCGGCCTCGGCGATCTCCTGGGGGCTCACCGGCGGCAGACCGGCCCGCAGTGCGGCCGTGGCGGGCGCCAACGGGTCGGGGTAGCGGGCGAGTTCGCTGAGGGTGACCGGACCGGCCAGCCGCTCGACCTCCGCCGCATCGCCCCTCTCGTGCGCGGTGACGCCGGTCTGGGCCGGCTTGAGCACGGCCACCGAACGGCCCTGGGCGAGCGCGGCCGCGGCGATCGCGGCCGTGGTCACGGTCTTGCCGATCTCCGTGCCCGTGCCGGTCACGAACAGCACCGACATGGTGTACCTCCGACTCCGCGCGGACGAACCCGCGCGCATTGACTGGGTGAATGGTTCCTGCGGTGCGGCGGCGGGGGGCGCCGGGCCGGCTCGTTCGCCAACTGGCCCCGCGCACCCCGGAGTTCAGCCCACGCGAGCTGCCGCGCACACCGCGGCGCAGATGCGCGCCACATCCTCGTCGCCGGTGATGTACGGCGGCATCGTGTAGATCAGATCCCGGAACGGGCGCAGCCATACGCCCTCCCGGACCGCCGCCCGGGTCGCGGCCGCCATGTCCACCTCGTGGTCGAGCTGGACGACACCGATCGCGCCGAGGACACGTACGTCACGTACTCCGGCGATGCTCCCGGCCGCCGCCAGACCGTCCCGCAGCCCGGCCTCGATCCGCTTGACCTCCTGCGCCCAGTCCTGGGACAGCAGCAGCTCGATCGAGGCGTCGGCGACGGACGCGGCGAGCGGATTGCCCATGAAGGTGGGGCCGTGTGCCAGCACCGGCAGTTCGCCGCGCGAGATGCCGTCCGCGACGGCCGTCGTGCACAGCGTCGCCGCCAGGGTCAGATATCCGCCGGTCAGCGCCTTGCCGAGGCACATCACGTCCGGTGCGACCCCCGCGTGTTCGGCGGCGAAGAGGGCGCCCGTACGGCCGAAGCCGGTGGCGATCTCGTCGAAGACGAGCAGTACACCGTGCGTGTCGCAGGCCTCGCGCAGCACCCGCAGATAGCCGGGGGAGTGGAACGACATCCCGCCCGCGCCCTGCACCACGGGCTCCACGATCACCGCTGCCAGCTCCTCGGCGTGCCGGCCGATCAGCTCGCGCAGATGCGCCGCGTACGCCTCGTCGGGCGCGGCGTCGAAGCCGGCCGGCGGCGCGTCCGCGAAGATCTGCCGCGGCAGCACCCCCTGCCACAGCTCATGCATCCCGCCGTCCGGGTCGCAGACCGACATCGGCTGCCAGGTGTCGCCGTGATAGCCGCCCCGCCAGGTCAACAACCGCTGTTTACGGGGCTTTCCGAGCGAGCGCCAGTACTGCAGGCACATCTTGACGGCGACCTCGACCGACACCGAACCGGAGTCGGCGAGGAAGACATGCCGCAGCGGCTCGGGCGTGATGTCGACCAGCCGCTTCGCCAGGCGTACGGCGGGCTCATGGGTGAGCCCGCCGAACATCACATGGCTCATCCGCTCCAGCTGGCCGCGCGCGGCGTCATTGAGCACCGGGTGGTTGTAGCCGTGCACCGCCGACCACCAGGAGGACATACCGTCCACCAACTCGTCCCGGCCCTCGGCGGGTTCGGCCAGCCGGAGCCGCACGCCGGACGCCGACTCGACCAGCAGCGGTGCGGCCTTGCCGGGCATCGGCCCGTACGGATGCCACACATGCTGCCGGTCGAGGGCGAGCAGTTCGCGGGGGGTGAGCGGCTCAGGCATTGGGCGGAAGGTCGGTACCGGCGCCGCGGCGGCGCACCGCGACCAGGTCGCGGCGGGTCTCGTCGGACGGGGCGGGAACGGTGGCGGCGGGAGCCTCGGCCTCCTCGGCAGTGGCCGCCTGCGCTTCCGCCCCGTCGCCGCACGGCCTGCGATGCTCGGGCAGCGTCGTGGTGTCCGTGCCCTCGACCTCGAAGCCGGCGTCCGTGATCATCGCCAGGTCGTCCTTGCCGGCCTGGCCCTCGCTGGTCAGATAGTCGCCGAGGAAGATGGAGTTGACCAGGTGCAGGGCGAGCGGCTGCATGCTGCGCAGATGGACCTCGCGGCCGCCGGCCAGCCGGACCTCGATGTCCGGGCAGACGAACCGGACCATCGCCAGGATGCGCAGCGCGCGCTGCGGGGTGAGGTTCCACTCCTTGGCGAGCGGGGTGCCCTCGAACGGGATCAGGAAGTTGACCGGGACGGAGTCGGGGTCCAGCTCGCGCAGCGCGAAGACCACATCGACGAGGTCGGCGTCGCTCTCACCCATTCCGGCGATCAGCCCGGAGCAGGCGGACATGCCCGCCGCCTGGGCCTGCTGGACGGTGGAGACCCGGTCGGAGAAGTCATGCGTGGTGCAGATGTCGCCGTATGTGGCTTCTGAGGTGTTGAGGTTGTGGTTGTACGCATCGGCGCCCGCCGCGCGCAGCCGGTCCGCCTGGCCGTCGGAGAGCAGACCCAGACAGGCGCACACCTCCACGCCCTCGTTCTGCTCCTTGATGGTGGAGATGGTCTCCGAGACCCGGTCCACGTCCTTGTCGGTGGGGCCGCGGCCGCTGGCCACCAGGCAGACGCGCTTGGCGCCACCGGCCACCCCGGCGGCGGCCGCCTTGGAGGCGTCATCGGGCTTGAGCCAGGTGTACTTGAGGATCTCGGCCTTCGAGCCCAGCCGCTGGGAGCAGTACGAGCAGTCCTCGGGGCACAGGCCCGACTTGAGGTTGACGAGATAGTTGAGCTTGACCCGCCGCCCGAACCACTGGCGGCGCACCTTTCCGGCCGCGGCCACGACATCGAGCAGTTCGTCATCGGAGGTCGCCAATACGGCCAGCGCCTCTTCGCGGGTCGGCAACTCGCGCCGCAGTCCCTTGTCCACCAGTGTGTTCAGCAGGTCCATGGCGTTGATCCTGACGTACGCCACCGCCCCCGGCCAAGGAGGATTCCCACAACGAGCGTGGATCGGGGTGTGTGTATCACCACACTGTGTGCCTGCGGAACGACCGCTAACGTCTATCGACAGCCCACAATCGAGGCCGACTCACAAAGGACGCCGATGCCGCAGGACTCCGCCCCGTCGCTGCTCCGCGACGCCTCGCCAGCGACCCCCGTCGAGCCGTCCGCCGCGCCCGCCCGGCAGGCGCACGACTCGCCCTCCCCGCAGGCGTATCACGCGGCCTTCGACTGGATCGACGCGGCACACGCCGAGCGCCGCCGTGCCGGACTCGTCCGCACCCTGCGCCCCCGCCCCGTCGACTCCCCGCTGCTCGATCTGGCCAGCAACGACTATCTCGGACTCGCCCGGCACCCCGAGGTCACCCGTGGCGCGGCCGCCGCCGCACACCGCTGGGGAGCAGGCGCGACCGGCTCCCGGCTGGTCACCGGCAGCACCGAGCTGCACGCCCGGCTGGAGACGGAACTCGCCGCATTCTGCGGATTCGAGGCGGCTTTGGTGCTGTCCTCCGGATATGCCGCGAATCTCGCCGCCGTCACCGCGCTCACCGCCCCCGGCACCCTGCTCGTCTCCGACGCCGGCAACCACGCCTCCCTGATCGACGGCTGCCGGCTCTCCCGGGCCCGTACCGAAGTGGTCCCGCACGCCGATCCGGAGGCCGTACGCACCGCGCTGACCGGCCACGACGGCCGGGCGCTCGCCGTCACCGACTCGGTGTTCTCGGTCGACGGCGACGCCGCGCCGCTGCCCGCGCTCGCCGAGGTCTGCCGGGCAGCGGGCGCGGCTCTCCTCGTCGACGACGCACATGGCCTGGGCGTCCTGGGCGACGGGGGGAGTGGCGCGCTGCGGGCGGCCGGACTGGCCGGTGACGGCGATGTGGTGGCCACCGTGACGCTCTCCAAGTCGCTCGGCTCCCAGGGCGGCGCGGTGCTCGGCCCGGCCCGGGTCATCGAGCACCTGGTCAACACCGCCCGGTCGTTCATCTTCGACACCGGTCTCGCCCCGGCGGCGGTCGGCGGCGCCCTTGCCGCGCTGCGCCTGCTGCGCCGCGAACCGCAGCGCGCCACCCGCGCCGGGCAGGTCGCACGCGAGCTGCACGGGCGGCTCACCGCGGCAGGTCTGGCGGCGGTACGGCCGGACGCCGCGGTGGTCTCGGTACGCGCCCCGTCGCCGGAGGCCGCGGTCCGCTGGGCCGCCGACTGCCGTACGGCCGGCCTCGCAGTCGGCTGCTTCCGGCCGCCGTCCGTACCCGACGGGATCTCCCGGCTGCGGCTCACCGCCCGCGCGGATCTGACGGATGCCCAGCTCGGCATGGCGGTCGGCACGATCGTGGCCACGGCGCCGGTGGTGTGAATGGGCGGGGGCTCGATCCGGCGGCGGATTGAAGCGGCGCCGGCTTGAACCGGCTACGGCTTGATCCGGCGCCGGCTTGAACCGGTGGGGCGGTCGCCGTCCGGGCGTCACCACCGGCTCCACCGGGTCCACCAGATCCCTCGGGCCCATCGAGCCCCGTGCGCCCCAAATCCGTTCTCGCGTAGCAGAGTTCACCGCATTGAGCGATAGATATCTGTATATGTTGGTGGATCGAGCACCACACCGGCAGCATGGGTGGCACTCTGGCGCACAGCAGAAGTCCGAGGCCGAATCGGTGTCCCGAGCGGCATCCCGGCGTCCCTGGTCAGCGGACCGGAGCCGGGACTCGGTGGGAAAGGGACGGCGTCGCGATGGCAGACCACCAACAATCCTCACTCACTCTGCCGAGCGCCCCGGCCTCGGTCGCCATCGCCCGCCGACACGCCCTGGCAGTGCTCGCCGAATGGGGCCTGCCGGCCGATTCCGAAACCGCCGACTCCGTCCGTCTGATCGTCTCCGAACTCGCGACCAACGCCGTCCAGCACACCTTCGGCCAGTCCCCGACCTTCACCATCGAGCTACGGCTCGACCGCGATGAACACCTGCGCGTCGGTGTCACCGACAGCCATCCGCGCCGGCCGCGCCGGCTGCCCGCCGCGGTCCAGCAGGACAACGGCCGTGGCATGGTCATCGTCCGCTTCCTCGCCGCGGAGGCCGGCGGCCGCCTCTCGGTCGTCCCCACCGCGTCCGGCGGCAAGACCGTCGGGATCGCCATGCCATGGCCGGTCGCCGTCCGCTGACCAGGGCTTCGGCCGCAGAGACCGTGCGTCATGGTGCGGGGGAGTGGCGGGTGAAGGCACCGCGCAACAGGGCCCGCAGGGTGTCAGCGGCCGGGGTGCCGCCCCCGGGGCGGTAGGCCACCGAGATCCGGCGATGCAGCTCCGGTGGGTCCAGCCGGCGGATCCCCAGCGGGGTCACCGAGCCCTCCGCCACCATCTCCGGCACCACCGCCACCCCGAGCCCGGCGCTCACCAGCGCACACACCACCGCATAGCTCGGCGACTCACAGCGCACCGCCACACTCGCCCCGGCCGCCGCCAGCGCCGCCTCCACCTCGCGCCGGTTGGGGTTGGCCGGCGCCATGCTGACCAGCGGCTGGCCGGCCAGCTCGGCCAGCGGCAGCCGTCCTGCGCCCGCCGACAGGGCATGGCCGGGCGCCGTGACGAGCACCAGCTCCTCGGCCAGCAGCGGCTCCAGACTCACACCGTCCGGCGGCGGCATCGCCTCGCCCGGCACGTACTCGTGCGTCAGCGCCAGATCTATCTCGCCCAGCGCCACCGCCGCGGTGTCCTGCGGCGGTACGAACTCCGTCACGCTCAGCTCCACATCGGGGTGCGCACGGCGGAACGAGCTGAGCGCGGGCGGCAGCAGATGCGTACCGGCGGTCATGAACGTGCCGATCCGCAGCCGGCCGCCGGACAGCCCCGCCAGCTGCGACAGCTCGTGCCGGGCCTGATCCAGCTCGTCGAGCACCCGCCGGGCCCGTATGAGCAGCAGTTCCCCGGCTGCCGTCAGCCGCGCCCCGCGGTGGTGGCGCACCAGCAGCGCCGCCCCGGCCTCCCGTTCCAGCTTGGCGAGCTGCTGGGAGAGCGCGGGGGCGGTGTAGCCGAGCCGGGCGGCGGCCCGGGTGATCGAACCGGCTTCCGCGACCGCCACCAGAGCGGCCAGCCGTGTGGGGTCGTACATAAGAACCTCTTTAGGCCCTCCAAGAAGATTGCCAATACCTATTAAAGGCTCTGACCGGCGAAGCTGCTCATATGGACGGACAGCTGATTGCCTTCACCGGAGTCGCCGCGGGCATGGTCACCATGCCGGGCGCGGATTTCGCGGTCGTGGTGCGCAATGCCCTCGACTCGCGCCGGGCGGGGGTGGCCACCGCCGTCGGCGTCGCGGGCGGACTGCTGGTGCACACCGCGCTGGCGGTGGCCGGGCTCGCGGCGGTGCTGGTCGCCGTGCCCGCGCTCTTCGGTGCCGTCCAACTCCTCGGCGGCGCCTACCTGTTGTACCTCGGTGGCCGCGCCCTGATCGCGGCCGTCCGGCGCCCGGCGACTGTCGTGGACGCCTCGGCCGATCCCTCCGCCGCCCCGTCCGCCGACGGCGCCCGCCCGGCCGCCCTCCTGGGCACCGCGCAGGGGCTGCGCCAGGGCTTTTTGACCAATGCGCTCAACCCCAAGGCCCCCGTGCTCTTCCTCAGCCTGCTCCCGCAGTTCGTTCCGGCGGGCGAGCCCGCACTGCCCCGTACGCTGCTGCTCGCCACGATGGTCGTCGCGATGGCGCTGGTGTGGTTCCCGGCCGTCGCCCTGCTCGTGGACCGGCTGGGCGCCTGGCTGCGCCGCCCGCGGGTGACCCGGGCCCTGGAAGCCACCACCGGCGCGCTGCTCACCGCCCTGGGCGGCATCCTGCTCGTCGAGCTGGTGCTCGCCTGAGCGACGTCCTGGACCCGACCTAGCCGCGACCGCCGTGCGGCACCATCAGCACCTCGGCGCCCACCGGCACGAACCCGGCGGCCAGGATCCCGCGGACGCTGCGCGCATTGCCGGGGGCGACCTGTGCCCACAGCAGCTCGCCGGCCGGGAGGAGATGCCGGGCGGCGTACGCCAGCCGGCGGCCGAGGCCGTGCCCCTGTGCCACGCCGTCCACCTCGACGGCCAGCTCCCAGCGGTCGGCCACCCCACGGCCGATGACCAGCGTCCCGCCGTCGGCGGTCGTCCAGGCCCGTACGTCGTCGCGGTGCCGCAGCGCCCGGGTTATTCGCGGATGGCCGCGGTCCGTCGTCTCCGCCAGCTCCAGCGGCGGCGGACCGGGCAGTGCCTCGGCGACCGTCACCATGTCGATGTTGTTGGCCTCGCGGCCCACCCGCTCGCCCAGAGCCGTGAGAAACGGCGGGCTGAGCGGCGCCGAGAGATCACCGGGCGCTATCCGGTCCCGCACCCATGAGGGCTCCACGTCCGCGAACACCACGGCATGGCAGGTGAAGGCCGCCACCCCCACGTCCCGTGGTGACGGCGGGGGCAGCACCGTCACCGATCCGTCGGCGGGCGGAAAGCTTCCGCGCGCCGCGGCCGTCAGCAGCTTGCTCAGGTGCGAGGTCACTCGGTCAAATTACCGAAGCCCACTGACAACTGACCGAGCGTAAGGCGAAGTCGCAGGTCAACGCACTCTTCCGTACCAGACGGCGCGGCTCCAGATCCGCTCCAGCCGTACCACGCTGCCGGCCTTGGGCGCATGCCAGATCCGGCTCCGGCCCGCGTAGATGCCGACGTGGTAAATGCCGCTGCCCGAATAGAAGAACACCAGGTCGCCGCGTCTTCGGGAGGAGGCCGGCACATGCCGGGTCTGCCCGTACTGCGCGGCGGCGGTGCGTGGCAGGGCCCGGCCGGCGCGCTTGAACGAGTACAGCGTCAGCCCCGAACAGTCGAAGCGCCAGGGCCCCTGGGCGCCGTACTGGTAGGGAGCGCCCCTCTTGGACGCCGCGATCCGCAGTGCATGGGCGGAGACGGTTGCGGCCTCGGCGTCCGCGGTCGCTCCCGGGGCGAGTGTCGCCCCGCCGAGGGTGACCAGCGTCATCGCGGAGACGGCGCCGGCGCGCGCCAGCAGATTCGGCGTATGTGTGCGCACGGTCATGCGCAAACCCTTCGTCAGCCGCCTACGAAGGAAGACCTGTCGGGTTCGGGCAGGCGAAGATGCCCGGCCATGCGTACGGCTTCACCCCAAGGAACCCGCGGCCGGGAAGGCCGGGGCCCCGTCGTGCTCGGGTCCTCCGCTCCCGCCGATCCACATCGTCGACCGGACATCCGGTACGGCGGCGGGATTGGGCGCCCGTCCGGACCGCCCCGTCTCTGTGGCGGGGTCTTGTCGTCGAAGGGATCGTCACGCACCCACCGCCCGAATTCCGAGCTGAAAATGCCGTATGTGACATGGGTCACATTTGGGCTGAATGGTTAGTTTTGTTCCTGCAGGTGGTCTGACGCGGGGTGTTGCGGCCCTGGGACCAGCGGCGAAACATCAAGGGCCGGATGAATTATGTGTGCCCCGCGCAATTCGTCGCCTCCTTACAACAGGCGCGGACGCTACGCCGTATGCGCAGCCCCGGCGCGCGTGTCGGGTCACAGGTCCTCGGGTGGCGGCACCGTCACGAGCCCGGCCCGGCGCTCGCCGTCCAGTACTTGTAGCGCCCGGGTCAGCGCTGCGCGGTGCAGCTCGCTCTCGCCCCGGTTGTGCATCAGCGTCAGTGCGTCCCGTAGTTCGGCGGCCTTGCCGACCAGTGCCTGGGCGGCGCGCAGCCCGCTGTAGGTGTGGCCGCCGCGGGTCGGATTGATCCGGCCGAGCAGGTCGAGCACCGCCAGATAGGAGTCGATCAGCTCACCCTCGGCGCGGGTCAGGGCGGGCAGTGGCGGGGGTTCGGGTGGCAGCATCGGGGATCACCGCGCGACGGGCTCGGGGGACGACTGCTTGCGGTTACGGGTGAGCCCGTCGATCAGGCCGTACTCCAGGGCGGCCGGGGCGTCGAAGATCTTGTCGCGCTCGATGTCGGCGGCGATCCGCTCGCGAGGCTGTCCGGTGTGCCGCACCAGCATCTCCTCCAGCATGTCGCGGGTGCGCAGCATCTCGTCCGCCTGGATCTGCAGGTCGGTGGCCTGGCCCTGGATGGGTTCGCTGAGCGACGGCTGGTGGATCAGGATCCGGGCGCGGGGCAGCGCCAGCCGCTTTCCGGGTGTGCCGGCGGCCAGCAGCACCGCGGCGGCGGAGGCGGCCTGCCCCAGGCAGACGGTCTCCACGTCGCACGACACGAAGCGCATCGTGTCGTAGATGGCGGTCATCGCGGTGAACGAGCCGCCGGGGGAGTTGATGTAGAGCGAGATGTCCTGCTCGGGCGCGGCGTGTTCGAGGTGGACGAACTGGGCCATGACGTCGTTGGCCGAGGCGTCGTCGATCGGGGTGCCCAGGAAGACGATGCGCTCGCTGAGCAGTTTGGAGTACGGGTCCATGGTGCGCGTCCCCTGGGAGGTGCGCTCGGTGAGCTCGGGAAGGACATAGCGGGCTGTCGATCGCAGCATGGCTGCTCCTCTTCTCTGTAAAAAATGTACAGGACGTACATCCCGTTAGAATGGGAGCATGGCCTATGAAATTCCGGTGACGCAAGCCCGGGCGGAGCTGGCGGATCTGATCAACCGTGTCGTCTACGGCGGTGAGCGGGTGGTCGTCACCCGCCACGGCAAGCCCCTCGTCGCGCTGGTATCCGCCGCTGACCTGCAGCAACTCGAAGAACTCGGGCAGTGCGAGCAGGACGCGGAGGAGGAGCAGGTGATCAGCACGGTGTCCGCCGTGCGGCAGCTGCCGTCCGCTCCGGGCGAACGACGGCGGTTCGGTATCGCCGCGGAACACCGCGACCCGGCCGCCGGGGATCGGCGACCGGGTCGGGAGAAATGACGGTCAGCGAGCGCTGACCGTGCGGTGGGGCAGGTGGCTCAAGAGCTGAGCTGCCACAGTGCGTTGGCGATGGCGTCGCTGTTGTTGTCCAGCGCGGTGTCGTCGATGTTCTTCGACGTGTCGCAGGACTGGTGGTAGCAGGCGTCGAACGCCTTGCCCGCGGTCCCGCCCCAGGCCTTCGCCTGTGCCTCGGTCTTGATGTAGTCGGCGCCGGAGAACAGTCCGCCGACCGGGATGCCGGCGTCCTTGAACGAAGCATGGTCGGAGCGGCCGTCGCCCTCGGTCTCGGGCTCGGTCGCGATGTTCTTGGTCGCGTACCAGTCCTTGAAGACCTTCTCCAGGCGGGCATCGTCGTCGTAGACGAAGTAGCCCGGGTTCGGCGAGCCGATCATATCGAAGTTCAGATACGAGTCGATCTTCGAGCGGTCGCCCTGCGCCAGGCTGTCGACGTAGTGCTTCGAGCCGACCATGCCGTCCTCTTCGTCGCCCCACCAGCCGAACCGCAGGTGCTTGGCGGGCTTGAAGTCGGACTTGGCGACCGCGAGGGCGACCTCGAGGATGCCGGCCGAGCCGGAGCCGTTGTCGTTGATGCCGGGGCCCGCGTCGACCGAGTCCAGATGGGCGCCGGTCATCACGGTCTTGCTCTCGTCGCCGCCCGGCCAGTCGGCGACCAGGTTGTAGCCCTTGGCGCCGTTGTTGTCGAACTCCTGGACCTGGGTGGTGAATCCGGCCTGGTCCAGCTTGCCCTTGATGAAGTCGACGGACGCCTTGTAGCCCGGCTGGCCGTGGGCGCGGTTGCCGCCGTTGGCGTCGGCGATCGACTGCAGCTGGTCCAGGTCGGCCTTGACGGCCTTGACGTCGATGTCCGGGGCGGCGGCCGGCGCGGTGTCGGCGTAGGCGCCGGCCGCGGTGAAGAGGGTGGCGGCCAGGGCGGTGACGGTGCCCGCGGCCAGCGCGGCCCGGCGTATTCGTGCCGAATGAGTCACAGTGTGGCTCCGATACAAGTGTGGGGGGTTGGTTGAGCTTGTTTGACGCGCACATGAGGATTGCGACCGTCCCCGAACCCGTCAAGAGCGCATATCGGACAGTGGTGTTCGCAGAGCGGGACGTGTCGGGTTTGTGGTGATCGTGGCGGTCAGGCCGCCGGATGTCCCGGCTGTCGCGCGGCCCGGTGGTGGCTTCGGGGTGCGGAATTCGCCATCAGTTGTCCCGTATGGGCGGGGGCTTGATGGGGGTAAGTCGGTTCCGGCAAACGGGTTGCTGCGCCGTAACGGGCGGCAATGACGCCGCGTTACATCAGGCGCAACAGATGACGCGGATGTGTCCCTGGCTGTAACGCCGATGAAATCCCGCCGAACTAGCCTCCGGTCGTGGGGCTCTTGATGGCCAAGTGCTGGAGGTCGGTTTGCTCCTCCTTTAATCAGTGCGTGGTACATCTATCGATACAGGTGCGTCCACGCCTGTGACCTGGGTAAATGCGTCCCGGGTGGTGAAGACTGTGAGGTGGAGAAGGTATGCAACTGACCCCGCATGAACAAGAACGTTTGATGATTCATGTGGCGGCAGACGTGGCCGAAAAGCGACGGTCCCGAGGGGTGAAGCTCAACCATCCCGAATCGATTGCGCTGCTGACCGTGCACATCCTCGAAGGCGCCCGGGACGGCCGTACCGTCGCCGAGCTCATGTCCTCCGGTCGCAAGGTGCTCACCCGCGACGAGGTCATGGAGGGCGTCCCCGAGATGATCCACGATGTGCAGGTCGAGGCCACCTTCCCCGACGGCACCAAGCTCGTCACCGTTCACGAACCCATCAACTGATCACGGGAGAGCAGAAGATGATCCCGGGACAGATCCTCTACGCCGACGAGCCGGTGCGCCTGAACGAAGGCCTCCCCCTCACGCGCATGACCGTCCTCAACGCCGCCGACCGCCCCGTCCAGGTCGGCTCCCACTACCACTTCGCCGAGGCCAACCCCGGCCTCGACTTCGACCGCGCGGCCGCGCACGGCAAGCGGCTGAACGTCGCGGCCGGCTCCGCCGTGCGCTTCGAGCCCGGGATTCCCACCGAGGTCGAACTCGTCCCCATCGGGGGCAAGCGCATCGTCATGGGCCTGCGGGGCGAGACCGGAGGCACCCTCGATGGCTGAGCTGACCCGCCAGGCGTACGCCGATCTCTTCGGCCCGACCACCGGCGACCGGATCCGGCTCGCCGACACCGACCTGGTCATCGAGATCACCGAGGACCGCTCGGGAGGGCCCGGCCGGGCCGGCGACGAGGCCGTCTTCGGCGGCGGCAAGGTGATCCGCGAATCGATGGGCCAGTCCCGCGCCACCCGCGCCGAGGGCACCCCCGACACCGTGATCACCGGTGCGGTGGTGCTCGACCACTGGGGCATCGTCAAGGCCGACGTCGGCATCCGCGACGGCAGGATCACCGCGCTCGGCAAGGCCGGCAACCCCGACACCATGGACGGCGTCCACCCCGACCTGGTCATCGGGCCCGAGACCGAGGTCATCGCCGGCAACGGCAAGATCCTCACCGCCGGCGCCATCGACACCCATGTCCACTTCATCTGCCCCCAGCAGGTGGACGAGGCGCTGGCCTCCGGCGTCACCACCCTCGTCGGCGGCGGCACCGGACCGGCAGAGGGCAGCAAGGCCACCACCATCACCCCCGGCGCCTGGCACGTTGCCCGGATGTTCGAGTCGATGGACTCCCTGCCGGTCAATGTCGGCCTGCTCGGCAAGGGCAACACCACCTCGCTCGCATCGATGCGCGACCAGCTGCGGGCGGGCATCCTCGGCTTCAAGATCCACGAGGACTGGGGCGCGACCCCCGCCGTCCTCGACGCCTGTCTGAACGTCTGCGAGGAGAGCGGCGCGCAGCTCGCGATCCACACCGACACCCTCAACGAGGCCGGATTCCTCGCCGACACCCTCGCCGCCATCGGCGGCCGTTCCCTCCACGCGTTCCATGTCGAAGGCGCCGGCGGCGGCCACGCCCCCGACATGATCGCGATGGTCTCCGAGCCGAATGTGCTGCCCGCGTCCACCAACCCCACGCGCCCGCACACCATCAACACCGTCGAGGAACACCTCGACATGCTGATGGTCTGCCACCACCTCAACCCCGCCGTCCCCGAGGACCTCGCCTTCGCCGAGTCCCGGATCCGGCCCTCCACGATCGCGGCCGAGGACATCCTGCACGACCTCGGCGCCATCTCGATCATGTCCTCCGACGCCCAGGCCATGGGCCGGATCGGCGAGGTCGTGATGCGTACGTGGCAGACCGCGCACGTCATGAAGCGGCGCCGGGGCAGCCTCCTCGGCGACGGCAGCGCCGACAACCACCGCGCCCGCCGCTATGTCGCGAAGTACACCATCAACGCGGCCATCGCCCAGGGCATCGACCATGTCGTCGGCTCCGTCGAGGACGGCAAGCTCGCCGACCTCGTCCTGTGGGACCCGGCGTTCTTCGGCGTCAAGCCGCAGCTCGTCATCAAGGGCGGCCAGATCGCCTACGCGCAGATGGGCGACGCCAACGCCTCCATCCCCACCCCGCAGCCGATCCTGCCCCGCCCGATGTTCGGCGCCACCGGCAAGGCCCCGGGCAGCAACTCGGTCAACTTCGTCTCCCGGCAGGCAATCGAGGACGATCTCCCCGAGCGTCTCCCACTGGCCAAGCGCTACGAGGCGATCCGCAGCACCCGCGGCGTCACCAAGGCCGATATGCGCAACAACGACGCCCTGCCGCGCGTCCAGGTCGACCCCGACACCTTCACGGTGACCATCGACGGCGAGGTGGTCGAACCCGCCCCCGCCACCGAACTCCCCATGGCCCAGCGGTACTTCCTCTTCTGATGTACCGCCCGATGAACATCCCGATGAAGGACGCGTACCACCGATGAGCCGCGCAGCGCTGCTCGTCCTCGCCGACGGCCGGTTCCCCGCCGGAGGGCACGCCCACTCGGGCGGCGCCGAACCGGCCGTCACCGCGGGACGCATCAAGGACGCCGCCACCCTGGAAACCTTCTGCCGGGGCCGGCTGCACACCGCGGGCCTGGTCGCCGCGGGGCTCGCCGCCGCGGCCGCCGCCGGCTGCGACCCGCTGCTCCTGGACGACGCTGCCGACGCCCGTACGCCCGTACCGGCGCTGCGGCAGGTCGCCCGGCGGCTCGGCCGGCAGATGATGCGGGCCGCCCGCGCCACCTGGCCCAGCGCCGCACTCGACGCGCTCGCCGCGGCCCG